>NZ_LZJH01000044.1:0-868 GCF_001666745.1 Mycobacterium sp. E2699 | reverse complement strand
GACGACATGACGCTCGAGGAAGCCCAAATCGCCAAGATCGACCTGTCGCTGAGCAAGCTCAACCTCGAGCCGGGCATGACGCTGCTGGACATCGGGTGTGGCTGGGGCGCCACCATGAGGCGCGCCATCGAGAAGTACGACGTGAACGTCGTGGGCCTGACGCTGTCGGAGAATCAGGCCGCCCACGTGCAGAAGATGTTCGACGAGATGGACACCCACCGCGGCCGCCAAGTGCTCCTGGAGGGCTGGGAGAAGTTCCACGAGCCGGTCGACCGCATCGTCTCCATCGGCGCTTTCGAGCATTTCGGGCGGCAGCGCTGGGGCCGCTTCTTCAAGATGGCCTACGAAGTGCTGCCGGCCGACGGCAGCATGCTGCTGCACACGATTCTCGCGCATTCCCAAAAACAGCTGCACGAGCTCGGCGTCTCGCTGACCATGAGCGACGTGCGGTTCACGCGATTCATCTACACCCAGATCTTTCCCGGCGGGCAGTTGCCGGCGCAGGAAGACATTCTGAAATTGGCGCCCGCGGCCCTCGAGGCGAACAAGGAGACGGCGCTCGCCATCCAGTCCCAAGAGGTCTACGACCGGTACATGAAGTACCTCACCGGCTGCGCCAAGCTGTTCCGCGAGGGCTACACCGACGTCAACCAATTCACCTGCGAGAAGTAGCCGGGCGCCTGGGAGCGCCCGGCCAGCGGTGCGCTACTTACTTGGCCAGCGTGAACTGGCCGACGTTGCTGATGCCCTTCAGGAAGAAGTTTTCACACCCCGTCAGGTAGTGCATATAGCGGTCGTAGACCTCCTGGGACTGGATGGCGATCGCCTTTTCCCGGTTCGCCGCTAAATTCGCCGCCCACATATTGAG
>NZ_LZJH01000043.1:0-1316 GCF_001666745.1 Mycobacterium sp. E2699 | reverse complement strand
GGCGACATCGACATCCTGATCACCGACAAGACCGGCACGCTGACGGAGGGCCGCATCCGCCTGGTCGGCGCGGTCGATCCGGCCGGTGCGCCGGCCGAGCCGGTCCGGCGGCTCGGGTTGCTGGCCACCGACGTCGACCCGGAATCCGGTGTGGTGAGCGCCAATCCGCTCGACGCCGCGCTGTGGGACTCCCCGCAGCCACAGCAACTGGTGGGCGGCGCGGTGCGCCGCGTCGCGCTGCTGCCGTTCGACCACGAGCGGCGCGCGACGTCGGTGTTGGTCGACGACGACGGCAACCGCCTCCTCGTCGTCAAGGGCGCCCCCGAACAGGTCCTGGACCGGTGCGACGGGACGCCGGCGGCCGCGGATGCGACCCTGGCGGACTTGTTCGCCGCCGGACGGCGGGTGGTCGCCGTCGCCACCCGCCCGGCCGCCGAGCTGACGGAGCTCACCGCCGACGACGAACACGACCTCACGCTGGCCGGCTTTCTGGTCTTCGCCGACGAACCCAAACCCGCGGCGCGCCAGTCGCTGGCACAGCTGGCCGAACTGGGCATCGAGCTCAAGATCGCCACCGGCGACAATCCGCGGGTCGCCGAAAAGGTCTGCAATGACCTGGGTTTGGCGTCCAAGGGCACTCTCACCGGCGCCGAGCTGGAACCCCTCGACGACGACGGGTTCGTCGACGCCGCGCAAAACCACACCATCTTCGCGCGCATCTCCCCCGAGCAGAAGGCGCGGCTGATCACCGCGCTGCGCCGCAACGGGCGATCGGTCGGCTTCCTCGGCGACGGCGTCAACGACGCGTTGGCCCTGCACGCCGCGGACGTGGGCATCTCCGTCAACAGCGCCACCGACGTGGCCAAGGACGCGGCCGACGTGGTCTTGCTGGAAAAGGACCTGGGGGTGCTGGCCACCGGGGTGGCCACGGGCAGAAGGATTTTCGCCAATACCATCAAGTACGTGTTCATGGGCACATCGAGCAATTTCGGCAACACCTTCAGCGCCGCCGCCGCGTCGGCGTTCTTGCCGTTTCTGCCGATGCTGCCCAGCCAGATCCTGCTGGGCAACCTGCTCTACGATGCCTCGCAGTTGGCGATCCCCACCGACCGCGTCGATGAGGAGCAACGCGATGCGCCGGCGCACTGGAACGTCGCCTTCATCCGCAGGTTCATGCTGACGTTCGGGCCCATCAACTCGCTGTTCGACTTCTTGACCTTCGGATTCATGCTCGGCATCCTGCACGCCGGCGAGGTGGCGTTTCACACCGGGTGGTTCCTGGAAAACCTTCTCACCCAGACGTTTATCGTTTTCGC
>NZ_LZJH01000042.1:0-1608 GCF_001666745.1 Mycobacterium sp. E2699 | reverse complement strand
CGGGCAGGATTCCGAGAAGCCCCGCCCCGTCGAGCACCCCGCCCCGTTCGGCGACGCCGTCGGCGTCACCGACCCCGCCGCCGACCACGACGGCGATGACGACGACACCGCCCCCGCCGCCGACGACCACGCCGCCGCCGACGGCCGAGGCGCCGTCGACCACCCCGACGACGACGGTGCCGATGACGACGCAGTGGATTCACGTTCCGCTGCTACCGGTGCCGATACCGGTCCCGGTCCCGGCGAGCCAGGCTCCGCAGGCGCCCCAGGCTCCGCCGTATCCGCAGTATCCGGGGAACTCGCAGAACCCCTTTCTGAGCCCGGGGTACTGAATCGGCGAACCCGTCAATAAACCGCTGTGACCTGGATCATTCGGGGTCGATCAGGGGTCGATTGGCACAAGCGCGTCCGGCCCGACGGGGGTAGCGTGGTATCACCCGGTTCGGGCGGGGTCTGTTTTTGGTTGCCCTCGTGAGGGCTCCGAAAGTTTCTAGAGGACCTTGGAGGCGCAAAGTGGACATCGTGCTCGGAGTGTCGATGGCTCCGACCGCCGTCCGCCTGGTGCTCATTGAGGGCCAGGATGCCGACGGTGTCACCGTTGAAGAGGACGAATTCGAGGTCGCGCCGGCTCAGGATGCGGCGAACGCCGGCGCGCCCGCGCGGGTGATCGACGCGATCGTCGGCACCCGGGAAGGCGCGGTCGAGGGTGGCTATCAGCTGACCTCGACGGGCGTGACGTGGACCGATCCCGCGCTGGCGCGCGAGCTGCGCGAGGCGGTCGCCGCCCACGACGTCGGCAGCGTGATGCTGGTGTCCCCGTTGCTGGCCGCGGCCGCGTTGGCGCAGACGGTCGGTCAGTCGATCGGCTATGAACACGTCGCGATGCTGTTCGTCGAGCCCGACAGCGCGACGCTGGCCGTGGTCGACGTCGCCGACGGTTCGATCGTCGACCTGCACCGGCGGCAACTGGTGGGGGACACCGCGGTCGAACTGTCCGGCATGGTCGCCGGGCTCGACGCGCCCGGGTCGGAGGCCGACGGCTTGTTCGTCGTGGGGGGTGGGACGGGCCGCGGGAGCGATGTGGCGGCGATCAAGGCCGCGCTCGAGGCGGCGACCGCGCTGGACGTGAGCGTGCCCGAGGAACCCGAGATGGCGCTGGCCCGTGGCGCGGCGCTGGCGTCGGCGAACGCGCCGCTGTTCGCGGCCTCGACGGCCGCCCTGGCCTACTCGCTGGACCCGGGCACCGGCGAGGTGAGTCCGCGGGCGCTCAGCCCGACCTACCTCGACGTCACCGGCAACGCCGACCTGGGTGCGCTGGCCTACAGCGCCGTGGACGACGTAGCCGACGACCTCGGTGCGCCCCGGCGGCGCAGCTTCCCGATGCTGGTCGGCAGCGCCCTGGTCGCCATCGCGGCCGTGGCGGCGGGGGCGGTGGTGGTTTCGCTGACGTCGGACACCCATCCGGCCATCCCGCACGCCGTCGCGCCGGTGAACCGGGAGCCCGCGCCACAGGCGCAGGTGCCCGCCCCGAGCCCGCCGCCAGCGCCGCCCGCGCCGCCGGCCGGCCCGTGGGCCTATGGTGGCCCGTCCTACGGGACGCCGCCGAGG
>NZ_LZJH01000041.1:0-30043 GCF_001666745.1 Mycobacterium sp. E2699 | reverse complement strand
GGCGACATCGACATCCTGATCACCGACAAGACCGGCACGCTGACGGAGGGCCGCATCCGCCTGGTCGGCGCGGTCGATCCGGCCGGTGCGCCGGCCGAGCCGGTCCGGCGGCTCGGGTTGCTGGCCACCGACGTCGACCCGGAATCCGGTGTGGTGAGCGCCAATCCGCTCGACGCCGCGCTGTGGGACTCCCCGCAGCCACAGCAACTGGTGGGCGGCGCGGTGCGCCGCGTCGCGCTGCTGCCGTTCGACCACGAGCGGCGCGCGACGTCGGTGTTGGTCGACGACGACGGCAACCGCCTCCTCGTCGTCAAGGGCGCCCCCGAACAGGTCCTGGACCGGTGCGACGGGACGCCGGCGGCCGCGGATGCGACCCTGGCGGACTTGTTCGCCGCCGGACGGCGGGTGGTCGCCGTCGCCACCCGCCCGGCCGCCGAGCTGACGGAGCTCACCGCCGACGACGAACACGACCTCACGCTGGCCGGCTTTCTGGTCTTCGCCGACGAACCCAAACCCGCGGCGCGCCAGTCGCTGGCACAGCTGGCCGAACTGGGCATCGAGCTCAAGATCGCCACCGGCGACAATCCGCGGGTCGCCGAAAAGGTCTGCAATGACCTGGGTTTGGCGTCCAAGGGCACTCTCACCGGCGCCGAGCTGGAACCCCTCGACGACGACGGGTTCGTCGACGCCGCGCAAAACCACACCATCTTCGCGCGCATCTCCCCCGAGCAGAAGGCGCGGCTGATCACCGCGCTGCGCCGCAACGGGCGATCGGTCGGCTTCCTCGGCGACGGCGTCAACGACGCGTTGGCCCTGCACGCCGCGGACGTGGGGATCTCCGTAGACAGCGCCACCGACGTCGCCAAGGACGCGGCCGACGTGGTGCTGCTGGAAAAGGACCTGGGCGTGCTGGCCACCGGCGTCGCCGAGGGCCGCCGGATCTTCGCCAACACGATCAAGTACGTGCTGATGGGCACGTCGAGCAACTTCGGCAACATGTTCAGCGCGGCCGCCGCCTCGGCGCTGCTGCCGTTCCTGCCGATGCTGCCCAGCCAGATCCTGCTGGGCAACCTGCTCTACGATGCCTCGCAGTTGGCGATCCCCACCGACCGCGTCGATGAGGAGCAACGCGATGCGCCGGCGCACTGGAACGTCGCCTTCATCCGCAGGTTCATGCTGACGTTCGGGCCCATCAACTCGCTGTTCGACTTCTTGACCTTCGGATTCATGCTCGGCATCCTGCACGCCGGCGAGGTGGCGTTTCACACCGGGTGGTTCCTGGAAAACCTTCTCACCCAGACGTTTATCGTTTTCGCGATCCGCACCCGCAGGGTGCCGTTCCTGCGCAGCCGGCCCGGCACACTGCTGACGGTGACGCTGATGTCGGTGGACGTGGTCGGCTTCGCCCTCACCGTGACGCCGTTGGGCCGCAAATTGGGATTCACCCCGCTGCCGTGGCAGTTCTATGCCGCGCTGGCCGTCTTCATCGTTGCGTACCTGGTGCTCGTCGAGGTGACCAAGAAGCTCTTCTACAGCGAGCCGATGCGCGTGTTCGGCCAGCCGTACCGCACCCGCGGCCACGGCCACGTGATCGAGCGACGCGCCGCCCGTTTCGTCCATTCCGGCGCGAAACCGCGTCAGGCGAAAATCAACGTCAGGTAATGGGAACACAGTGATCACGCGAGCATTGCGGCTTGCTGCGGCGGGCACCCGGATGGCGGTCACTGCTACCGCCGTCGTGACGGGCAGCGCTGCGGGCACCGCCCTGTTGGGCGGCGGCGTCGTCGCCGGCGTGGGCCGGTCGCTGGCCCGCGCCACGCCGGACGTTCCGGCGCTGACCCGCGCGGCCGCGGGCGCGGCGATCGAGGCGATGGGCGGCCCGCCGGCGCGGCGCACGAGCAGCAACGGCGCGCGGCGCTGGATCGAGGTGCGCGGTCTCGACGGCGGACACGCCCCGGTGATCGCCGCCGATGTCCTGGCGGCCGTCCGTGCGACGCCGGGTGTCAGCCAGGCGTTCCTGAATCACATCCTGGCGCGGCTGGTGGTCACCGTCGACGCCGGCGGACCTTCGGCGGCGGACCTGTGCCGCATCGTCGCCGACGCCGAAGCACGCGACCGAGCGCGCGCGCCGCGCGAGCATCCGACCAGCCTGCCCGGCGACGACGCGCTACTGATGGGCCGGATGGTGGCGGCCGCGGCGGCCACTGTGGGCCTTGGGCTTTCACTGACCGGCAGCCTGCTGCGGCTGCCCCGCCTCCCCGACCTGGTGGCCGTGCCGCCGACGGTGGCCGACCACCTGCCGCGGCTGCGGCGGGAGTTCGACCGGCGCCTGGGGCCGGAGGGCGCCGACCTGTTGTTCGGTGTCGTCAACGCCGCCACCGCGGCGCTGACCCTCTCACCCACGGCAGCGGCGGCGGAGGCCGCCACCCGCACGATGCTGGCGGCCGAGGCGTGGAACGGGCGGCTGATGTGGTTTCGGCACGAACCCGAGCTGGCCGGCCTGCCGGCGCCACACGATGCGGCGGCGAAGCCTGTCACCGGCACGCCCGCGCCGGACGGGCCCGCGGAACGCTATGCCAACCGCATCGGCCTGGCGGGCATCGGTGCCGCCGCCGCGGTGGGCCTGTTGTCACGCAATCCCGACACCGCCGGTGCCGCCGCGCTGGCCGCCGTCCCGAAGCCGTTGCGCACCGTGCGGGAGGCCTTCGGCGCCACGATGAGTCGCGGCCTGAGCGTCGGTCACGACGCGCTGGTGCTGCACCCCCGCGTCTTGCGGACGCTCGACCGGATCGATGCGATCATGATCGATCCGCGCGCGCTGTACACCGATGATTTGATGGTCAGCCGCGTTCTTGGAGTGGATAATTCGGCACGCTCCCAGGCCTGGGAAGCGGTGCGGGCCGCACTCGACAGCGACGGCCTGGGGCCGGGCTGGCACCAGTTGGCCGAGATCCCCGGAGCCGGCGGCGCCGGTGAGGCACTGGTCAGCCCGGTTCGCGATCCGTTAGCGGCGGCGGTGCTCACCGAGGCGCGGCGGTCGCGGCCACGGGTCTACTCCCTCGATGACGACGGATTGCGTTCTCTGGCACAAGGTTTCGACCAACTCTATCCCGCAGATGGCTCCATCGACCACGCGGTAGCGGCGGCGGTCGCGGAACTGAAGGCCGGCGGCGCCACCGTGGCGCTGTTGACCACGTCGGGGATGCGGGCCTCGCACCGGTCCGACGTCACCATCGGCCTGCTCCGGGACGGGCATTCGCCGCCCTGGGCCGCCGACGTGATCGCCAAAGACCTGGCCGGCGCCTGGCGGGTGTTGCACGCGCTGCCCGCCGCGCGCGCCGCGACCGAGAACGCCGTCCGGTTGTCGGCATCGGCGTCGACGATCGGTGCACTGATGCTGATTCCCGGTGTGCCCGGGCGCAGCTCGGCGTCGGTCAATGTCGGCATGGTCGCCAGCCTGTGGTTCGGATACCGTTCAGCCGCAAAGGTTCTCGGGGATCCGCTGCCCGAACCCGAAACCAGCCACGAGTGGCACGCGTTGCCGGTTGCCGAGGTGCAGCGGTTGTTGCCCCGCCCTTCCGACGAACACCACGAGGAGACAGCCGCCCGGTGGCAGCGGCTGCCGCCGGTTCGCGTGCTGCACGACACGAGCGTGGCGTCGTGGGGACTCGTTCGCGATTTCGCCGACGAGATGCGCGGCGATCTGGCGGACCCCATCACCCCGCTGCTGGCCACCGGCGCGGTGGCCAGCGCGTTGCTGGGATCGGCGCTGGATGCGGTCCTGGTGGGCAGCGTCCTGCTGGTCAACGCCGCGTTGTCGGCCGAACAGCAGCTGCACGCCGAACGCACGCTGAATCGCCTGCTGGCCGTGCAGGATCCGCCCGCCCGTCGGCGCGTGGGCCCCCTCGATGCACACCGCCGCGAGAAGGTGCCGACCAAGCGGCTGCGGCCCGGCGACATCATCGAGGTCCACGCCGACGAGGTCGTCCCCGCGGACGCCCGATTGCTGCACGCCCTGAATGTGGAGGTCGACGAGTCGACGCTGACCGGTGAATCGCTGCCGGTGGCGAAGCAGACCGAACCCACGCCGGGCGCCCCGCTGGCCGAACGGACCTGCATGCTCTACGCCGGCACCACGGTGGTTGCGGGCACGGCGGTGGCCGTGGTCACCGCCGTCGGCTCGCGATCGGAGATGCGCCGCGCGCTGGCGATGGCGCCGAGGAAACTCCAGGAGATCGGCCTGCAGCGGCAGCTGCGGCACATCACCCGTCGGGCCTTGCCGTTCAGCGTGGCCAGCGGAAGCCTGGTGGGACTGCTCAGCGTGTCGCGCGGCACCCCGTTGCGCGAAGCGGTGTCCAGTGCGGTCACGCTGATCGTCGCGGCCATCCCGGAGGGCCTGCCGCTCGTGGCGACGCTGGCTCAGCTGGCCGCCGCGCGCCGGCTCACCGAGCAATCGGTGCTGATCCGTAATCCCCATTCGATCGAGGCGTTGGCCCGGCTGAACGTCGTGTGCTTCGACAAAACCGGAACGCTGAGCGAAAATCGGCTGAAGGTCAAGACCGTTCATCCGATGGCGGGATTCACCCCCGGCGAGGTCCTGGATGCGGCGCTGAGCACCAGCTATGCCAGGCACACCCACCGCGTCGACCACGCCACCGACGACGCGATCCACCGGGCCGCGGGCGATCCGGAAATTCGCGGAGACGGCTCGCGCCCGCAGCGGCTGACCCGCGACGCGTTCCTGCCGTTCCAGTCCGGTCGCCCGTTCGCGGCCGCGCTCGTGGGCACCCGGCTGACCATCAAGGGATCCCCCGAGGCGCTCTCGTCGGCGTTGCGGCACGACGACGAACCGCTGGCGGAACAGATCGACGAGATGGCGGCCAACGGGCTCAGGGTGCTGGCGGTCGCCGAACGCCAACTCGGTCCGGCCGAGGCCGCGGCCGCGGCAGCGGATCCCAGCTATCTCGAGAGCCTGTGCACCTCGGGGCTCACCCCGATGGGTCTGCTCGGCTTGGCCGATACCCCCCGGCCCGCGGCCCGGGCGCTGCTCAAGGAACTCGCCGAGCGGGACATCGGCGTACGGCTGATCACCGGCGACCACCCGGCGACCGCGGCCGTGATCGCCCGGGAGTTGGGTATCGAAGTCACCGCCGAGCAGGTGATCACCGGCAGCGATTGGGAGGCCCTGTCCGCGGGCCAGCGGGCCGTGGCGGTCGGGTCGCGGCTGGTCTTCGCGCGGATGACGCCGGAACACAAGATCGACGTGGTCCAAACGCTGGAGCGAGCCGGCCTGGTGACGGCGATGGTGGGCGACGGCGTCAACGATGCCGCCGCGATCCGGGCCGCCACCGTGGGCATCGGGGTGGCGGCCCGTGGCAGCGATGCTGCCCGCACCGCGGCCGACGTGGTGCTGCTCGACGAGCGGATCGAGGCGCTGCTCGACGCCCTCGACGAGGGCCACCAGCTGTGGCGACGAGTGCAGTCGGCGGTGTCGATGCTGCTGGGCGGCAACCTCGGCGAGGTGTGCTTCGCGCTCATCACCACCGTCCTGACGGGGCACTCGGTGCTCAACACCCGCCAGATGCTGCTGATCAACATGCTCACCGACGCGCTGCCCGCCGCCGCGCTGGCCGTGAGCCCGCAGACCAGCACCGCCGCGGTCGACCGCGACGAGGCGGCGATGTGGCGCGCGATCGGGATTCGTGGTGCGGCCACCACGGTCGGCGCCACGCTGGGCTGGTCGATGGCCAGCGTGACCGGTACCCCGCGCCGCGCGGCGACGGTCGCGCTGATCGCATTGGTCGGCGCGCAACTCTCCCAGACTCTTGTCGACTCGCGCGCCCCGCTGGTCGTGGTTACGACGGTCGGCTCCCTTGGCGCGCTCGCGGTGGTCGTGAGCACCCCGGGGCTGAGCCAGGTGTTCGGCTGCACGCCCGTGGGCCCGCTCGCCTGGAGCCAGGGCTTGCTGGCCGCCGGGGTGGCGAGTTCGGCGTCGGCAGTTGCTCCCGACCTGCTCCTCCGCGTGTCGGAGATCGCGCAGCGACGGATCGACGACTGGACGCTCAAGTCGCGGGAAGGCCGGGATGGCCGTACGGTTGCTACCGAGTCAGCGTCCAAGTGAGTGTTAGGTGGATGGGATGGAGCGCGAAAATCGGTTGCAGCTCAAGCCTTATCGGGCTGCATCGGAGCACATCGACGGGGCCTGGTGGCCGCGGTCCAGGCACTTGGCCGAGGAGTTGCCGGACTTGGTGGCGGCGGTGTCCGACCGGCTCGGTCAGGTCGTCATGATCGGGTACCGCCGCAATGGCTGGGACGAGACGCCTTCCCTATGTGAAATCGCCGGCCACACCGTCGAATTGCTGGGGTTCACGAGCGACGAGCCGGCCAGCGTCATCCTGATCGGCGCCGACGGCGGTCACCTCACCCTGCACGTCATCCGGCCGGACAGCAGCGAGCAGGCCGCCCGGCGAGCGCTGGACGAGGCGCGCGCAATTACCGAGGCCGGCGAGGCCCCGGCGGGCGTTCCCGCGGTGTCGAAGTCGGTTGCCGACGTCGCGGACAAGCTGGCCCGCCACGAGGGTCGCGATGACCCCGAGCGCACCGCCCAGATCCTGCGGTGGTGCGAGGAGGCCGCTCAGCAATTCGTCGACGCACCGGTGCAGGCCTTCGTTCCGATCCTCGTCGAACACATCGTTCGCAACCGCATGATGGAGTCCCGCACCGAGACCGCCGCCGCGAGCTAGCCGCCGGGGCCTGTTAACCGCGGGCCATGAGTTCCGTGATCGCCGCGACGTCGGCCGGGCCGGGCACGCCCCAGCCGGGCTCATAGCCGAGCAGCTCGTCGGCCCGCACCGTCTTCAGATCCACGTCGAGCAGCTCGATCGCCTCCAGCGGCACCAGGGCGGGGTGGACGTGCCCGCAGGCGCGGGCCAGGCAGACCAGCTCGAAGCGCAGGGTGGCCAGGTAGTTGGCGCACCGCACCGATTTCAGCGCCGGGTCCAGGCCGTGCTGCAGCCACGCCGACTGGGTCGCGACGCCGGAGGGGCAGCGGCCGGTGTGGCAGCGCTGCGCCTGGATGCAACCGATGGAGAACATGGCGGTCCGCGCGACGTTGATCATGTCGCAGCCGGCCGCCAGGGCCAGCAGGGCGTTCTCGGGGATGCCCAGCTTTCCCGAGCCGATGAACACCACGTCGTGGTGCAGGCCGGCCTCGGCGAAGGCGCGGTAGACGCGCGGGAACGCCCACTTGAAGGGCAGCGCCACGTGGTCGCTGAAGACCAGCGGGGCCGCGCCGGTGCCGCCCTCGCCGCCGTCGACGGTGACGAAGTCGACTCCCCGGCCGGTGCGGGCCATCCGGTCGGCCAGCTGCGGCCAGAACGCGTCCTCCCCGACGGCCGACTTGATCCCGACCGGCAGGCCGGTCTCGGCGGCGATGGTCTCCACCAGCTCGAGCAGCCCGTCGACGTCGCGGAACGCGGAGTGCCCGGCGGGGCTCTTGCAGTCCACCCCGGCCGGGACGCCGCGGATCGCGGCGATCTCGGGGGTGACCTTGGCGCCGGGCAGCATGCCGCCCAGGCCGGGCTTGGCGCCCTGGCTCAGCTTGATCTCGATGGCCCGGATGGACGGCGTGGCCGCCACCCGGTCGATCAGGCGGGGCAGGCTGAAGCCGCCGTCGTCGTCGCGGCAGCCGAAGTAGCCGGTGCCGATCTGCCAGACGAGGTCGCCGCCGTTGAGGTGGTACGGGGACACCCCGCCCTCGCCGGTGGTGTGCAGCGCGCCCGCCAGGGCCGCGCCCTTGTTCAGCGCGGTGACGGCCGCGCCGGACAGCGAGCCGAAGCTCATCGCCGAGACGTTGACCAGGGAGGAGGGCCGGAAGGCCCGGGCCCGGCCCCGCGCGCCGCCGAGCACCTTGGCCGCCGGCAGCGGCACGCCCGGGTCGGGGTGTGCGGGTTCGCCGTCCGGGGTGGGCACGGGGAACGCCGCGTGCTTGATGACCGGGTAGTTGTGCACCCGTTCCAGGTCGTTGTCGGTGCCGAACCCGAAGTACCGGTTCTCCAGCTTCGAGGACGTGTAGACCCAGCGCCGCTGGTCCCGGCTGAAAGGGCGCTCGGCGTCGTTGTCGGTGACGATGTACTGGCGCAGCTCCGGGCCGACGGCTTCGAGGATGAACCGCAGGTGCCCGATGACCGGGTAGTTGCGCAGGATGGTGTGGCGGCGTTGCAGCAGGTCCCAGCCCGTCAACCCGGCCAGGCCGCCGCCGACCAGCGCGGCCAGGCGCCGCTTCACGCGGGATCGGCGCCGTCGGCGCTGTAGGCGCCGAGCAGGTCGCGGGCCGAGACGATGCCGGCCAGCGCCCCGTCGCTCTTCACCAGGACGTGGCGGATGTAGTGGTCCATCATCCGGGCCGAGACCTGGTCGACGGTCGCCGCGGCGTCACACCACACCAGCTTGGTGCTGGCGATGTCGGCGGCCGGGACCGTGGCCGGATCGTCCCCGGCGGCCACCACGCGAACGATGTCGCGCTCGCTCACCAGCGCGGCGGGCAAGGCGTCGTCACCGACCACGACGGCCCCGGCGTCGACGGCCACCAGGGCCTTGGCGACGTCGGCGACGGTGGCGTCGGCGGGCACGCGGGCCACCGGCTCGCCGATGAGGGTGGAAATCGGAAGCGAACCCGCGGACGACGGGACAGGTAAGTCGGTCACGCCAGCAATGTTCACCGGAACTTGGTTGACCTTTCTAGTGACCTGAGTCCTCAATTCGAGTGGCACTGGTAACCGCAATCGCCGGCCCCAAGATGTGACCGTGAAGTGACACCCGGCCCTAGTCAACCCGTCGCTGCAGGTTCACGCTGGTCATGGCCTGTTTGCTCGAAGGGAATGGTGTGGGCGGCAAGGGATTTGCGGTCTTGGTGGCGCTGAGCGCCGGCGCGTTGGCAGCGGGCGGGATCGCCTGGCTGGCCGGGGCGCGCGACGTCGCCGACGCGTGCTGGATCGCGGGCACGGTGGTCGGCCTGGTTCCCGCGACGGTGTGGGTGCTGGCCGCGCTGCGCCACGGCCGGTTCGGGGTCGACCTCATCGCGGTGCTGTCGCTGGTCGGCACGCTGCTGGTCGGCGAATACCTCGCCGGCGCGCTGATCTCGGTGATGCTGGCCGGTGGCCGGGCGCTGGAGGCGGCCGCCGAGCGCCGCGCGTCGCACGACCTGCGGGCCCTGCTCGAACACGCCCCGCGGTTCGCCCGCCGCCGCGAGGGGTCGGCGGTGACCACAATCGACCTGGGCGAGGTGGCGATCGACGACCTGCTGGTCGTCGGCCCCGGCGAGGTGGTGCCCGTCGACGGGCGCATCGCGAGCGCGGCGGCGGTGCTCGACGAGTCGGTGCTGACCGGCGAGCCGCTACAGGTGGAGCGCGGGGTCGGCGAACCGGTGCGCAGCGGGGTGGTGAACGCGGGCGGCGCGTTCGAGATGCGCGCCACGGCCACGGCGGAGGACAGCACGTACGCGCAGATCGTGCGGCTGGCCGCCGAGGCCGGGGCGCAGACCGCGCCGGTGGTCCGGCTGGCCGACCGCTACGCCGCGTGGTTCCTGCCGCTGGCCCTCGCGGTGGCCGGCGGGGCGTGGCTGGCCAGCGGGTCGGCGGTGCGGGCGGTGGCGGTGCTGGTGGTGGCCACGCCGTGCCCGCTGCTGCTGGCGGCCCCGGTGGCGATCGTGTCGGGGCTGTCGCGCGCGTCGCGCCGGGGCGTGGTGGTCCGCGGCGGGGCCGCGCTCGAAAACCTGGGCCACGCAACGACTTTGGTGATGGACAAGACCGGCACCCTGACCATGGGGCGCCCGGTCGTCGTCGACGTCGCGGCCGCGCCGGGGCGCGACGCCATCGACATCCTGCGGCTGGCCGCTTCGGTCGATCAGCTGTCGCCGCACGTGCTCGCCGAGGCGATCGTCACCGAGGCGCTCGGCCGCGGCCTGCGGCTGTCGCTGGCCACCGACGTCGTCGAGGAACCCGGCCGGGGCGTCACCGGCACCGCCGGGGGGCAGCGGATCTACGTCGGCAAGCTCGCCGGCGATATGTCGACGGATTGGGCCCGCGCCGCGGTGAACCGGGCCCTGCTGGACACCGCCGCGATCGCCTGGGTCTGCGTCGACGGCCGACCGGCCGGCGCGGTGCTGCTGCGCGACCCCCTGCGCCGCCACGCGCCGCGGACGGTGCGCCGGTTGCGCGGCGCCGGGTTGCGGCGATTGGTCATGCTCACTGGCGACCGGGCCGAGCCCGCCCGCGAGGTCGCGGCCGTCCTGGGGCTCGACGACGTCTACGCCGAACAGAGCCCCGCCGACAAGGTCGCCGCCGTGCGCGCCGAACAAGGCCGCGCGGTCACCGTGATGGTCGGCGACGGCGTGAACGACGCCCCCGCGCTGGCCGCGGCAGGCGTCGGCGTGGCGATGGGCGCCCGCGGTGCCACCGCCTCCTCGGAGGCCGCCGACATCGTGCTGACCACCGACCGGCTGGAGCGGCTGGCGGACGCGATGGACATCGCCCGCTGGTCGCGGCACATCGCCGTGCAGAGCGCCGTCGTGGGCATGGGCCTGTCGCTGGCCGCGATGGCCGTCGCCGCCCTCGGGTGGCTGCCGCCGGCCGCCGGCGCGCTGCTGCAGGAGGGCATCGACGTGGCCGTGATCGTCAACGCGCTGCGGGCCCTGCGCGGCAACCCGTCCCTCGAGGTCGACCTGCCCGAGGAGACCGAGCGGATGCTGCGCCGCTTCGACGCCGAACACGACGAACTACGCGACGCCGTCGGGCTGCTGCGCGACGCCGCCGACCGGCTGGCCGCGGCGCCGGATGAGTCCGCGCTGCAGGCGATCACCCGCGCCCATGCCCTGCTCGTCGAGCGAATCCTGCCGCACGAACGCGCCGAGGAAAGCCAGCTCTATCCGGCACTGGCGAATCCGCTCGGCACCGGTGAGGCCACCGCCACCATGAGCCGCACGCACGCCGAGATACAACGGCTGTCGGACCGGATCGGCGCGCACCTGGAGCTGGCCCAGGCCTGCGGCTCCATCGGAGCGGACCAGGTCGACGACCTGCTCGCCTGCCTTTACGGGCTGTACGCGTTGCTGCGCCTGCACTTCGTGCAGGAGGAGGAGAACTACTTCACCCTCGCCCCGGACGAGCCCGCCGAGTCCGACGAACCCGGGGCGTCATCCCGCTGAGGGCGGCCGGGTCATGAAGGTGCCCTTGATCTCCAGCCCGATCTCGATGTCGTCGTATTTGCCCGCCTCGCGCTTCTTCTTGTCCCGCGGCGTCACCGGCGGCATCATCGGCGGCGGCATGAAGGGGAACCCGGATTCGCTTGCCGGCAGCGGGGACACCGCGGCGGCCAGTTGCACCGGCGTCTTCGCGGCGGCCAGCATGCCGACGACGGCCGGCGGCATCTTGAGCCCGCCCATCGAAACCCCCACGCCGAAAGCCCCCGCGGGCGCCGCCCCCGATGCGGCGGCCCGCACCGCGCCGGCCAGATCCGCCCCGGCCGCCGAGAGGGCCGACTCGCCCTCCGAGAGGCCTTGGCCGATGTCCCCGCTCACGCTTTGCAGCGACTGCGCCGAACTCAGCTGCGCCAGATAGCTGAGCAGGTTGATGGGAATCCCGCCCGCGATGAACTGGTTCCCCCAGGTCTGGGCCAGCCCGAACCATCCCTTCTGGGGATTGAAGCCGCCGGGGAAGCTGAGGATCGACGTCAGGAAGTCCCCGATCGCCGATTGCGCCGGGGTGGCGGCCGCGGCGGCGGGCGCGGCGCCGGCCTGCGCGGCCGCCGCGATCGGATTGACGATCACGGGGGGCGACGAGAACTGGGACAGCCGCGTGGCCTGCGCCGAGGTTGCCGCGTAGCGGTACATCGCCGCAGAGTTGTTCACCCACATGCCCTCGTACTGGGCGTCGGTCTCGGCGATGGCCACGGAGTTGGTGCCGAGCCAGTTGGTGGCGATCAGCTGGGCCAACCGAGTCCGGTTGGCGGTCACCTGGACCGGGAAAACCACTGTCCGGCAAGCCAATTCGAATGCCGCGGCTACGGTCTGGAGCGAGGACGAGACCTGCTCGCACTGCTGCGCGGTGGTGCGCAACCAGTACAGGAAGGGCTCGACGGCCTGCGTCATCGCCGTCGCGGACGGGCCCTGCCAGGTTTCGGTCACCGACGAGAGCACCGAGGCGTAGCCCGGCAGCGACTCCTCCAGCTCAGTGCCCAGCCGCTCCCACGCGGCCGACGCCTCGATCAGGGAACCGGCACCCGGTCCGGAGTGGATCAGCGCCGAGCTGATCTCTGGCGGCAACGTCCCGAAGTCCATGACGTGTCAACCCGCCAACTCTGTGGCAGTTTCCAACTGCCTTACGCGGCAGGACATTTCGGTTTGTCCCTCATCCCGCCGACGGCGGTGGGCGCATCACTTTCCCCTTGACCTCCGCGCCAACCTGGAGTTCCTCGGGAGTCGGTTGTTTCCTCTTGCGCCAACCACTTCCCGCCGAGATGGGCGGCGGCATCAACGGCGGCAGCATCGGGAACCCGGCGTCGGCGCCGTCGAGCGGCGAGGCGGCCGAGGCGAGTTGGACCGGGGTTTGCGAGGCCGGGAGCAGCCCCACCACCGCGGGCGGCGCGGTCAGCTTGCCTATCGACACCCCCGCGGCCAGCTGCGCGGTGGGCGCAGCCGACCCGATGCCCCGGATCGCGCCGGACAGTTCGGCCCCCGCCGCCCCCAGCGCCGACTCGCCCTCCGACAGGCCCTGGCCGATGTCGCCGCCCACGCTCTGCAGCGCCTGGGCCGAGGTGCTCTGCGCGACGTAGCTGAGCAGGTTGATGGGGAACCCGGACGAGATGAACTGGTTCCCCCAGGTGTTGGCCAGCCCGAACCACCCGACGTTGGGGTCGAAGCCGAACGGGCTGTTGAGCGCGTTCAACAAATCCCCGATCGCCGACTGCGCCGGGGTGGCGGCGGCCGCGGACGTGGCGGTGGCCTGCGCCGCCGTCCCCGCGGCATCGGTGATCGCGGGCGGCGACAGGAACTGCTGGAGGTCGAGCGCCTGCGTCGTCGCCGCCTGGTAGCGGCTCAGCGCCGCGGAGTTGGTCGCCCACATGGCCTGGTATTGGTCTTCGGCTGCCGCGATGGCCGGCAGGTTGCGGCCGAACGCGTTGGTGGCGATCAGCTGCGCCAGCCGCGTCCTGTTGGCGGCGACCGCCGCGGGCTGCACCACGCTGGCTTGCGCGGAGTTGAACGCCGCCGCGGCGGCCTGGGTCGACTCGGCCAGCTGCTGGGACTGCTGGGCGGTGTTCCGCAGCCAGGTGACGTAGGGCTGGACGGCCTCGACCATCGCCGCCGAGGAGGGACCCTTCCACGACTCGCTGAGGGTCGACAACGCCGAAGTGTAGACGCTTGCCGAGTTCTCCAGTTCAGTGGTCAGGCGCTGCCAGGCGGCGGACGCTTCGAGCAGCGAGCCGGCTCCGGGTCCGGAGTGGATGAGCACCGAGGTGACCTCGGGCGGCAGCGCTAGAAGATCCATGACATCTCACATTCCGTATGCGGGCAACGAACCAGCAAAGTCGCGCTGACCACACCGTGACCTGCGCTGAAACAATGCACGTCGACGCCTCACGGGTGGCCCCCCGATCACCTTTCGTTCGAGTACCGGACGAGACGAACGATATACCGACGAGGTTAGCCAGCGAAGTAAATCAGCAGCTGGGCGGCCCGGCGCCAGTCACACGGTCACTGTTGCACCGCGGTCCAATTCGATGATTCGATCGCCCATGCCGCGGCGCTTCATCTCCGTGACGAAGTCCCCCAGCGGGGAGGCAAACACGCTGTAGTCGTCGAAGTGGACGGGGATCGTTTTGGGCAGCGACAGCTTTGCCACCAGCTCCGCACCCTGGCGGCCGTCCATGGTCACCGTCAGCCCGAACGGGAGCCGCCCGCCGGCCGGCAGCCGCGTGCCGCCCAGGTGCAGCACGCCCGCGTCGATCGAGTCGAAGCGCACGGGAATCTCGTCGAGCTCCTCGACGAGCAGGGTGTCGCCGGAAACGTAGAGCCGGCGCACCGAGCGGTCGGCCGACACGAATTCCAGCATGGTGCCCATCACCGGCGGCAGCAGCCGATGGGTCCACAGCGGCGCGTGGCGTCCGGGCAGTGAGGTGATGTGAATCGTGTTGCCGCCCTTGGTGATTGTGTGTCGCTGCCACGTCGACAGGCCAAGCGCGTGGCCGAAGCCACGGTGGTGCAGCCGCTTTGCCGCGTGCGGGGTGGTGATGATCGGCAGCTGGTGATCGAGGCCCTGCTGCGACACCCGGTCCCAGTGGTCGCCGTGCATATGGGAGAGCACCACCGCGTCCACCGGCGGAAGCTCGTCGACGCTCAGCGCCGGTTCGCGCAGCCGCTTGGACACCAACCCGTAGCCCAGATAGGCGTGCTGGCCGCGGTGCAGGAAGTTCGGATCGGTCAACAGCGTGAGCCCGCCGGCGCCGATCAGCGTCGTGGCGTTGCCCACGAAGGTGACGGTGATCTCCATGACCGCGGGCTACCCGGTCCCGCGTTGTTCACGCGGTCAGCAGCGCAGCGGTTCGTCGTCGGGGTGGTCAGGGCCGGGCCGCCGGCTGACGAACTCCCGGCGTACGCCGGTGACCGGATCGTCGAACTCGATGCGCTGGGCGAGCAGCCGCAGCGGCGCGCTGAAGTCGTCCGGGGGCACGTCGATCACGTTGGGATACAACGGATCGCCCTCGATCGGCAGACCCAGCGAGGCCATGTGCACCCGCAGCTGATGGGTGCGCCCGGTGCGTGGGGTGAGCCGGTACAGGCCGTCCGGCGAGACGCGCTCTACCAGCGTCTCCGCGTTGGGCACACCCGGCTCGCAGGCCGCCTGTAAAACGCCGCGGCGCTTGACGATCCGGTTTCGCACCACCCGGGGGAAAGCCAGCGAGGGGTCGACGCCGGCCCGCGCGAGGTACGTCTTGGCGACCAACCCGCGCGCGAACAGCGTTTGGTAGGCGCCGCGCACCTCGCGGCGGACCGTGAACAGCAGCACCCCGGCCGTCAGCCGGTCCAGCCGGTGCGCCGGGCTCAGCTCGGGCAGGCCCAGTTCGCGGCGCAGCCGCACCAGCGCGGTCTGCGCGACATGCCGCCCCCGCGGCATGGTGGCCAGAAAGTGCGGCTTGTCGACGACGACGATGTCGTCGTCGCGGTGCAGCACCGGAACGTCGAACGGCACCGGAACCTCAACCGGCAGCTCGCGATACAGGAACACGTGGGAACCCGCGGGCAGTACCGTCGCCTCGTCGACCACCACGCCGTCGGCGTCGACGACCGGTCCGTGCACAACCCGCGCGCCGAACCGGGCGGTCAGCTCCGCCAACACCGATCCGCCGCGCAGCCGAACCCGCGCCGGGCCCAGCCCGTCGCGCACGGGAAGCGGCGCGGGCCTCAACTGAGCGGCACCGGCTCGAGGATCTCGGCGCGCGCCTCGGGGGCGCTGGCCCGCAGCTCGTCCGCCGACACGTCGTCGGGCTGGGCCTGCGACAGGATCTCGGCCTCCACCCGCGCGGTGTAGTTGGCGACCTCGCGGTCGATGTCCTCTGCGCTCCAGCCCAGCACCGGCGCCACCACCTCGGCCACCTCGCGGGCGCAGTCGACACCGCGGTGCGAGTATTCGATGGAAATGCGCATCCGGCGGGCCAGGACGTCCTCGAGATGCAGCGCACCCTCGGCGGTGACGGCATAGAGGGCCTCCACCCGCAGATAGCCCGGCGCCTCCTTGATCGGGCTGAGCAGGTCGGGGGATTCGGCCGCCAGCTGCAGCACCTCGCCGATCAGCGACCCGTAGCGGTCCAGCAGGTGGCGCACCCGATACGGGTGCAGGCCCTTCAGCGCGCCGACGTGTTCGGCCTGGTTGACCAGCGCGAAGTAGCCGTCGGCGCCGAGCAGGCTTACCTTCTCGGTGATCGACGGCGCCACCCGCGCGGGAACGAACTGCGCGGCGGCGTCGATCGCGTCGGCGGCCATCACCCGGTAGGTGGTGTACTTCCCGCCCGCGATCGCGACCAGCCCGGGCGCCGGCACCGCCACGGCGTGCTCGCGGGACAGCTTGGAGGTCTCCTCGCTCTCACCGGCCAGCAGCGGGCGCAGCCCGGCGTACACGCCGTCGATGTCGGCGTGCGTCAACGGGTTGGCCAGCACGGTGTTGACCGTCCCGAGGATGTAGTCGATGTCGGCCTTGGTGGCCGCGGGGTGGGCGAGGTCGAGGTTCCAGTCGGTGTCGGTGGTGCCGATGATCCAGTGGTTGCCCCACGGGATGACGAACATCACCGACTTCTCGGTGCGCAGGATGATCGCGACGTCGCTGACGATGCGGTCGCGCGGCACCACGATGTGCACGCCTTTGGACGCGCGGACCTGGAACCGCCCGCGCTGCTTGGACAGCGCCTGGATCTCGTCGGTCCACACCCCGGTCGCGTTGACGACGACGTGCCCGCGGACCTCGGTGATCGAGCCGTCCTCGGAGTCGCGGACCCGCACGCCGGTCACCCGGTCGCCCTCCCGCAGCAACGCGACGACCTGGCTGGACGACCGCACCACCGCGCCGTAGTGCGCCGCGGTGCGCGCGACCGTCATGGTGTGGCGGGCGTCGTCGACGACGGTGTCGTAGTAGCGGATCCCGCCGATCAGGGAGGTGCGCTTGAGGCCCGGACTCAGCCTCAACGCCCCGGCCCGGGTCAAATGCTTCTGCGCGGGAACGGATTTCGCGCCACCGAGGCGGTCGTAGAGGAAGATGCCGGCGGCGGTGTAGGGACGTTCCCACCCCCGGTGCGTGAGCGGGAACAAAAAGGGCATGGGCTTGACCAGGTGCGGCGCCAGCTTCGTCAGCGACAGCTCACGCTCGTGCAGCGCCTCGCGCACCAGGCCGAACTCCAGCTGCTCGAGGTAGCGCAGCCCGCCGTGGAACATCTTCGACGACCGGCTCGAGGTGCCCGACGCGAAATCGCGCGCCTCGACCAGGGCCACCTTGAGCCCGCGGGTGGCGGCGTCCAGCGCGCACCCGGAGCCCACCACGCCGCCGCCGATGACCACGACGTCGAACTGCTCGGCGCCCAGCCGCTCCCAGGCCACGGTGCGCTGCTGGGGTCCCAGCGCGTCGATCGGGTCGCTCACTGCGGGCTCTCCTGTCCGGTTACTCGTCGGTAGGTGTGCGGTTCCCAGGCTAGGCGCTAATCCAGATCGTCGTGTGCCATCAGCCGGCGCGCGGCCTCGGTGATGGACCCGGACAGCGAGGGGTAAACGGCCAGCGTCTGAGCCAATTCGTTCACGGTGATGCGGTTGGTCACCGCGACCGCGATCGGCAGGATCAGCTCGGAGGCGATGGGCGCGACCACCACGCCGCCGATCACCACGCCGGTGGATCTCCGGCAGAACATCTTGACGAACCCCTGCCGCAGCCCCGACATCTTGGCCCGCGCGTTGGTGCGCAGCGGCAGCATGATCGTGCGCGCCGGCACGGAGCCGTCGTCGATCATCGACTGCGGCACCCCGACCGCTGCGATCTCCGGCCTGGTGAACACCGTCGCCGCCACCGTGCGCAGCCGGATCGGGCTGACCCCCTCGCCCAGCGCGTGGTACATCGCGATCCGGCCCTGCATGGCCGCGACGGACGCCAGCAGCAGCAGCCCCGTGCAGTCCCCCGCGGCGTAGATGCCGGGCACCGAGGTGCGCGACACCCGGTCGACGCGCAGGTAGTCGCCGGGCCCGAGCTCGATGCCGACCCGTTCCAGCCCAAGCCCGCCGGTGTTGGGCACCGAGCCGATGGTCATCAGGGCGTGGCTGCCCTCGACGGTGCGCCTGTCGGTCATGGTGACCAGCACCCCGGCATCGGTGCGGGTGACCGACTCGGCGCGGGCGTTCTTGACCAGCTTGACGCCCCGCTCGGCGAACGACTCCTCCAGGACGAGCGCGGCGTCGGCGTCCTCGTAGGGCAACACCCGGTCGCGGCTGGCCGCCACGGTGACCTGGACGCCCAGCTCGGTGTAGGCGCTGACGAACTCGGCGCCGGTGACCCCGGAGCCCACCACGATCAGGTGCTCGGGCAGCGCCTCCAGGTCGTAGAGCTGCCGCCAGGTCAGGATGCGTTCGCCGTCGGGCCGCGCCGACGGCAGGATCCGCGGGCTGGCGCCGGTGGCGATCAGCACGACGTCGGCCTCGTGCTCGGTGGTCGTGCCGTCCGCGGCGGTCGCCTTGACGCGGTGCTTTGCCAGCCCGGGCGTCGGGTCGATCAGCTCGCCGCGGCCCGCGACCACCTGCACGCCCACGCCGAGCAGCTGCGCGGTGATGTCGGCCGACTGCTCGGCGGCCAGCGTGCGCACCCGGGCGTGGATCTGCGGCAGCGAGATCTTGGCGTCCTCGATGTCGATGTCGAAGCCCAGCCGCGGGGCCCGGCGCAGCTCGGTGCGCAGCCCGGTGGAGGCGATGAACGTCTTGGACGGCACGCAGTCGTCGAGCACGGCGGCGCCGCCGACGCCCTCGGAGTCGATCACGGTGACGTGGGTTGTGTCTGGATGTGAGGTGGCGGCGACCAGAGCGGCTTCGTAACCGGCCGGCCCCCCACCGAGGATCACGATGCGGGTCACCACACGCCCTAACCTATCGCCCGCCGACGATGCGCGCCGCGCTGCGGCGTGAGGCCCACGAAACGTTCGGGTGAATACCTCGCGGGGTTCCGACGTTTAAGCTTCTTCCGTGCCGATCTACGCCGCGTACGGGTCGAACATGGATCCCGAGCAGATGCTCAAGCGCGCGCCGCACTCGCCGATGGCCGGGACGGGCTGGCTGCACGGGTGGCGGTTGACGTTCGGCGGGGAGGACATCGGCTGGGAAGGGGCCCTGGCGACCATCGTCGAGGACCCGGGTTCGAAGGTGTTCGTCGTGCTCTACGACATGACGCCGGCCGACGAGGCGAACCTCGACCGATGGGAGGGCTCCGAGTTCGGGGTGCACAAGAAGATCCGGTGCCGGGTGGAGCGCATCTCGTCGGACACCACGATCGACCCGGTGCTGGCTTGGCTGTACGTGCTCGACGCCTGGGAGGGCGGGCTGCCGTCGGCGCGTTACCTCGGCGTGATGGCCGACGCCGCCGAGATCGCCGGTGCGCCAGAGGATTACGTGAGCGACCTGCGCAACCGGCCGGCCAGCAACGTCGGCCCGGGGACCAGCGGCTAGAACAGGGCGGCCGGCCCCGCGAGCCCCCATCGCGCGAGCCCCATCCCGCGAGCGTGCGTGTTTGTACGGCGACACGCCGCACCAGCCGGCATTCTGCGCACCCTCGTCGCTGCGTCACGCGGCTTTTCGCAAGTGCGTCTCGAGCCGGCGGACAAGTTCGCGAGGTCGATATCTCACGTCCTCCGCGATGATGGGCACTACCACCCACCCCAGCTGTTGAAGGGCCGAAGAACGGCGGCGGTCCCGCAGAAACGCGTCCGGCCCGCTGTGCCAGTCGATGCCGTCGTACTCCGCCGCGACCCGACGCACCGGCCACGCGAAGTCGAGTCGCCAGAGACGTCCATGCAGGTCCAGGACCTCGTACTGCAGCACAGGCCAGGGCAGGCCGCCGTCGATCATGACCAGCCGTGCCTCACTCTCCATCGGCGACTCAGCGAGCGGGCTGGCCAGTCCCAGCAATTCGCGCACGGTCACGATCCCGCGACGGCCGGATTGCTGCCTAACGGCCCGCTGAAGGTCTTCGTTGCTACAGGTGCCGCTGCGCAGCGCGGCGTCCAGTGTCGCCAGCGCTCTGGGTCGACGAAGGCTGCGGGCGACCTCGATCGCCGTCCACGGGGGCGCGGTGACGGGGCGTCCCCCGACCATGGCCAACGGCGCCCCTTCCCGCCGGTGCACGACGAGGCCGCCGGACGACCGCAGTTGCCCACCGGACGGATTGAGCACGTGCAGATCAGCGGTCCGTTCGGTGTCGAAGCCGTACATCGCCGCGGCGGTGCTTAAGCAGACCGCGATCGTCGTTCCCGTCGCCAAATCCAACCCGCGCAGTCGCAGCGCGTCGGTGATTTCACCGCGGCCGTAGACGCCATACCAAACTTTTTGCAGCACACCGCATTTCAGGTCCGCTTCCAGCCCGCGGCGGCTCAAGAACGTCAACGCCTGCGCGGTTGTCACCACTCCGCCTTGCGTGTCCAGCAATCGACTGAGCCCTGCATGCATGCGGGCTATCGTCTGGGCACCGCGGCTTCCCCACAATTCACTGCGCCGAGCGTGCACAGAATGCCGACTGCAACGGCGTGTCGCCGTACAAACACGCACGCTCGCGGGGAGGGGAGCGCGGCAGAAGCGGCTAGAACAGGGCCGCCTGCTCGACGATGTTGACCATCACGCGCAGGCCGATCGCCAGGGCCCGCTCGTCGAGGTCGAAGGTCGGCTGGTGCAGGTCCAGCTGCGGCCCCTCGCCCGACCACACGCCCAGCCGGGCCATCGCGCCCGGAATCTCCTCCAGATACCAGGAGAAGTCCTCGCCGCCGCCGGACTGCCGGGTGTCGGCCAGCGCCTCGGGGCCGACGGCCTCGATGGCGTGGGTGAGGATGCGCGTCGAGATGTCCTCGTTGACCACCGGGGGCACCCCGCGCCGGTACTGCAGCGTGTGTTCGATCGCCAGTGGCGACAGCAGCGCCGTCACGGTCTCGCGGATGATGTCCTGCAGCGCGACCCAGGTCTGGCGGCTCGCGGTGCGCACGGTGCCGGCCAACACGCCCGTCTGCGGGATCGCGTTGGGGGCCACCCCGGCGTTGACGGCGCCCCAGACCAGCACCGTCGCGTTGCGCGGGTCGATGCGGCGCGACAGCACCCCGGGCAGCCCGGTGATCAGCGTGCCCAGGCCGTAGACCAGGTCGCCGGTCAGGTGCGGCCGCGAGGTGTGCCCGCCCGGCGAATACAGGGTGATCTCCAGCTGGTCGGCGGCCGAGGTGATCGGGCCCTGCCGGACCGCGACCTTGCCGACCTCCAGCCGGGGGTCGCAGTGCAGGGCGAAGATCCGCGACACCCCGGACAGCGCCCCGGCCGCGATCGCGTCGATCGCCCCACCCGGCATCAATTCCTCGGCGGCCTGGAAGATCAACCGCACCCCGACCGGCAGCTCCGGCACGGACGCGAGCGCCAGGGCCGTGCCCAGCAGGATGGCGGTGTGCGCGTCGTGCCCGCAGGCGTGGGCGACGTTGGGCATCGTCGAGGTGTACGGCGCGCCGGTCCGCTCGGCCATCGGCAGCGCGTCCATGTCGGCCCGCAGCGCGATCCTCGGCTCGTGCTCGGGCCCCATGTCGCAGACCAGCCCGGTGCCGCCGGGCAGCACCTTCGGGTTCAGCCCGGCGTCGGCCAGCCGTTCGGCGACGAACTGGGTGGTCGCATACTCCTGCCGGCCCAATTCCGGGTAGCGGTGGATGTGCCGGCGCCACGAGACCAGGTCGTCGTGGTGAGCGGCCAGCCACGACTCGGCGCTGTCGACGAGGCTCATGCCCGCGCCCCTCGCCGCTCCTGCGCGGCCAACACCCGGTCGCGTTCACCGGGGGTCTGGGCGAGCTGAACGACGGTGCGCGCCAACATGATTGCGCCGTCGACCACGGCACGGTCGGCGCTGGGGCCGGCGGCCGCCGCGGCGAAGGCGCGTTGGTGCACCGTGGCACCGCCGGCGTCGACGCGGATCACCGGATGGATACCGGGCAGCACCTGTGTCACGTTGCCCATGTCGGTGCTGCCCATCGGCAGCCCGGTCTCGAATTCGGCCGCCACCGGCTCGCGGCCGAGCCGGCGCATCTCTTCCCGGAACACGTCCGCCAGCCAGGGGTCGGGGTTGAGCTCCGCGTACGGGGGCGCGGGGCTGTCGATCTCGTACTCGCAGCCGGCGGCCAGCGCGCCCGCGGCGAAGCACGCGTACATCCTGCCCTCCAGCTGCCGCAGCGATTCGGATTCGAGCGCCCGCATCGCGTACTGCAGGGTCGTGTGGCCGGGGATGACGTTGACGGCCTGCCCGCCGTTGGTGACGATCCCGTGGACCAGTTGGCCCGGCGCCAGCTGCTGGCGCAACAGCCCGACCGCCACCTGCGCGACGGTCAGCGCGTCGGCGGCGTTGAGCCCGAGGTACGGCGCGACGGCGGCGTGCGATTCCTTGCCCCGGTAGTCCACCGTCACCTCCGACAACGCCAGCGAGCGGGCCGCGGCGATGTCGGTCGGCCCGGGATGGACCATCACCGCCACCGCGACGTCGTCGAACGTCCCGGCCTCGAGCAGCAGCGCCTTGCCGCCGCCGGCCTCCTCGGCGGGAGTGCCCAGCAGCGCCACCCGCAGGCCGAGCTCGTCGGCCACCTCGGCCAGCGCCAGCGCGGCGCCCACCGCCGACGCGGCGATGATGTTGTGGCCGCAGGCGTGCCCGATCTCCGGCAGCGCGTCGTACTCCGCGCACACCCCGACGACCAGCGGCCCGCTGCCGAAGTCGGCGCGGAACGCGGTGTCCAGACCGCCCGCCCGCGCGGTGATCTCGAAGCCCCGCTCGGCGACCAGCGCCTGCGCCTTCGCACAGCTGCGATGCTCGGCGAAGGCCAGCTCGGGCTCGGCGTGGATGGCGTGGGAAAGCTCGACGAGGTCGGCGCCACGTCGCCGCACGACGTCCTCAACACTGTCCAATGCGGTCGCGGGCATCCTCGCAGTATCCCACCGCGACCTGAGGGGTCTGGGCTACACCAGTCCGGCGATGAATCCCGCGGCCTGTCGGGGGTAGGGCGGGTCGCCGTAGTCGTGGTGCGCGTCCCGGTCGCGACCGCCGACGACGCAGACCGGATCACCGGGACTGCAGAGGTCGATGGCGCGGCCGGCGAACAGACCCGTCGTCGAAAGCGGCGTGTCGAAGCGGTTGCCGGGGTTGCCGAAAACCGCGACCGCCGCGACCTTGCTCGCCAGGCCGGGATCCAGCGCCGGAGCCGATCCGAAGTTGCCGATGCGCTCGCCCAGCGGCGGCACCCCCGCCAGCATCGAGACCGCGGCCGCGCCCTGTGAAAAGCCGCCGAGCACCAGCCGCGTGGCGGGGCACTGGCCGACCATCTGCGCGATGTGGTCGCGCGCGTCGTTGGCCCCGTCCGCGGTGGTCAGAAAGTTATAGCTGGCCGGATAGTTCACCGCGTACGCGTCGACGCTGCGCGAGCCGAGGGCCGACTGCAGCGCCGCGAGCAGCGCATCGCCGGCCACGCCGAGGCCGGGCGGCTCGGCGGTGCCGCGCGCGAAGATGAGTTGGACATCGGGACACCCGTCGGCTCCTGCCACCGGAGCCGGGCCGCCCGTGATCACCGCCACCGAGACCGCGACAGTGACGACCACGCGGAGTACGGACCACCAACGACGACGCATACGGCAGATCCTCACATACGGCGGGCTAGGCTCGCCCAGTGTGAGCGAGCCCGCGTCCGACCCCGACGACCTCGCGCGGCGGGCCGGGCGGGCCATCGCCGAGCGCACCGGCGTCGACGAGCACGACGTCGCCGTCGTTCTCGGGTCGGGATGGCGGCCGGCGGTGGCGGCGCTGGGTTCCCCGACCGCCACACTCCCACAGGCCGAACTGCCCGGGTTCGCGCCACCGACCGCGGTCGGGCACACCGGCGAGCTGCTGTCGACGCGCATCGGCGACCACCGGGTGCTGGTGTTCGTCGGTCGCGTGCATGCCTACGAGGGGCACGACCTGTGCCACGTCGTGCACCCGGTGCGGGCGGCCTGCGCGGCGGGGGTGCGGGTCGTCGTGCTCACCAACGCGGCCGGCGGGCTGCGCCCGGACATGGCGACCGGCCAGCCGGTGCTGATCAGCGACCACCTGAACCTCACCGGGCGCTCGCCGCTGGTCGGCCCGCGCTTCGTCGACCTGACCGACGCTTACGCGCCGCGGCTGCGCGAGCTGGCCCGCGAGGCCGACCCGGCGCTGACCGAGGGCGTCTACGCCGGCCTGCCCGGACCGCATTACGAAACCCCCGCGGAGGTGCGGATGCTGCAGACGCTGGGCGCCGACCTGGTCGGCATGTCGACGGTGCACGAGACGATCGCGGCCCGGGAGGCCGGCGTCGAGGTGCTGGGGGTGTCGCTGGTGACCAACCTGGCCGCGGGGATCAGCGGCGAACCGCTCAGCCACGCCGAGGTGCTGGCCGCCGGCGCCGCCTCGGCGAGCCGGATGGGCGCCCTGCTGGCCGACGTCGTCGCGCGGTTATAGCGACGTGACAACCGCCCGTCCACTGAGGTTCGGCACCGCGGGGCTGCGCGGTCCGGTGCGCGACGGGCCCGACGCCATGAACGCCGAGGTGGTCGCGCGCGCGACGTGGGCGGTGGCGCGCGTGCTCACCGAGCGTGGCCTGGCGGACTCCGCGGTGGTCGTCGGCCGCGACGCCCGGCACGGCTCGGCGCCTTTCGCCACGGTGACCGCCGAAGTGCTTGCCGCGCAGGGCTTTTCGGTGCTGCTGCTGCCCGGCGCGGTGCCCACGCCGGTGGTCGCGTTCGCGGTGCGCCGCACCGGCGCCACCGCCGGGGTGCAGATCACGGCGTCGCACAACCCGCCGGGCGACAACGGCTACAAGGTGTACTTCGAGGGCGGCGTGCAGATCATCTCGCCCACCGACCGCCAGATCGAAGCCGCGATGGCCGCCGCTCCGCCGGCCGGCGAGATCCCCCGCGAGCCGGTGGCGCCCGCGCGGACCGACCTGGTGGAGCGTTACGTCGACCGGGCGGCGGCGGTGCGCCGGGGTGCCGGTTCGGTGCGGGTGGCGCTGACACCTTTGCACGGGGTGGGCGGCACCGTGGCCGTGGAAACCTTGCGGCGCGCGGGATTCCACGAGGTGCACACCGTCGGCGCGCAGTTCGCGCCCGACCCCGATTTCCCGACCGTCGCGTTTCCCAACCCCGAGGAACCGGGCGCCAGCGATGCGCTGCTCGCCCTGGCCGCCGAGACGACGGCCGACGTCGCGATCGCGCTGGATCCCGACGCCGACCGGTGCGCCGTCGGCATCCCCGCGGCGCCGGGCTGGCGGATGCTGTCCGGCGACGAGACCGGTTGGCTGCTGGGCGATTACATCCTGTCGCGCGAACCCGATCCCGCGTCGGCGGTGGTGGCCAGCACCCTGGTGTCGTCACGGATGCTGGCCGCGATCGCCGCCCACCACGGCGCGACGCACGTCGAGACCCGCACCGGCTTCAAGTGGCTGGCCCGCGCCGACGCGAACGTGTCCGGCGGTCGGCTGGTGTACGCCTACGAGGAAGCGATCGGCCACTGCGTCGACCCGGATGCGGTGCGCGACAAGGACGGCATCAGCGCGGCGGTGCTGGCGTGCGATCTGGTCGCCACTTTGAAGGCGCGGGGCCGTTCAGTGGCCGACCGGCTCGACGACCTCGCCCGGCGCCACGGCGTGCACGACGTCGCGGCGGTGTCGCGCCGCGTCGCCGACGCCGACGAGGCCGACGCGCTGATGCGCCGGCTGCGCGCCGCCCCGCCGGCCCGTCTCGCGGACTTCCCCGCCACCCTCGACGACATCAGCGACGCGCTGATCTTCGCCGGCGGCGACCAGGAGACGTCGGCCCGGGTGGTGGTGCGGCCGTCGGGCACCGAGCCGAAGCTGAAGTGCTACATCGAGATTCGCTGCGCACCGACCGACGACCTGTCATCCGCCCGGGACCGGGCCCGCGCGCTGCGCGACGAGGTGACCGCGCAGGTGCGCGGCTTCTGAGCTAGCGCGGCCCGAATTGGCGGTCGCCCGCGTCGCCCAGCCCGGGCACGATGTAGGCGATCTCGTTGAGCCCGTCATCGACCGCGACGGTGAAAAGCCGCGCTTCCGGCGCCGCTTTCTCAAGCGCCGCAACGCCTTCCGGCGCCGCCACCGCACACAACACCGTGATGTCCGACGCGCCGCGGGGGTGCAGCAGCCCGATCGTGTGCGTCAGCGACCCGCCGGTGGCCAGCATGGGATCCAGCACCAGCACCGGCAGCCCGGTCAGGTCGCGGGGCAGCGACTCCATGTACCCGCTCGGCAGGTGGGTCTTTTCGTCGCGGGCCACGCCGACGAACCCCACGCGGGCCTCGGGCAACAGCGCGAGCGCCTGCTCCACCATGCCCAGCCCGGCGCGCAACACGGGAACCAGCAGCGGCGGCCTGGCCAGCCGCACCCCGAGCGTCTCGGCCAGCGGCGTGTGGATCGGAAATGTTTCGCGGGCCGCCTCGCGGGTGGCCTCGTAGACCAACATGGCGGTCAGGTCGCGCAGGGCGGCGCGGAAGTGGGCGTTGTCGGTGTGTTTGTCGCGCAATGCCGTCAGTCGCGCCTGCGCCAGCGGGTGATCGACGATGCGCACGTCCACGAGATGTGACCCTATATAACGATTGCGACGAGCAACGCAGACACGCTCGCGCCGGCGCCGCCCGCGGACCGGATCCGCTCATATACTCCCGGGGTGCGGCACCGGGCAGGGTTGGTGGACAAGGCATATCGCGCGCTGCGGTTGGCCGGTGCGGCGGCTTTCGCGGCCCTGGTGACGATCCCGTCGGCGCCCCGGGTGGGGCCGTCGGCGGCCGCGCTGCCGCAGCCCGCGCACGTGGTGATCGTCATCGAAGAGAACCGCGCGGCGGCCCACATCATCGGCAACAAGTCGGCGCCGTTCATCAACGCGCTGGCCGCGGGCGGAGCCAACATGGCCCAGTCGTTCGCCGAAACGCACCCCAGCGAGCCGAACTACCTGGCGCTGTTCGCCGGCAGCACACTCGGGGTGACCAGCGACTCGTGCCCGGTCAACGGCGGCGCCGCCCCCAACCTGGCCTCCGAATTGCTGTCCGCCGGTTACACCTTCGCCGGTTACGCCGAGGGCCTGCCCGCGCCGGGTTCGCCGGTGTGCAGCGCGGGCAAGTACGCGCGAAAGCACGTGCCGTGGGCCAACTTCACCAACGTGCCGGCGGCCGACTCGCTGCCGTTCTCGGCGTTTCCGATGGGCAACTACGCCGGCCTGCCGACCGTGTCGTTCGTCATTCCCGACAACGACGACAACATGCACGACGGCTCGATCGCGCAGGGCGACGCCTGGCTGAGCCGGGACCTGTCCGGCTACGCCAACTGGGCGGTGGCCAACAACAGCCTGCTCATCGTGACGTGGGACGAGGACGACGGCGGGCCGCGCAACCAGATTCCGACGATCATCTACGGCGGGCACGTGCAGCCCGGCACCTACAACGAGCAGATCAACCACTACAGCGTGCTGTCCACCCTGGAACAGATGTATGGGCTGCCCAAGATCGGTTACGCGGCCGGCGCCGCGCCCATCGCGACCATCTGGGCCGCTTAGCCGCAGCTTCGCCGCGCGTCGCTATTGTGTGCCGCATGGCTGCTGACCTCGTGCCCATCCGCCTGAGCCTGTCCGCCGGCGACCGCTACACCGTGTGGGCGCCCCGCTGGCGCGACGCAGGCGACGAGTGGGAGGCGTTCCTGGGCAAGGACGAGGACCTGTACGCGTTCGAGACCGTCGCCGACCTCGTCGCCTTCGTGCGCACCGACGACGACAACGACCTGGTGGACCACCCGGCGTGGCAGGACCTGACGTCCGCGCACGCGCACCGCTTCGAGCCGGCCGACGACAAACAATTCGACCTGGTCGCCGTCGAGGAACTGGTGTCGGAGAAGCCGACCGAGGAATCGGTCACCGCGCTGGCGGGCACCCTGGCGATCGTGTCGTCGATCGGGTCGGTGTGCGAGCTGGCGGCGGTGGCGAAGTTCTTCAACGGCAACCCCAGCCTGGGCACGGTGGCCGGCGGCATCGACACCTTCACCGGGAAGGCGGGGCAGAAGCGCTGGAACGCGATTGCCGAGGTCATCGCCCGCAGCTGGGACGACGTGCTCAGCGCGATCGACGACATCGTCAGCACCCCGGAGGTCGACGAGGAAGTTGCGGCCAAGGCCGCCGAGGAACTCGCCGAAGAGCCCGACGAGGACGAACAGCCGGCCGAAGACACCGCCGCCGGCGACGAGGACGCCCGGGACTCCGAGGAGCCCGACGAGGACGAGACCGACGTCGCCGAAGACGAAGCGGCGGAGCAGGAGGATGCCCGCGCGGCCGGCGACACCGTCGTGCTGGGCGGCGCCAAAGACTTCTGGGTCCAGGTGGGCATCGACCCGATTCGGATCATCACGAGTTCGGACACCTTCTACACCCTGCGCTGCTACCTGGACGACCGCCCGATCTTCCTGGGCCGCAACGGCCGGATCAGCGTGTTCACCTCCGAGCGGGCGCTGGCGCGCTACCTCGCCGACGAGCACGACCACGACCTGTCCGACCTGAGCACCTACGACGACATCCGCACCGCCGCCACCGACGGCTCGCTGGCGGTCGACGTGACCGACGACAACGTCTACGTGCTGAGCGGGCTGGCCGACGACTTCGCCGAGGGGCCGGACGCGGTCGACCGCGACCAGCTCGACCTGGCCGTCGAACTGCTCCGCGACATCGGCGACTACTCGGAGGATCCCGCGGTGGACAAGGCGCTCGACACCGGCCGGCCGCTGGGCAAGCTAGTGGGCTCGGTGCTGGAGCCCGAGTCGGTCGGCAAGCCCGGCCCCCCGTACGCCGCGGCGGTACGCGAGTGGGAGAAGCTCGAGCAATTCGTCGAGGGCCGGCTCAGGCGGGAATAGGGCGCGAACCGCCCGCCGCGTTTGACGGGCCACCGAGTCTCCTCTTTACTGGCGCAGGTGTCATTCCCCGGCATCGGCCCGCTGCCCCTGTACGGGTTCCAGCGTCCGGCCATGCTGCTGTTCGCTGCGGTCCCGCTGGCGCTGCTGGCGGTCTACATCCTGGTACAGGCCCGGCGCCGGCGGCGCCTGCGCCGGTACACCGAGTCGCCGGTGCCGCAATCGTGGTGGCGGCATGTGCCGATCGCCGTTGCGCTGCTCTCCCTGCTGCTGTTGACCGTCGCGCTCGCCACCCCCACGCACGACATGCGCATCCCGCGCAACCGCGCCTGCGTCGTGCTGGTCATGGACGTGTCGAACTCCATGCGGGCGACCGACGTCGAACCCAACCGCCTCAAGGCGGCCGAGCAGGCCGCCGGCCAGTTCGCCAGCCAGCTGACGCCCGGCATCAATCTCGGGCTGGTCGCGTTTTCCGGGACGCCCTACCTGCTGGTGCCGCCCACCCCGCAGCACCAGGCGACGCTGGATGCGCTGACAAAGCTTCAGTTCGGCGACAGCACGGCGACCGGCGAGGCGATCTTCACCGCCCTGCACGCGGTTTCGGCCTCGGGGGTCGCAAGCGGCGACACCCCGCCGCCGGCCCGCATCGTGCTGCTGTCCGACGGCGGCGAGAACAAGCCGACCGACCCCAGCGACCCGCACGACGGCGCCTACACCGCCGCACGGCTGGCCAAGGACCAGGGTGTGCCCATTTCGACGATCACGTTCGGCACCAAGGGCGGCGAGATCGAGATGGACGGGCAGCGGGTCGCCGTGCCGGTCTCGGCGGACCAGATGCGCACCATCGCGCGGCTGTCGGGCGGCCAGTCCTACACCGCCAGCAACATCGCCGAGCTCAACAAGAGCTACAGCGCCATCGAGAACGACATCGGGTACCGCGTCGTGCCCGGCCCCGGCAGCGCCGGGTGGCTGCGCCTGGGCGTCATCGTCGCCCTGATCGCCACGGCGCTGGCCCTGCTGATCAACCGGCGATTGCCGACCTGAGCGGCCGCGCGGGGCCTACGACGGCAGCCGGCTGTTGAGGGCGAGCCCGGCCAGGATGGCGCCGGCCAGCACCACCGCCCCGAGCAGCATCCAGGCGAGGCTGGCGTCGCCCTTCACGGTCTGGTAGCCGATCTGGCGCTGCAGGAGATCTGCAAGATCACCGACGGCCAGGCCTTCCACGCCGACAGCCTGGAATCCCTCAACCAGGTCTATTCCACCCTGCAGCGCCAGATCGGCTACCAGACCGTGAAGGGCGACGCCAGCCTCGCCTGGATGCTGCTCGGGGCGGTGGTGC
>NZ_LZJH01000040.1:0-1355 GCF_001666745.1 Mycobacterium sp. E2699 | reverse complement strand
AAGGTCCTGGTCAAACGCCTGGTGTGCATCGAGGACCTGGGCGACATCGACATCCTGATCACCGACAAGACCGGCACGCTGACGGAGGGCCGCATCCGCCTGGTCGGCGCGGTCGATCCGGCCGGTGCGCCGGCCGAGCCGGTCCGGCGGCTCGGGTTGCTGGCCACCGACGTCGACCCGGAATCCGGTGTGGTGAGCGCCAATCCGCTCGACGCCGCGCTGTGGGACTCCCCGCAGCCACAGCAACTGGTGGGCGGCGCGGTGCGCCGCGTCGCGCTGCTGCCGTTCGACCACGAGCGGCGCGCGACGTCGGTGTTGGTCGACGACGACGGCAACCGCCTCCTCGTCGTCAAGGGCGCCCCCGAACAGGTCCTGGACCGGTGCGACGGGACGCCGGCGGCCGCGGATGCGACCCTGGCGGACTTGTTCGCCGCCGGACGGCGGGTGGTCGCCGTCGCCACCCGCCCGGCCGCCGAGCTGACGGAGCTCACCGCCGACGACGAATCCGAGTTGATGCTGGTCGGGTTCTGCGTCTTTGCCGACGAGCCCAAGGCCGCCGCCCGGCAATCCCTTGATCAGCTTGCCGAGCTGGGAATCGAGGTGAAGATCGCCACCGGCGACAACCCTCGGGTGGCCGAAAAGGTCTGCGCCGAACTGGGTTTGGTCTCCAAGGGCACGATCACCGGCGCGCAGCTGGAATGCCTCGATGACGACGAATTCGGCCGCGCCGCTGCGGACCACAGTATCTTCGCCCGCATCTCCCCCGACCAAAAGGCACGGCTGATCACCGCGGCACGCCGCACCGGAAGATCGGTGGGGTTTCTCGGCGACGGGGTCAACGACGCGCTGGCATTGCACGCCGCCGATGTGGGCATCTCCGTCAACAGCGCCACCGACGTGGCCAAGGACGCGGCCGACGTGGTCTTGCTGGAAAAGGACCTGGGGGTGCTGGCCACCGGGGTGGCCACGGGCAGAAGGATTTTCGCCAATACCATCAAGTACGTGTTCATGGGCACATCGAGCAATTTCGGCAACACCTTCAGCGCCGCCGCCGCGTCGGCGTTCTTGCCGTTTCTGCCGATGCTGCCCAGCCAGATCCTGCTGGGCAACCTGCTCTACGATGCCTCGCAGTTGGCGATCCCCACCGACCGCGTCGATGAGGAGCAACGCGATGCGCCGGCGCACTGGAACGTCGCCTTCATCCGCAGGTTCATGCTGACGTTCGGGCCCATCAACTCGCTGTTCGACTTCTTGACCTTCGGATTCATGCTCGGCATCCTGCACGCCGGCGAGGTGGCGTTTCACACCGGGTGGTTCCTGGAAAACCTTCTCACCCAGACGTTTATCGTTTTCGC
>NZ_LZJH01000039.1:0-7145 GCF_001666745.1 Mycobacterium sp. E2699 | reverse complement strand
GCGCGCCGGGCCAGGCGTCGGCGGCGGCCGTCCCGACCGGCAACGCGGTCAGCCTCGCACCGGCGATGCCGCCGGGCGCGGGGCCGGGCGTGTTCGGCCCCGGCGGCACCGGTGCGACGGCCCGGCTGCTGGGCAGTGTGGGCCCCGCCGCCGCGGCCGCCGGCAGCGGCGAATCGTTCGGCATGGGTGGAGCCGGGTTCACCGGCAGCCTGGTCGCGGGCCAGAACTTCGGCGCCGTCCCCGCTGCCGCCGCCGCAAGCGTCGGCCCGGCCGGGTCCTCCGGCGTCATGGGCGCCTCGGAGGGCGTCGCGGCCGCCGAGGAGACCGGGCTCGGAGGGTACGCCGGGACACCGCTGCCCGCGGCGATGCCGGCCGCGGCGCCCGCCGGCTCGTCGGCGGCGGTGCGTCCCGCGACGCCGGCTTACTCTCCGGCGTCGGCCGCCGCGGCCGAGCCCTCCGAGTCTTCAGGGGAGTGATCGGGCCTTCACGAACGGTTTGCGCGCACAGGTATCGCGACGGCCGGTGGGGCGCTAATCTGACACGGACTTCCCAGCGAGACTAGGAGAGACACGTGTTGGCGCGCTACCTGAAGGCACAGCTGATCGTTTTGCTGTGCGGCGGCCTGGTGGGGCCGATTTTTCTGGTCGTCTACTTCACCCTCGGGTTCGGCAACCTGTTGCAGTGGATGCTCTACGTCGGCCTGCTGATCACGGTGGCCGACGTGGTGATCGCTCTCGCGCTGGCCAACTACGGGGCCAAGTCCTCCGCCAAGAACGCGGAACTCGAGCAGCACGGCGTGCTGGCGCTGGCCCAGATCACCGGGATCAGCGAGACCGGTACGTGGATCAACAACCAGCAGGTGGTCAAGGTGCACCTGCACATCGCCGGGCCCGGGCTTCTGCCGTTCGACAGCGAGGACCGGGTGATCGCCAGCGTGACCCGGCTCGGCAACCTCAACGCCCGCAAGGTTGTGGTGCTGGTCAACCCCACCACCGGCGAATACCGCATCGACTGGGAGCGCAGCGCGTTGGTCAACGGTCTGGTGCCGGCGCAGTTCACGGTGGCCGAAGACAACAGGACCTACGATCTCAGCGGGCAGGGCGGCCCGCTGATGGAGATCCTGCAGATCCTCAAGGCCAACCACGTTCCGCTCGATCGGATGGTCGACATCCGGTCCAATCCCGCGCTGCGCCAGCAGGTCCAGGCCGTGGTGCGACGGGCGGCCGAGCATCAGGCGCCCGCGCCGCAGCCGGCGCCCCAGCCGGCCACGGCCGGCGGCCCGGCACCGGTCGCCACGCCGCCGCAACCGTCGATCGCCCAGCGGCTTCAGGAGCTGGAGACGCTGCGCGCCAGCGGTGCGCTGAGCGACCAGGAGTACAGCAGCCGGCGGGCCCAGATCATCTCCGAAATCTGAACCAGCGGGTTAGTTAGAACACGTTCCAGTTCCGCTGCTAGCCTTGCTGCGTGGCTGGAGCACTGCAGGGACGGGTGGCATTCATCACCGGCGCGGCCCGGGCGCAGGGGCGGTCGCACGCGGTGCGGCTTGCGCGCGAGGGCGCCGACATCATCGCGCTCGACATCTGCGCGCGGGCGTCCGACACCCTGACCTACACGCCGGCCACGCCCGAGGATCTCAACGAGACCGTCCGGCTGGTCGAGGCCGAGGGCCGCAAAGTGCTGGCCCGCGAGGTCGACATCCGCGACGACGCCGCGCTGCGGCAACTGGTGGCCGACGGCGTCGAACAATTCGGCCGGCTCGACATCCTGGTCGCCAACGCCGGGGTGCTGGGCTGGGGCCGGGTCTGGGAGCTCACCGACGAGCAGTGGGACACCGTGATCGGGATCAACCTGACCGGCACCTGGCGCACCCTGCGCGCGGCGATCCCCGCGATGATCGAGGCCGGAAACGGCGGGTCGATCGTCGTCGTCAGCTCGTCGGCGGGCCTGAAGGCGACGCCGGGCAACGGCCACTACGCGGCCAGCAAGTTCGGGCTCACCGCGCTGACCAACACGCTGGCCATCGAACTCGGCGAATACGGCATCCGGGTCAACTCCATCCATCCCTACTCGGTGGACACCCCGATGATCGAGCCGGAGGCGATGATGGAGATCTTTGCCAAGCACCCGCGGTACGTGCACAGCTTCCCGCCAATGCCGATGCAGTACAAGGGTTTTATGGCGGCCGACGAGGTCTCCGACGTCGTCGTGTGGTTGGCCGGCGACGGCTCGGGCACGCTGTCGGGCACCCAGGTCCCGGTGGACAAGGGCGCCTTGAAGTACTGATTCGCGATCGTGTATGAACACCACGTGACCGAAAACGGCATCGTGATCGTGGGCGGCGGGCTCGCCGGGGCCCGCACCGCCGAGCAACTGCGCCGGTCGGGATACACCGGCCGCATCACGATCGTCAGCGACGAGGTCCACCTGCCCTACGACCGCCCGCCGCTGTCCAAGGAGGTGCTGCGCAAAGAGGTCGACGATGTGGCCCTCAAGCCGCGCGAATGGTACGACGAGCAGGACATCACCCTGCGGCTCGGCGCGGCGGCCACCGGTCTGGACACCGCAGGGCAGACGGTCACGCTGGCCGACGGAACCGCGCTCGGCTACGACGAGCTGGTGGTCGCCACCGGCCTGGTGCCGCGGCGAATTCCGGCGTTCCCCGACCTGGAGGACATCCGGGTGCTGCGCTCTTTCGACGAGAGCCTGGCGTTGCGCGAGCACGCGTCCGCGGCCCAGCGCGCCGTCGTCGTCGGCGCCGGTTTCATCGGCTGCGAGGTGGCGGCCAGCATGCGCAGCCTCGGGGTGGAGGTGGTGCTGGTCGAGCCGCAGCCGACGCCGCTGGCCGCGGTGCTCGGCGAGCAGATCGGCGGGTTGGTGGCCCGGCTGCATCGCGACGAAGGCGTCGACGTCCGCCTGGGTGTCAGCGTTGCCGAGGTGCGCGGCCGGGGCCACGTCGAGACGGTGGTGCTGACCGACGGCACGGAACTGGCCGCCGACCTCGTCGTGGTCGGCATTGGATCCCGCCCGGCGACCGAGTGGCTGGAGGGCAGCGGTGTCGAGGTGGATAACGGGGTCGTCTGCGACGAGGCCGGCCGCACCAGCGCGCCCAACGTGTGGGCGCTGGGCGACGTGGCCTCGTGGCGCGACGCGACGGGACACCAAGCGCGCGTGGAACATTGGAGCAACGTCGCCGACCAGGCCCGCGTGGTGGTGCCCGCGATGCTCGGGCAGGACGTCCCCGCCAACGTGGTGGTCCCCTATTTCTGGAGCGACCAATACGACGTCAAGATCCAGTGCCTCGGCGAGCCGGAGGCCACCGACACCGTCCACGTCGTGGAGGACGACGGGCGCAAGTTCCTGGCGTACTACGAGCGCGACGGGGTGCTGGTCGGTGTCGTCGGTGGTGGAATGCCGGGCAAGGTGATGAAGGTCCGCGCCAAGATCGCCGCCGCCACCCCCATATCCGAGGTGCTGGGCTGACGATTCCCAAGGTGGCGGTACTCGATGACTACGCCGGCCTGGCGCTCGACCTCGCCGACTGGTCGCCGGTGCAATCCCGGGCCGAGCTAGCCGTTTTCAACCGTCACCTCTCCGAGCCGGAAGCGGCGCAGGCGCTGCGGCCCTTCGACGTGATCTGCACGATGCGCGAGCGGATGGCCCTGCCGCGCACGCTGATCGAGCGGCTACCGAACCTCAAATTGATCACCATCGTCGGCCGCAGCCTGCCGAACCTGGACGTGGCCGCGGCCGGCGAGCGCGGCGTGCTGGTCGCCCACTCGGACTTCGCCAATCCGCGCTTCGCCTCGGTCCGGGACGCCACCCCGGAATTGGCCTGGGGGTTGCTGATCGCGACGGTGCGCAACCTGGCCGAAGAGCATAGGAGCATGCGCGCCGGGGGATGGCAGACCACCGCCGGTATGACGTTGTCCGGCAAGACGATCGGGCTGCTCGGCCTGGGCAGGACGGGCAAGCGCATGGCCGAATACGCGAAAGTGTTTGGCATGCAAGTCCTTGCGTGGAGCCAGCACCTCACCGAGGAGGCCGCCGCGGCGGCCGGCGCCCGCCGCGTCGAGAAGGCGGCGCTGTTCGCCGAATCCGATGTGGTCTCGATCCACCTGGTGCTCTCCGAACGGACCCGGGGCCTGGTCGGCGCCTCCGAGCTGGCCCTGATGCGGCCGCGCGCGTACCTGATCAACACCTCCCGCGGGCCGATCGTGGACGAGGCGGCGCTGCTCGACGCGCTGCGGACCGGGCGCATCGCCGGGGCGGGGCTCGACGTCTACGACGCCGAACCGCCCCCGCCCGACCACCCGCTGCGCGGCCTGGCGAACGTCACGCTGTCCCCGCATCTGGGCTACGTCACCCGCGAGATGCTCGGCGCCTTCTACGAAGACACCATCGAGGCCGTGGTCGCGTGGCTGGACGGCGCGCCGATCCGCATTGCCAACGCCTAGAACTCGCCGAGGTAGAAGCGGCCGCCCTGATCGTCGGCGCATTCCGCGGTCACGCCGTACGGCTGCCGGGCCGGCTCGGACAGCACCGTGCCGCCGGCCGCGCGGACGCGGGCGACGGCCGCGCCGATGTCCGCCACGGTCCACATGGGCACCGTCGTCGGGGTGGTGCTGCCGCCGGCGGCGCCGGCCATCGGATGGGTTCCCACCACCTGCCAGCCGTCGGCCACCCGGCCGGGCTCGAAGGTCCAGCCCAGCACCCGGGCGTAGAAATCGCGGAAGGCCGACGAATCCGGCACCTGGTAGGTGACGTAGGACAGCTCGCCGGGCCCGGACCCGTTGAGTTCCGGGCGCTTTCGTCCGGCCCGCGGCTGAAACACCGCGAACGCCACGCCGTGCGGGTCGGTGGCGTCGAGCCGGAGCCCGTACTCGGTGTCGCGCGTTTCACCCGGGACACCGCCGGCCTCGATTATCGCCGTGCGTGCGGCGCCGACATCGTCAACGGCGTAGCAGCAGAACAGCGTGGGCCGCCCCGGGCCGGCCCAAATGCCGGTCGGCAGATCGGTGTTGGTGACCCGGTGCGACGCCGGATCGTAGGCCCAGCCCAGGACGTGGCCGTAGAAGGCGGCCGCGCGATCGGCGTCGGCGGTCCACACCGAGACGTAGCCGATGTCGCCGTGCCGGATGCCGGGCACCGCGGTGGGGCCGGACAGCATCCACCGGTGGCCGAACGGGTCGATGATGGTGGCGTTGCGACTGCCGTAGCTTTCATATGTCTCGCGCTCGACGGCCGCGCCGCGCTCCCGCGCCTTTCGCAGCGCGGCGTCGGCGTCGGCGACATGCAGCATCAAGCTCACCGAAACACGCGCCGGCGCAGGCGCTTTCAAGCCGAGCTCGGGGTGCTCGTCGGCCAGGTACAACACGCCATCGCCGATCGCGATCTCCGCATGCCCGATCCGGCCGTCGTCCATCACGATCGGTTCACCGACGATGGCGGCGCCGAACGCGTCGGCGTACCAGGCGATCGCCGCACGCGCGTCCGCCACGCTGAGGTAGGGCAGCGCGGCCGGGCGCGGGGCGTCGGGGGCTGTGCCCGGTTCGGTCAGTTCGGAAATGGCGGTTGCGGTGCCGCTCATGACAACTCCTTCCGGGAGGGTTAATGCGGATTCCAATCGCCGGCGCAGCCGCGCGGCGAAGTCCGGATCGGGTTGCACCGGAAGGTCTTCCGTGTGCAGCACGCGCAGCGGGTCCGAGCTGTCTCGTCGACTCATCACGCGCCTCCTTCCGGATACTGCTGTTTGAAGGCCCGGCGGGCCCGGACCAGGAGCGCCTCGGTGGCGTGCACCGTCCGGCCGATCAGCTCGGCGCATTCGCCTACCGAGCAGTCGTCCATGTAGCGCAGCACCAGCACGGCGCGGTGCGGTTCGGCCAGCCGGGCCAGCACCGATTCGGCGACCATGCGGTCCAGCTCGGCGTCCCAGACGTCGGCGGCCCCCCTGGCTTCGAACACCGGCTCCGGCGGATCGGCGACCGGCACGGTCAGCCGGTGCTGCCCGCGCCGATAGTGGTCGGCCAGCTTGTGGCGTGCCACGCCGAGCAGCCAGCGGATCGAGATCGGCGGCGGATCGCCCCTGCGCGCGGCGTCCATCGCCGCGAGGAACGTCTCCGACGTCAGGTCCTCGGCCGTGGCGGCCTCCCCGCAGCGGCGGGCGAAATACCCGTACACCACGGGCAACGCCTCGTCGTACAGCGCGAGCAGCGCGCGTCGAGCGTCGGATGGGTGCTCCGCTTCGGCGCTCACACCCCTATCGTCGCCGCGGCGGCCCGAACTCCGACGGCTTGGCGGCAGAAAATTATTGCCAGTTCACCGGCGGGCCGTGCGGATGGCATTCGCCGAGCACCGCGCGCCGGCCACCCGGCCAGCTGCGCGCCCGCACCAAAAACCTGATCGGCCCGCCGGGCGCGTCCCGCGCCGGCTCCAGCGTGAGGTGGGCGAACGGCGACCGGGCGCCGGCCCGCGCGCCCAGCGCCTCGACCCCGTCGCGGACCGAGGCGCGTTCGTCGTCGGACAGGTACTGCCAGGTGATCGAATGCCACAGCACGGTCAGCGTGCCGTCGGCGAGGGTCAGGCCGGCCACCGCATCGGCCGCCGTCCGTCGCTCGAGGCGCGCCGGGACGTCCCGGGCGACCGCGATGGCGCCGCGCAGCCGCTCCAGCCGGTCGTGCTGGTCGGGCCAGACGTAGCTCAGCACGGTCATCTCCCCGTCGGCGCCGGTGACGTCGATGGGTGCGATGTCGTAGCCGCCGCGCTCGACGATCGAGACGTCGCCGTCGGGCGGCAGGGTGCCGCGCCACGCGTCGTCGATGCTCACCGGCGAGCCGGCCGGTCCCCACCGGCCGCCGTCATACCGATAGTGGTAGTGGTCGGCCCGCATGTTCAGTCCCGCGCTCGAGCCGATCTCGAAAAGCCTTATCGGCAAGCCGAATCCGCGGTTGATGCGCAGCAGCCCACCGATCAGCGCGGCGGACCGGCCCACCTCGTTGGTCTGTGGCGGTCGCCCCAGCGCCGCGCGCAGCAGGTCGGCGTGGCGGTCGGCGGTGCTCAGGATCTCGGGCCAGGCTTCCTGCGCGTCCCACGTGCCGCCGGTGCTGGGATACCAGCGCCGCAGGGCCGGTGCCCGGCCGTCGAGCACC
>NZ_LZJH01000038.1:0-851 GCF_001666745.1 Mycobacterium sp. E2699 | reverse complement strand
CGTGTCGGTGTTTTTCGACGGCGCACCCGACAACTGGGAGCTGCTCGTCAGCGACCTCGCGGACTCCGACCCCCGCGCCGACTCCCCCGGGCTGATGCCGATGTGGATCGGCTGGCTCGAGTTCGACGTGCTGCTGGGCCCGGAGCTTGGGGTGCGATCACTCAAACAGAAGCGGTCGGTGGTTCGTCCCGTCGTGGCCGAGCTGCGGCGCAAGTTCAGCGTGTCGGCAGCCGAGACGGGGACGCAGGACCTGCATCGGCGGGCCGGGATCGGAGTGGGCGTGGTGTCCGGCGACCGGGGCCACGCCGTCGACGTGCTCGACGCCGCCGAACGCCTGGTGGCCGCGCATCCCGAATTCGAGCTGCTGTCGGTGCGGCGGGGACTGCACCACAGCGACGACTGAACGGCTACCCGTCGCGGCCCTCGCGTTTGCGGCCCAGTGGCGCGGGCGCGACGGCGCCGGGCGCGAGCCGGCGCGTGAAGATCAGGAAGGCGGTGTGCCCGCGCATCGAGTGCTGCGGGCGAACGGCAAGGCCGACGACGTTCCAGCCGCGCTGCAGCGTCTCCCACGACCGGGGCTCGGTCCAGCACTGCTGGGCCCGCAGTGCCTCGACGGTCCGCGACAGCTGGGTGACGGTGGCCACGTAGATCATCAGCACGCCGCCGGGGATGAGGAGCCGCGCCGCCGCGTCGAGCACCTCCCACGGCGCGAGCATGTCGAGCACGGCCCGGTCGAAGGAGCCGTCGGGCAGGTCGGAGTCCGCGAGGTCGCTGACGAGCAGCGCGCCGACCACGCCGAGCATGCCCGCCGCAACGTCACGGTGTTTTTCGACGGCGCACCCGACAACTGG
>NZ_LZJH01000037.1:0-25218 GCF_001666745.1 Mycobacterium sp. E2699 | reverse complement strand
GTTGAGGCCCGCGGGCCCGGCACCGGCTCCGCCCGCGGCCGCCGGCCCGCCGGGTTTCTTCCCTCCCTATGCGGTGGGGCCTCCCGGCATCGGCTTCGGCTCCGGAATGGGGGCCAGTGCAAGCTCCAGCGCGAAAAGAAAAGCGCCGGAACCAGACACCGCGGGGGCGCGGGCGCCGACGCCGACACCGGGACCGCGGCCGGCGCGGCGACAGTCGGGCCCGTCGCGACCGGCAACAACGGCGGCGCGGCTGGCACGGGTGCCGGCGCCGGTGCGGCAGCGGGCGGGGGCACTGCGGCCAGGCCGGCCAGTCCTCCCAAGCCGCCGAGCGCGCCCAAGGGGGCCAGGGCTGGGGCCGCCAGCACCACCGCGGCCGGTTGCGTGACCCCGAAGGCGGCGACTTCTTCGATATGAAGCGGCCAGTCGAACAGCTCGAGGCTGACCAGGTACTGGAAGGCCTGCACCGGATTCTGCGTCAAATACACGCCGAACTGTTCGAAGTCCTCGAGGACTTCCAAGGACCGGACCACATAGAAAATCGCCTGGCCCGGGTCCGCATACGCGTCGTAGTCGAGTCCGTTGACGGTGCCACCTGCGGGGTCCCAAGTCACACCGAAGTTCTGCAGGATCTGCGCGATGAGTTGATTCAGCGGGTTGTCGACCAAGGGGTCGTGGGCGAGTTGAATGTTTCCGATGCCCAGGTTGTTTTGCAGAAAATCCACCAGCCACTGCGGAAGGACCAGCGGGTTGTCGCCCTGTGACAGCGCTTCGAGGTTCTGCGAAACCTGTTGCGGAAGCCCGAACACATTTTGCAGCAACTGCTCGATCTGCTGCTGGAGGCCCGTCAACGGGTTGGGCGCCGCCGAAGATCGGGCCGGGGCCGGCGCGTCGGATTTGAGGATTTGCGGCGCGGGCGTGGGCGGCGGCGTCGACGCCACCGCGGTGGTGGCTGCGGCTTGATAGACGCCCATCGTGGTCGCCGCCTGAATCCACATCCGCACGTAGTCGGCCTCGTTGAGCGCGATCGGAATGGTGTTGATCCCAAAGAAATTGGTCGCCACCAGGACCCCGTGCACGACGTGGTTGGCGGCCAATTCGGGCAGGGTAGGCATGGCGGTCAGCGCGGCGGTGTAGGCGCCGGCCGCGGTCTCGTGCCGGACGGCCGTCGCTGCACTGTTCGCGCTGGCCTGCATAAGCCACGCCAGGTATGGCGCATTCGCGGCGACGTACGACTCGGCGCTGGGCCCCTCCCACGCGCCGGCCTGCACTGACGCCAACAACGCGGTGAGTTCGTCTGCAGCCGAAGCATATTCGGCACTCAGCGAGCTCCACGCCTCGGCGGCCGCCAGCAAGGGCCCCGGACCCGGACCGCTACTGAGCAACGCCGAATGGACTTCCGGCGGCGACGCCATCCAGACCGGTGCGGTCATAGGCACTCCTCGGGCTGGGAGGTCTACCAGACCTCGAACAGACCCGAGCAAGCTTAATGAAAACGATTGTCGTTATCAACCCGGTGGCGAGCCGCCCGCACGGCTACACCAACGGACGGCCCGTCCTGATCCGGCGGTCCACGTCGGCCAACAGGACGTTGAACGGGAAGTGCGGGACGAACCGCGGCAGCGTGCGGTTGACCGCGCGCAGCACGGCCATCAACCGGCCGAAGCGCCGCTGCTTCGCGGCATCCCAGGGCAACCGCATCTCGTCCCGAAACCGTTGCGGCAGAAAGCCGGTGGTGATCAGCAACGGCAATGCGTCCAGCCGGCGCTGCAGTCGGCCCGGCAGCGCCACGCCCGGAATGCGGCCCGCGGCAATCGGATACAGGTAGTCGCGCACGGCATCGTCGATGTGCACCCTGGCCAGCGACTCCTGCCAGTAGCGGTCGAAGGCCGCCCGATCCGCCGGCCACATCTCCGGTGGCACCTGCAGCGTGGTGGCCAGCGCCATGCCCTCGCGGTAATGGCGGTCGGCGTCCTCGCCGTCCAGTTCACCGATGAAGGTGCGGTAGATGTCGACCCCGCCCTTGTACAGGCAGGCCCCGACCCAGAGCTGCAGGTCGGCGTCGAAGGCGTTGTAGGGCACCGGGCTGTCGGGGGTGGAGTACACCTGCGCATGGGCCCGGTTCACCGCCCGGCGGAAGGCCTCCTTCTGGGCGTCGCTGCCGGCGGTGGCCACCGCGAGATAGGTGAAGGTGGTCCGCGCGCGCTTGATCGGATGCAGGTCCACCCGGCCGCTTTCGACGCGGCTCTCCATCACGCCGTAGCCCACGCCGGGCCGCGCCAGCTGCATGATCACGTTCGCGGGGCCCGCCAGCAGCGCGACGCCCACCAAACCCTCCTCGATGCCGGAGCCGCGCCGCGGCGGCACTGGCCGGGCAGCACGGGGCGGGTCGGCGACCGGGCGCTCCACATGTGGAATCGGCGGGTGAATGGCCATGATGATCCTCCCCGGCGCAAGCACGCTAAATGTGCGAACGCCTGTTTCCCGATGTTGTCCCGTCGGCGACGCCGGTGTCAAGATGGTGGACATGGTTGAGGGTTCCAGCGCGCGGCCCTACCGCGGCGTCGACGCCGCCGCGCGGCTCGCCGACCGCCGGCGCCGGCTGCTGACCGCGGGCCTGGAACTACTGGGCGCCGAACAGCGGGACGTCTCCGAGCTGACCGTCCGCGGCATCTGCGGGCAGGCCGGCCTGGCGGCCCGCTACTTCTACGAAAGCTTCACCGACAAGGACCAGTTCGTCGGGCGGGTGTTCGACTGGGTGGTCGGCGAGCTGGCCGCGACCACCCAGGCCGCGGTGGCGGCGGTGCCGGCAGAGGAGAAGACCCGGGCCGGGATGACCAACATCGTGCGGACCATCGCCGGTGACCCGCGCCTCGGGCGACTGCTGTTCAGCACCCAACTGGCCAACCCGGTCGTCGTGCGCAAGCGCGCCGAATCGAGCGCGCTGTTCGCCCTGCTGTCCGGCGAGCACGCCGTAGAGGCGCTGCGCGCACCCGCGAACGAACACGTCAAGGCGGCGGCGCACTTCGCCGTCGGCGGCGTCGGACAGACCATCAGCGCCTGGCTGGCCGGCGACGTCCGACTCGGGCCCGACCAGCTCGTCGATCACCTGGCGGCGCTGCTCGAGGAACTCACCAACCCGGACCTCTACCGCGTCACGGCAACAGCGGCAGATGCCACAGCCGCATCCCCGGATCCAACAGCCAAAAACGCCTCATGGTGAGGCGCATGAGCCGCAGCGCGCTGAAGATCATGAAGGCCGCCAGCGGCAGCTCGATCAGCAGCGCCGTGGCCACCGACAGCCGGACGTCCCTGGGGCCGGCGGTCATGAGGTCGAACCACGCGTCGCAGGCCAAGAGCACCCCGGTGGTGAACGCGGCCGGAATCAGCAACTGACGGCGCAGGTAACCGAGAGCGGCCGTGGCGACCATGAACGCCATCAACAGCACGTCGAAGCCCACCCACGTGAGGGTCCAGTTGTGGGCGACGTAGTTCTGCGGCAGCGTCATCGACAGATACCCGAGCCAGGGAATCATCGCGATCGAGCCGCCGGTCAGCAGGCTCAGCCGGATGCGCCGTATCCGCATGAGGAAAGCGGGGTCGATCACATCGCTCAGCGGTTGCTCCAGCCGGCGGATCAGGTCGCGCCGCTGCTCGGGCGTCAGCGCCGCGATCTGGGCGTCGGACAGAATGCCGTCGGTCATCTCCGTTTCAGCGTACGGCCTCCACGGAAGGCCTGCGGTCGGCCGCGGTCTTGGGAACGGTCTTGTTGTCGCTCGCCCCGAATTCCCTGACCCAGCAGGCGAATTCGAGCGTGATGCCGTCGGGATCCTGGAAGTAGAACGAGCGCACGTAGACGCCGGGATGCACGGTCGCCGACACCTGGCGCTCGCTCTCGTCGTGGTTGAGCACCGGGCCCACCCGCACGCCTTTGCCCTTGAGCCGCTGCCGGTAGTCGTCGAACTTGTCCGCCGGCACGTGAAACGCCAGGTGGTTCATGGTGCTCACCGCGCTGGTGATGTCCCCGATGCCGGGGATGGCGCCCGGCGACGAGAGGCCCGGTACGCGGTCGGGGGCATCGGCGAACCAGAAGAACGCGACGCAGTCGCCGTTGCCGGCGTCGAAGAAGAAGTGCTGCCCCGCACCGTCGGGCAGGTCGAGCGATTTGATCAACGGCATGCCGAGGATGTTGGAGTAGAAGTCCACCGTCCGCGCCATGTCCGAACACACCAGCGCGACGTGATTGATCCCGCCGAGCTCGAATTCCGTGTTGGTGTTGTGCGGCTTGATCATCGTGCGGCTCCCATCGATCCGCGGGGGTCATGGCCAAGATGCGAATCTGAATCTAACATCAGGTTCAGTTTTGCTCTAGGGAGGTGCGCCCGGGTGTCGACCGCGGCAGAGCCTGATCGGTGGCGCAGCCAGACCGCCGATTTTCCGACCCACCGAGGCAGGCGCACGCAGGCGGCGATCGACGTGGCCGCCCGAACGGTCATCGCGCGCAAGGGCATTCTGGCGACGACCATCGCCGACATCGCCGCCGAAGCAGGCCGCTCGGCGGCGTCGTTCTACAACTACTACGACTCCAAAGAGGCCATGGTCCGCCAGTGGGCGCTGCGGTTCCGCGACGAGATCACCGAGCGCGCACGCGCGGTGACAGCGCATGGCCTGTCCAATCGCGAGCGCGCGTATGCGGCGGCCGCCGCGCAGTGGCAGACCTACCGCAACCGGCTCGCCGAGATCATCAGCGTCTACCAATTGGCGATGGTCAACGACGACTTCGCGCGGTACTGGGCTGAAATTGGTGCGTTGCCAACAGCTTTCATCAGCGAATCGGTCCGGCGCGCCCAGGCCGAAGGATACTGTCCCGACGACGACCCACAGCTGATCGCCGAAGCGATTCTGGCCATGTTCAACCAGTTCTGCTACGTCCAGCTCACCCGGCCGGACGAACCGGACGACGCCGCCTGCATCCGGACGCTGGCCAACATCTACTACCGCGCCATCTAGGCCGACGGAGGTGAGCCGAATTGACCCGTCGCAACGTCGCCGCCGGGGTGCTCCGCGAGTTCGTCGGGCTGCCGTCGCCCACCGCCGGGCGGGCCGGCGCCGGTGGGCATCCCTGCCAGGGGCTCTATCACCGTGCGGTGGGACGCAAGCCGAAGGTGGCGATGATCGCCGCGCACTACCAGATCGACTTCTCCGAGCACTACCTCGCGGACTACATGGCCACCCGCGGCGTCGGTTTCCTGGGCTGGAACACCAGATTCCGCGGCTTCGAGAGCAGCTTCCTGCTCGACCACGCGCTGGTCGACATCGGCGTCGGGGTGCGCTGGCTGCGTGAGGTGCAGGGCATCGATACCGTTGTGTTGCTGGGTAATTCGGGCGGAGGATCGTTGATGGCCGCCTATCAGTCGCAGGCCGTCGAACCCAACGTGACCCCGCTGGAGGGCATGCGTCCCGCGGCCGGGCTGACCGAGCTGATCCCGGCCGACGGCTACGTCGCCACCGCCGCCCACCCCGGGCGCCCCGACGTGCTGACGGCCTGGATGGACGCCGCCGTCGTCGACGAGAACGACCCGGTCGCCACCGATGCGAACCTCGACCTGTTCAACAAAGACAACGGGCCTCCGTACTCGGCGGAGTTCGTCGCCCGCTACCGGGAGGCGCAGACGGCGCGCAACCACGCCATCACCGACTGGGCCGAGACCGAGCTCAAACGGGTTCGCGCCGCCGGTTTTTCGGATCGGCCGTTCACCGTGATGCGCACCTGGGCCGACCCACGCATGGTCGATCCCAGCATCGAGCCCACCAAGCGACAGCCCAACCTGTGCTACGCGGGCCTCCCCGTCAAGGCGAACCGTTCCGCGCACGGCATCGCGGCGGCCTGCACCCTGCGCAACTGGCTGGGCATGTGGAGCCTGCGGACGGCGCAGACCCGGGCCGAGCCGCACCTGGCCCGCATCACCTGCCCGGCGCTGGTGATCAACGCCGAGGCCGACACGGGTGTGTACCCGTCCGACGCCCAGCGCATCTACGACGCGCTCGGCGGCACCGACAAGTCACGGGGCTCGATCGACACCGACCACTACTTCACCACGCCGGGCGCGCGCAGCGAGCAAGCCGATACCATCGCCAGGTGGATCACCAAGCGGTGGCGCTGAGAGTTCTCGCCCATTTCGTCCCCGGCCAGAAAGTTCTCGACTTCGTTGCGCCAGAATCGGATTGGCTCGATATCCGATGGTGCGCCGAAGACGACGACGCCGGGTTCTACCGGGAGCTGCCGCAGGCGGACGCGATCTGGCATGTGCTTCGGCCCTTGTCGGGCGCCGATCTCGAGCTCGGAGCGCGGCTGCGGCTGGTGCACAAACTCGGGGCCGGGGTGAACACGATCGACGTGGCGACCGCCACCGAACGCGGCATCGCCGTCGCCAACATGCCCGGCGCCAACGCGCCGTCGGTGGCCGAGGGCGCCGTGCTGCTGATGCTGGCCGCGCTGCGCCGGCTGCCGGAGCTGGACCGCGCGATCCGCCAAGGGCGGGGCTGGCCGTCGGACCCGGCGCTGGGCGAGACGGTGCGCGACATCGGCGGCTGCACCGTCGGGCTGGTGGGCTACGGCAGCATCGCCAAGCGGGTGGGCGACATCGTCGCGGTGATGGGGGCGACCGTGCTGCACACCAGCACCCGCGACGACGGGCGGCCCGGGTGGCGGCCCCTGCCCGAATTGCTGGCCGCCAGCGACATCGTCTCGCTGCACCTGCCCCTGACCGCGCAGACCCATCATCTGCTCGGCCGCGACGCGCTGGGCCGGATGAAGCCGAATGCGGTGCTGGTCAACACCTCCCGCGGCGCCGTCGTCGACGAAGCCGCGCTCGTCGACGCGCTGCGCGCCGGGCGGCTCGCCGCGGCCGGGCTGGACGTGTTCGAGGTCGAGCCGGTGGCGCCCGACAACGCGCTGCTCGGCCTGGACAACGTGGTGCTGACGCCGCACGTCACCTGGTACACCGTCGACACCATGCGGCGGTACCTGACCGAGGCGGTGGCCAACTGCCGCCGGCTGCGCGACGGCGAGCCGCTGGCCCATGTAGTCAACCAACCGACTGGTTGTTAGCTTGGAAGATGCTGGGCCGAAACAAGAGCCATGGGAAGGCGACCAATGCCGATCGCAATCACTCCTGAGCACCAAGACCTGGCCGACTCGGTGCGGTCCCTGGTGGCGCGGGTGGCGCCGTCCGAGGTGCTGCACGCGGCCTTAGAAACGGGGCCAGAGAGTCCGATCGAGAATCCCCCGCCGTACTGGCGGGCCGCGGCCGAACAGGGCCTGCAGGGCGTGCACTTGGCGGAATCGGTCGGCGGACAGGGTTTCGGCATCCTCGAGTTGGCCATCGTGCTGGCCGAGTTCGGGTACGGGGCGGTGCCCGGCCCGTTCGTGCCGTCGGCCATCGCCGGCGCGCTGATCTCGGCGCACGACCCGGACGCGAAGGTGCTCTCCGAGCTGGCCTCCGGCGCGGCCATCGGCGCCTACGCGCTGGACTGCTGCGGCCTGACCGCCACCCGGCAGGGTGACGCGCTGGTGATCCGCGGCGAGGTCCGCGCGGTCCCGGCCGCGGCGCAGGCGTCGGTGCTGGTGCTTCCGGTCGCGATCGACAGTGGCGAGGAATGGGTGGTGCTGCGCGCCGAACAGCTCGAGATCGTGCCGGTGAAAAGCCTTGACCCGCTGCGCCCGATCGCGCATGTGCGGGCCAACGCCGTCGAGGTCGGCGACGATGTCGTGTTGCGCAACCTGAGCATGGCGACCGCGCACGCGCTGATGACCACGCTGCTGTCGGCCGAGGCCGTCGGCGTGGCCCGCTGGGCGACCGACACGGCGTCGCAATACGCCAAGATCCGAGAACAGTTCGGCCGGCCGATCGGGCAGTTCCAAGCCATCAAGCACAAGTGCGCGGAGATGATCGCCGACACCGAGCGGGCCACCGCGGCGGTGTGGGACGCGGCCCGCGCGATCGACGAGGCGGCCGAGAACGGTTGGGACATCGTCGCTTCCGGTGTCGAGTTCGCCGCCGCCGTCGCGGCGACGCTGGCGCCGGCGGCCGCCCAGCGGTGCGCGCAGGATTGCATTCAGGTGCATGGCGGCATCGGGTTCACCTGGGAACACGACACGAACGTCTACTACCGCAGGGCGTTGATGCTGGCCGCGTCCTTCGGCCGCGGTTCGCAGTACCCGCAGAAGGTGGTGGACACCGCGACCACGACGGGGATGCGGGCGGTGAACATCGACCTGGATCCCGACACCGAGAAGCTCAGGGGCGAGATCCGGGCCGAGGTCGCGGCGCTGAAGGCCATGGAGCGCGATGCCCGGACGGTCGCGATCGCGGAGGCCGGCTGGGTGCTGCCCTACCTGCCGAAGCCGTGGGGCCGGGCCGCCAGCCCGGTGGAGCAGGTCATCATCGCCCAGGAGTTCAGCTCCGGGCGGGTCAAGCGCCCGCAGGTCGGCATCGCGGCATGGATCATCCCGTCGATCGTCGCGTTCGGGACCGAGGAGCAAAAGCAGCGGTTCCTGCCGCCGACCTTCCGCGGTCAGATGGTCTGGTGCCAGCTGTTCTCCGAGCCGGGCGCCGGATCGGACCTGGCCGGTCTCACCACGAAGGCGACCAGGACCGACGGCGGCTGGCGCATCACCGGTCAGAAGATCTGGACCACCGCCGCGCAGTTCTCGCAGTGGGGTGCGCTGCTGGCGAGAACCGACGCCTCCGCACCCAAACACAATGGCATCACCTATTTCCTGCTGGACATGAAGAGCGAGGGCGTCACGGTCAAGCCGCTACGGGAGCTGACCGGCCAGGAGTTTTTCAACACCGTCTACATCGACGACGTGTTCGTGCCCGACGAGTGCGTGCTCGGCGAGGTCAACCGCGGGTGGGAGGTCAGCCGCAACACGCTGACGGCGGAGCGGGTGTCGATCGGCGGCAGCGACGCGAATTTCCTTGCGACGCTTCCCGAGTTCGTCGAGTTCGTCCGCGACGGCCAGTTCGACCAGGTCGCGCAGCACCGCGCCGGGCAGCTGATCGCCGAGGGCCACGCCGCCAAGGTGCTGAACCTGCGCTCGACGCTGTTGACGCTGGCCGGCGGGGACGCCATGCCGTCGGCGGCGATCTCCAAGCTGCTGTCGATGCGCACCGGCCAGGGTTACGCCGAATTCGCCGTGTCGTCCTTCGGCACCGACGCCGCGATCGGCGACACGGGCGAGCTGCCCGGCAAGTGGGGCGAGTATCTGCTGGCCAGCCGGGCCACCACCATCTACGGGGGCACCTCGGAGGTGCAGCTCAACATCATCGCCGAGCGGTTGCTGGGCCTCCCCCGCGACCCGTAACGCGCCAAAAAAAGGGACATGCCGACCTGTCGCACGTCTGTCAGGTCGGCATGGCCCGGTCTTTGGCCGCTACGCGGGCGGCGCTAGGTCACCACCACCAGTCCCACCAGGGGCGGTAGCCCAGCCCGGGCGGACCCCAGCCGCCGTTGCCCCAGCCGGGATGGCCCCAACCGGGATGCCCGCCCCAGCCGCCGTGGCCGCCCCAGCCAGCGCCCCAGCCGCCCCAGTGACCACCGGGTCCGCCCCAGTGACCACCGGGTCCGCCCCAGTGACCACCGGGTCCGCCCCAGTGACCACCGGGTCCGCCCCAGCCGCCGCCGCCATGGCCCCCGCCGCCGCCACCTGGGCGCAGCGGCGGAGCGCCATGGGGACCGCCCATGTCAAAGCTGTTGCCGGGAGCGGGCGGCGGAGCGGCGTGCGCCGCGGGGCTGCCCCCGAACAGGAGCGCCCCCAGCAGCAAGCCGGCCGCCGCCGCGCCGACCGCGGCCCTACGTAGCGAAAGCAATGAGATCGACATTCTGCGACTCCTTCGACGTGGTGAGGGGATCGAAAGGTTCAGCGCCAACGATCGTTAATGCGTCACCGGGACAATACCCATTTTTCTGACGCCTACACAAATTCAGCAACCTTCGAGAAAAGAGTTCCCAGGAGCCGAAGCGCATTGCAATGCCTTGAATTCGGGTACGCACAATAAATTGCGCACCTCCTGACTTCAGTACCGTATGATCAGCTGTCATGCCAGTTCAAGCGCAGATTACTGAAGTGCGTACACGCGTATTTGCGCGAATTAGCCCTTCAGCAAATCAGCGGCTTGTGACGATTAGGGCTATTCCGAGCGGGTCCATCTTGGCAAACCGCGACGACGCGTTTTATGCGGTCGTAGCCTCTCATCGCGCGGCGCCGGCCGGGGGGACGTCGGCGCGCCGCCGGCAGCCGGGGCGCGCATACTGATGAACGGATCCACTGATGTCCGCCCCAGAGAAAGCCGCGCGATGACGATCAACTCCGGCCCCAACCGGTTCTCTCGGTACACCGCCAAGCCGCCGCTCCCCGGGCAGACCGGACCGACGCAGCGCCTCAGCGCGCTTGGCGAGTCACCCGCCCGGCCGTCGCGCGATCGACGAACGCGCCGGACCGTCGACCTGCCGCTGGCCACGCACCGCGCGCTCGACGTCTGGCAGCGCGAGGCCGCCGACCGCATCGGGGTCGCCCGCGTGACCGGGCAAGAGGTCCTCAGCGCGCTCATCGACCAGCTGCTGGTCGACCCCAAGCTCTCGGCGCAGGTCACCCGCGCCATCCAGGCGCGCAGGTGAGCCGACGACTCAGTCGATCTCCATCTCGCGCAGCTCCCGCTTGAGGACCTTGCCGGTGGGATTGCGCGGCAACTCTTCGAGGAACACCACTTCCCGAGGCACCTTGTAGCGCGCCAGGTGGTCACGCACGTAGTGCTTGACGGTCTCCTCGTCGAGGTCGGCGTCCTCCTTCTTGACCACGAACGCGCGCAGCCGGTGGCCCCACTCCTTGTCCTCGACGCCGATGGCGGTGGCCTCCACCACGTCGGGATGCCCGCTGATCAGGTCCTCCACCTCGGCGGGGAAGACGTTCTCGCCGCCGGAGACGATCATCTCGTCGTCGCGGCCGCTGACGTACAGCAGGCCGTGCTCGTCGAAGTAGCCGACGTCGCCCGACGACATCAGGCCGTCGATGATCTGCTTGTGGCCGCCGCCGGTGTAGCCCTCGAACGGGAACGCGTTGCCCACGAAGATCCGCCCGACCTCGCCCTGCGGCTTCTCCTTGCCGTTGTCGTCGAGGATCTTCACCTTGACGCCCTTGACGACGGGGCCGACCGTCGCGGCGTTGCGCTCCAGATCCTTGGGCCCGGCGATGGTGGCAAACGCGATCTCGGTCGAGCCGTACATGTTGTAGATCACCGGGCCCAGGTCCTTGAGCGCGCGGCTGGCCAGCTCGGCGCCCAGCTGCGACCCGGAAATGAACACGATCTTCAGGCTGGACAGGTCGGGCTTGGAGTCCATCTTCTCGACGGCGTCGAGGATGCGCGACAGCATCACCGGGACGACGACCATCGCGGTCACCTTGTACTTCTCGATGTCCTCCAGCACCAGCGGCGGCTTGAACTTGCGGCGCAGCACCAGCGTCGAGCCCAGGAACATCGCGATGGTGCCGTGCAGAAAACCCAGCGCGTGGAACATCGGGGCCGGCAGCGAGGTCACCTCGTTGGCCTTGAACGGCACGTGGGACAGGATGCCCCCGATGGGCGCCAGCGTCGGCGGGGTGCTGCGGTTCGCCCCTTTCGGCGTGCCGGTGGTGCCGCTGGTCAGGATGATGATCGAGGAGTGCTTGCTCGCCTTGGGTGCGGGTTCCTTACTGCTGCGCTCGATCAGGTCGGCCAGCGTCTCGTCCTTGCTGCCCGACGGCTCGTCGGCGTCCGGGTTGGTGCCGAGCGCGCGCAGCTTGCCCAACTCGGGCTCGGCCTTGCTGACGGCCTTGGTGTACTCGTCGTCGTAAATGATGAGCTTGGCGCCCTCGCGCTCCGACACCTCACAGATCTGCGGGGCGGAGAACTCGCTGTTGAGCAGGATGACGCGGGCGCCGACCCGGGCGGCGCCGAAGTAGGCGATCAGGAACCAGCGCGTGTTGCGCGCCAGGATCGCCACCCCGTCACCGCCCTTGACGCCCTTCTCGAGCAAACCGTTCGCCACGGCGTGGGCGGCCTCGTCGAGCTCACCGAACGTGAATTCGCCTTCCTCGTCGATGCACGCCGCGCGGTCGGGATGGCGCCTGGCGTTGAGCGACGGCAGCATCCCGAACTCGCCCCACTTGTAGATGTCGGCGGCCATCGCGGCGACGTTCTGCGGCGGCTCGATCCGGAAGGCACCCGATTCGAAGATCTTGCGCACGTAGTGCAGTTCGGCCGAGCCGCGCTCCAGGTACTGCTGAACTTTGGCGACAGCTTGGCCCGGCAGGCCGATGAGGTTAGGCATGGATCCACCCTATGTGACGTAGGTCGCAGTGCCACTAGTTAATACCCCCCGACCTACCATGATGAACATGGCCGGTCCGGTGTCACTGGAAGTGTCCGGCAGGCAGGTCAGCATCACCCATCCGGACAAGGTGGTCTTCGAACGCCGCGATGGCGGCGGCCCGTACACCAAGCTCGACCTGGTCCGCTACTACCTGTCCGTCGCCGACGGGGCGCTGCGGGGTGTGGCCGGCCGGCCGATGATCCTCAAGCGCTTCGTCAAGGGCATCGCGCAGGAGGCCGTGTTCCAGAAGCGGGCGCCCGCCAAGCGACCCGACTACGTCGACGTCGCCGAATTGCACTACGCGCGCGGCACTTCCGCGGCGGAGGCCGTCATCCACGACGCCGCCGGGCTGGCCTGGGCGATCAACCTGGGCTGCGTCGACCTCAATCCGCACCCGGTCCTCGCCGGCGACCTCGACCACCCCGACGAGCTGCGCGTCGACCTCGACCCGATGCCGGGGGTCGCCTGGTCGCGCATCGTCGAGGTCGCGTTGGTCGCCCGCGAGGTGTTGGAGGACTACGGGCTGGTCGCGTGGCCCAAGACGTCCGGGTCCCGCGGCTTTCACATCTACTCGCGGATCGCGCCGCGCTGGGGATTCCGCCAGGTGCGACTGGCCGCCCAGACCGTCGCCCGCGAGGTCGAGCGGCGGGCGCCGGAGGCCGCCACCAGCCGCTGGTGGAAGGAGGAACGCGAGGGCGTCTTCGTCGACTTCAACCAGAACGCGAAGGACCGCACCGTCGCGTCGGCGTACTCGGTGCGGGCGACCCCGGACGCCCGGGTCTCGACGCCGCTGCGCTGGGACGAGGTCGCCGGGTGCAGGCCCGAGGCGTTCACCATCGAGACCGTGCCCGCCCGATTCGCCGAACTGGGCGACCCGTGGGAGGGGATGGACGACGCGGTCGGAGAACTCGACCGGCTGCTGGTGCTGGCCGAGGAGATGGGTCCGCCGGAGCGCGCGCCCAAAGGATCGGGCACCCGCACCGAGGGTGGGCGGGTCTCGTCGAAGCCGCTGATCGAGATCGCCCGCACCAAGACCAAAGACGAGGCGATGGCCGCGCTGGACACCTGGCGGGACCGCCATCCCGCCGCGGCCGCCCTGCTGCAGCCGGCCGACGTGCTGGTCGACGGGATGCGCGGGCCGAGTTCGATCTGGTACCGGATCCGGATCAACCTGCAGCACGTGCCGGAGGCCCAGCGCCCGCCGCAGGAGGAGCTGATCGCCGACTACAGCCCCTGGGCCCGCTACCAGCAGAGCCGCTAGACGCCCAGCCGGCCCATCCGGGTCTTCCTGCGGAGGTAGGCGTACCACGTGACGCCCAGCAGCGCGACGAAGAACGCGATGTAGAAGCGCAGCGCGGGCTCGATGCTGCCGAAGTGCGACTTCGACCAGGCGTAGGCCAGCGGCACCACGAACCCGCCGAAGGCGCCGACGGACGAGATGACGCCCAGCGCCCCCGCGGCCTGGCGGCGCATGTGCACCATGGTGTCCGCGTCGCCGCCCGCGAGCTCGCCCTTGAGCATGAAGATCCGCGAGATCATCCGGTACGTCGAGCCGTTGCCGACGCCGGTGGCCACGAACAAGAACATGAAGCTGGCGAAGAACACCGGCAGGTTCTTGGCGTTGACCGACCACAGCGCCGCCGCCGCACCAGCGGCGAGCATCACGAAGCTCATCGCGGTGATCCGGGCCCCGCCGATCCGGTCGGCCAGCCTGCCACCCAGGGGACGAATGACGGATCCGATGCCGGCACCCAGGAACGCCCAGGTCAGGGCGATGTCGCCGCGCCCGAAGACGGTCTTGAGCAGCGTCGGGAAGGCCGCCGAGTAGCCGATGAACGACCCGAACGTGCCGATGTAGAGCAGCGACATGATCCAGGTGTCGGCGTGGCGCAGCGACTGCAGGACCGGCTTCACATCAGCCTTCGCCTCGGACAGGTTGTTCATGAACGCAAAGGCGCACACCGCCGCCGCCACGGCCAGCGGCACATAGAACAGCCCGGCACGCGCCAGCGCCACACCGCCGCCCGCGATCACGATCGGCGGGATGATCTTCTGCACGACCGCCACGCCGAGGTTGCCGCCGGCCGCGTTGAGGCCCAGAGCCCAACCCTTGTCCTTCTCCGGGTAGAAGAACGAGATGTTGGCCATCGACGAGGCGAAGTTGCCGCCGCCGAAGCCGGCGGTCGCGGCGATGGCGACCAGCACCGCGAACGGCGTGTGGGGATGGCTCACCACCCACGCCAGCAGCAGGCACGGGATCAGCAAGAGGGACGCCGACACGATCGTCCAGTTGCGGCCGCCGAAGATCGGCACCGCGAAGGTGTACGGCAGCCTCAGGAACGCGCCGACACCGCTGGGCACGGCGACCAGACACAACGCCTGGCTGGCGGTCAGCGCCCAGCCCGACGCGGCGGGGTGGCCGGGATGTCCAAGCGGGCCACCCGGTGTCATCTGGACGACCACGATGCTCCACAGCATCCACACGCTGAACCCGATGTGCTCGGCGAAGATGGAGAAGACGAGGTTGCGGCGGGCGATCGCCTTGCCGGTCGCCTGCCAGAACGCGGGGTCCTCGGGCCGCCAGTCGTCGATCCAGCGCCGTCCGTGGTGCTGCCCGCGCGGCGGCGCGGCCTGGAGGAGCCCGGTGCCGGTCTCCGGAGTCGTCATGGTCACGGCCCCGACGCTAGGGACGGACTGTTACCGGTCGAGGCGTGCGCAGTTACGTCGGGGATACGTGGATCTCGCAGCGACCAAGGGTCGGTTGTCAGATCTTTTCGCCGCCCCCGGGCTGCGCGGCCAAACCGCGCGGCGCGGCGGACCCGGGCCGGGAAACGCGATAATCTCACGCGATGAGCGGTTGGAATCGACGGGGATTCTTGCAGCTCGGGGGGGCGACGGGGATCGCCGCGATCGCCGGAGCGACCGGCTTCTCGGCGGCGTGCTCGCCCCGCAAGCCGGCCCCGGGCGCCGCCCCCGGCGGGTCGGTGACGATCACCCACCTGTTCGGCCAGACCGTCGTCAAGGAGCCGCCCAAGCGCGTCGTATCCGCCGGCTACACCGAGCAGGACGACCTCCTGGCGGTGGGCGTGGTCCCGATCGCCGTGACCAATTGGTTCGGGGACCAGCCGTTCGCGGTGTGGCCGTGGGCGCAGCCGAAACTCGGCGCGGCGCAGCCGGTGGTGCTCAACCTGGACAACGGGATCCCGATCGACCAGATCGCAGGGCTCAAACCCGACCTGATCGTGGCCGTCAACGCGGGCGTGGACGCCGACACCTACCAGAAGCTGTCGGCGATCGCCCCGACGGTCGCGCAGTCCGACGGCGACGCGTTCTTCGAGCCGTGGAAGGAGCAGGCCACTGCCGTCGGTCAGGCGGTTTTTCAGGCCGACCAGATGAAGTCGCTGATCGACGCGGTCGACAAGCAGTTCACCGACGTCGCCCAGAAGAATCCGCAGTGGAAGGGCAAGCGGGCGTTGCTGATGCAGGGCACGTTCTTTCAGGGAACCGTGGTCGCGACCCTGGCCGGCTGGCGCACCGACTTCCTGAACCAGATGGGCCTGGTCATCTCCGACAGCATCAAACCCTTCGGCACCGATCACCGCGCCGTCATCCCGCGCGATCAGATCAAGGCTGTGCTCGATTCGGCCGACGTGGTGATCTGGACGACCGAGGGTCCCGACGACCAGAAGGCGCTCCTGGCCGACCCCGACGTCGCCGGAGCGGGCGCCACCGCCCAGAACCGCCACGTCTTCACCACCAAGGAACAGGCCGGCGCGATCGCGTTCGCGTCACCGCTGAGCTACCCCGTGGTCGCCGATCAACTGCCCCCTCTGATCGGCAAGATACTGGGCTAGGCGCGGCGCTCGCGGCGGCCTGTTTGAGCGTTCGGTAAGGCGCCTCTGGCAGTGCTCGAAAATCCTCGCGCATTCCCTCCCGCCTGCCCCGATCCCGGAGTTACCGTCGAGTAATGAGCGTGACGGACATAAGCGGGGGCGTCCCCACGGAGGTGTCGACCGAGCTGGTGGGCAACACCGTTCTCGACTACGGCGACCAGGCACTGATGGTCCAATGTGGTAGCACCGCCGAGGTATTGGCGTGGTTGGACGCCTTGCGGGCGGCGGCGTTGCCGGGCGTGCTCGACATCGTCCCCGCCGCCCGCACCGTGCTGGTCAAGCTCGACGACCCCCGCCTGCAGGGGATCGCCCGGCGCAGGCTGCGCAGGATGCGGGTCGCCGCCCGGGCGGATGCCGCGCCGGTCCGCGGTGCCGACGTGGTGATCGACGTCGTCTACGACGGCCCGGACCTCGGCGAGGTCGCCGAGGCAACCGGGCTGACCGTGGCGCAGGTGATCGACGCCCACACGTCCACCCCCTGGCGGGTCGGATTCAGCGGATTCGCACCGGGTTTCGCATACCTGGTGGACGGCGACGCCCGGCTGCGGGTGCCGCGTCGCGCCGAGCCCCGCACCGCGGTGCCGGCCGGTTCCGTCGGCCTCGCCGGCGAATTCAGCGCCGTATATCCGCGGCAATCGCCCGGCGGCTGGCAGCTCATCGGCCGCACCGGCGCCGTCCTGTGGGACCTCGAGCGGCCGATCCCGGCGTTACTGACGCAGGGCATGTGGGTTCAGTTCCGCGCGGTTTGAGGAGGTAGCCATGCCGACCCTGGAAATTCTTCGCACCGGCCCGTTCGCCGTCGTGGAGGACCTCGGCCGGCCGGGGCTGGCGCACCTCGGCGTCAGCCGGTCCGGCGCCGCCGACCGCCGCGCCCACAAGCTGGCCAACCGGCTGGTCGCCAACCCCGACGACCGCGCCACGGTCGAGGTGACGTTCGGCGGCTTGTGCGCCCGGGTCCGCGACGGCGACGTCGACATCGCGGTAACGGGCGCCGACACCGACCCCACCGTGGACGGAATCGAGTTCGGCACCAACAGCATTCACCACGTCCGCGACGGCCAGGTGATCTCGCTGGGCACTCCGCGCGCCGGCCTGCGGACGTATCTGGCGGTGCGCGGCGGCATCTGCGTGGAGCCGGTGCTGGGATCGCGCAGCTACGACGTGATGTCGGCGATCGGCCCGCGGCCGTTACGGGCCGGCGACCGGCTGGCGGTCGGCGAGCACACGGACTCCTATCCCGAACTCGACCAGGCCCCGGTGGCCGGCATCGCCGGGCATCTGGTGGAACTGCAGGTGGTGCCGGGTCCCCGCGACGACTGGCTGACGGATCCCGACGCCCTGGTGCACACGATCTGGATGGCCTCCGACCGCAGCGACCGGGTCGGCATGCGCCTGGAGGGCCGCCCGCTGCAGCACCGCTACCCGGACCGGCAGCTGCCCAGTGAGGGAACCACCCGAGGCGCAATCCAGGTGCCGCCCAACGGTTTACCGGTGATCCTCGGACCCGATCACCCGGTCACCGGCGGCTACCCGGTGGTGGGCGTGATCACCGACGAGGACATCGACAAGGTCGCCCAGGTGCGACCCGGCCAGTACGTGCGGCTGCACTGGGCGCGCCCCCGGAGCGCCCTGGCCGACCGGCCGGTTGCGACCGGGGCGGGCTGGCCGTTCTCCTGAACGATGCCGGCGCCGCCGCTGGACAGGGCTGGTAGACAAAGAGGGTGCAACCCCAGGTCCACACCGCCCGCCTGGTCCACACCGCCGATCTCGACGGCGAAACCCGGCAGCGCGTCTGTGACATGGTCACCGCCGCGTTCGCGGGAGATTTCACCGACGACGACTGGGAGCACACGCTGGGCGGCATGCACGCCCTGATCTGGCAGCACGGCGCGATCATCGCGCACGCCGCGGTGATCCAGCGCCGACTGATGTACCGCGACGACGCGCTGCGGTGCGGTTACGTCGAAGGGGTCGCGGTGCGGGAGGAATTCCGGGGGCAGGGCCTGGCGCACGCCCTGCTCGACGGCGTCGAGCAGGTGATCCGCGGCGCCTACGAACTGGGAGCGGCCAGTTCGTCGGACCCGGCCCGCGGGGTGTACACGGCGCGCGGCTGGTCGCCGTGGCGCGGGCCGACATCGGTGCTGGCTCCCACGGGACCGATCCGCACACCCGACGACGATGGCTCCGTGTTCGTCCTGCCCGTCGGTCGCAGCCTGGACACGTCCGCGGAGCTGACGTGCGACTGGCGCGGCGGCGACGTCTGGTAGGCCGCGGCCGGGAGTCGGGTAACGAGACATTGGGCGAATTCCGGTTCAAACAAAATGTATTCCAACTCACACCGAATCCGGCAGCCGCGCGAAATCACTTGATTCGGGCCGTAATTACGCGAGGAATTGTCGCTCAGCCATTTACCAGATAACTGGGATTCAACTTACAGCCGATATCGGGCTAATTGAGTTGACGGACTTCGGCCCCGGATGTGAACATCGAAACACGCGGCGGGGCAAGCGCCTTCGTTCCGGGCGCCCGTCGGCGACCAGTCCGTCACCCCAAGGCGCCCAGGCGATTTCGCCGGTGTGAGCGTTCGCGGTATCCCGGCGACACAGGCGTCGCCACCCCGAGGCGCCACGCGCGTCGCCGGGACGATCCTCAAGGAAGGTGCACACGGATGGCTCGCAGCCACCGCATCACGGACTGGAATCCGGAAGACACGGCGGCCTGGGAAGCCGGCAACAAGAAGATCGCCCGCCGCAATCTGCTCTGCACGGTGGCCGGCGACCACGTCGCCTTCTCGATCTGGACCCTGTGGCCCGTGATGGCACTGTTCATGCCCGCGTCGGTCTACGGCTTCTCGGCCGGCGACAAGCTGCTGCTGGGCGCGGTCGCCACCCTGGCCGGTGGCTGCGCACGCATCCCGTACACCCTGGGCATCGCGACCTTCGGTGGCCGCAACTGGACGGCGTTCTCGGCGTTCGTGCTGTTGCTCCCGACCGTCGGCACCATCTGGTTGCTGGCCAACCCCGGACTCCCGCTGTGGCCCTACGTCATTTGCGCGGCGCTGACCGGGCTGGGCGGCGGCAACTACGCGGCGTCGCTGGCCAACGTCAACGCCTTTTACCCGCAGCGCCTCAAGGGCGCGGCACTGGCGATCAACGCCGGCGTCGGCAACCTCGGGGTCGCGGTCATCCAGCTGGTGGGGCTGCTGGTACTCGCGACGGCCGGCCACGAGGCGCCGTACTGGGTGTGCGCGATCTACCTCGTGCTGTTGGCTGTCGTCGGCATCGCGGCGGCGCTCCTCATGGACAACGTGCACCACGGCACACAGCTGAAAACCATGCGCTCGATCCTCTTCGAGCGCGACACCCACGTCATCTCGCTGCTGTACATCTGCACCTTCGGCTCGTGGATCGGGTTTTCCTTCGCCTTCGGCCAGGTGATGCAGGTCAACTTCCTGGTCAACGGCGAAACCGCCAAGCACGCTGCGCTGCACGCCGCCCAAATCGCCTTCCTGGGACCGCTATTGGGATCGCTGGCCCGGATCTATGGCGGCAGGCTGGCCGACCGGCATGGCGGCAGCCGCGTCACCCTGGGCGTCCTCGGCGGCATGATCCTGGGCGCGGCGCTGCTGGTCGCCGTCAGCACCCTCGACGACCACCACACCGCCTCACGTTCGGTCAGCATGACCGGCTACGTCATCGGCTTCATGCTGCTGTTCGCCCTGTCCGGGATGGGCAACGGGTCGGTGTTCAAGATGATCCCGTCGATCTATGAGGCGCGCGGTCGCGGGCTGGACCTCAGCGAGGCCGAACGCCGCCATTGGGCACGCGCCAAATCGGGGGCGCTGATCGGCATCTGCTCCGCGGTCGGCGCGCTGGGCGGCGTCGGGATCAACATGGCGTTGCGCCAGTCTTACCTCAGCAGCGGGACCGAGACGTCGGCGTACTGGATCTTTTTGGGGTCGTATGTCGTCGCCGCGGCCATCACCTGGACGCTCTATGTGCGTCGGCCGGCGCCGGCGCCGAGCGCCCCGGGATCGGTCTTGGAGGCCGAGGCCGCGCGGGTGTGATGGTGGTCGCAACAGGGGCAATCCGTCAGCAATTGCGCGGTAACGCGTCGGAAACGTCACAGGCCTACACAGGTCATATGGCCCAACCAAAATCCGCGCCGCTCACCGGCTACCGGGTTGCGGTCACGTCCTCCCGGCGCGCCGAGGAACTGTGCGCGCTCTTGAGCCGGCAGGGCGCGGAGGTCTGCAGCGCGCCGGCGATCAACATGATCGCGTTGCCCGACGATGACGAATTGCACAGTCACACACAGGCATTGATCGCGGAACCGCCCGACATCCTGGTCGTGCACACCGGCATCGGCTTTCGCGGGTGGCTCGCCGCGGCCGAGGGGTGGGGCCTGGCCAACCAGCTCGTCGCGTCGCTGTCGTCGGCGCGGATCGTGTCGCGCGGGCCGAAAGGGACCGGGGCGGTGCGCGCCGCCGGCCTGCACGAGGAGTGGTCTCCTGAGTCCGAATCCTCACAGGAGGTACTCGAGTACCTGCTCGACTCGGGAGTGTCCGGACTGCGCGTCGCCATCCAGCTGCACGGCGCCGCCGACGCGTGGGACCCGTTCCCGGAATTCCTCGGCGGGCTGCGCTTCGGGGGCGCCGAGGTGATCCCCATCCGGGTGTACCGCTGGAAGCCAACGCCATTGGGCGGTGATTTCGACCAGCTGGTCACCGGGATCGCGCGCCGGCAGTTCGACGCGGTCACCTTCACGTCGGCGCCCGCCGCGGCGGCAGTGCTGGAACGCAGCCGCGAGCTCAGCATCGAAGACCAGGTGCTCGGGGCGCTCCGCAGCGACGTGCACGCGATGTGTGTCGGCCCGGTGACGTCCAAACCGCTGATCCGCAAGGGCGTCCCGACGTCCGCACCGGAACGAATGCGGTTGGGCGCCTTGGCCCGTCACATCGCCGAGGAGTTGCCGCTGCTGGGATCGTGCACCGTCAAGGTGGCCGGCCACACGGTCGACATCCGCGGAACCTGCGTGCTGGTGGACGGTTCGATCAAGCTGCTGTCCCCGTCGGGGATGTCGGTGCTGCGCGCCCTGGCGCAACGGCCGGGCGACGTCGTCGCGCGCAACGACCTGCTGCGGGTGCTGCCCGGCAACAGCAACGACCCACACGCCGTCGACACCGCCGTGCTTCGGCTGCGAACGGCGTTGGGCGACAAGAACATGGTCGCAACGGTGGTCAAGCGCGGCTACCGGCTCGCGGTCGACGACCCGCAGGCCGACCCGTGGACCTGATCCTGGCCGCGCACGGCACCCGCCGGCCGGGCGGTGTCGCGATGATCGGAGACCTCGCGGCACGGGTGAGCGCGCTGCTCGACCGCCGGGTGCAGGTCGCGTTCGTCGACGTGTTGGGTCCGACCCCGCAAGAGGTGCTGGCGCGGGCGGCGGCCGGCGGCCGGCCCGCCGTCGTGGTGCCCGCGTTCCTGTCCCGGGGATACCACGTGCGCACCGATCTGCCCGCGCACGTCGCGGCAAGCGGTCATCGGCACGTCACCGTCGCCCCCGCCCTGGGCCCGAGCGGTCAGGTCGCGCGGATAGTCGCCGACCAGTTGGCGAAATGCGGCTGGCGCCTGGGTGATTCGGTGATCCTCGCGGCGGCGGGCACCACGGACCCCAGGGCGCGCGCCGATTTGCACGTCACCGCGACGACGTTGTCGGCGATCGTCGGGTCACGGGTGCGGCTGGGCTTCGCGGCGACCGGCGACCCGTCGGTGGCCGCCGCGGTGGCCGCGGCCCGCCGCGACGGCGCGCGGCGCGTGGTGGTCGCCTCCTATCTCCTGGCCGACGGCCTGTTCCAGCAACGCCTGCTGGCCAGCGGCGCCGACCTGGTGAGCCGGCCGCTGGGCACCCATCCCGGGCTGGCCCGGCTGGTCGCCAACCGTTTTCGCCGCGCCGCGCCCGGGCTCGCGCCCGTCGCGGTCCGGCACGCGTCCCGCCGCCCCAGCCTTTTGCTGGCTCAAGGACCCCACCCCAAAAGGCACGCCGACGCCCGCGACGCTTGATCTTTGACCGCATAGCGGCGATCCTGGCTGCATGCCGCGCCGCGAAGAGCCCTCGCGGGGGCTCCTGGACCCGGTGGCGAAGATGTTGCGGTTGCCCTTCGGCACACCGGAGTTCATCGATCGCATCGTCACCGGCGGGGTCAACCAGGTGGGCCGCCGCACTTTGCACATGCTGATCACCACCTGGGACGCGGCCGGCGGCGGTCCGTTCGCGGCGAGCGCGGTCGCGTCCACCGGGATGGCCAAGACCGCCGAAATCGTCGAGTCGATGTTCATCGGCCCGGTTTTCGGTCCGATCCTGAGGATGCTGGGCGCCGACAAGGTCGCGGTGCGGGCGTCGCTGTGCGCCTCCCAGCTCGTCGGCCTCGGCATCATGCGCTACGGGATACGCTCCGAGCCGCTGCACTCGATGTCGGTCGACGCGCTCGTCGACGCGATCGGCCCGACGATGCAGCGCTACCTGGTCGGCGACATCACCGGCTGACCGCTCAGGCGGCGATCTGGACGTCGCCCTCGGGGGTCACCCGCACTCGATACACCGGCACCGAGACCCGCGGGTCGTCCAGGCAGGAGCCGTCCTCGAGCGCGAAAGCCTGCTTCAGCAGCGGGGATTGGACGGTGACGCGGCCACCGCGGTCACCGACGATCCCGCGCGAGAGCACCGCGGCCCCGGAAAATGGATCGATGTTGCCGACCGCGTGCACCGACCCGTCGTCGAGCCGGAACAGCGCCGCCTGCGCGCCGTCCTCGAGCAGCACACCGACGCCGCGACCCGGAATGAGGCGGTCATAGGGGCAGGCGGTCGTCCACACCTGAATGTCGTTGAGAACTGTCATGATTCCTCCCACTCTGATCCCACACGGATTCGCGGCATGCCGATGGGCACGGGTACTTTTCGCCCGGCACGCTCGGTGAACGTCACCGTCTCATCGACGGCGTCGGGGGCGTTGACGAAGGAGACGAACCGCGACATCTTGTCCGGGTCCTCCAGCACGCCCTTCCATTCGCACTTGTAGTTCTGCACATGCCGCTCCATTGCGGCCTCGAATTCGGCGGCCAGGCCCAGGGAGTCGTCGCACACCACCTCGCGCACGTGCTCCAGGCCGCCGTCGAGCGACTCGACCCAGGGCGCGGTGCGCTGCAGCCGATCGGCGGTCCGGATGTAGTACATCAGGAACCGGTCGATGTAGCGGACGAGCGTCTCGGTGTCCAGGTCGCCGGCCAGCAGCTGAGCGTGCCTGGGCGTCATGCCGCCGTTGCCGCCGACGTAGAGGTTCCAACCCTTTTCGGTGGCGATCACGCCGACGTCCTTGCTGCGCGCCTCGGCGCACTCCCGCGCACAGCCCGAGACGCCGAGCTTGATCTTGTGCGGGGCGCGCAGGCCGCGGTAGCGCAGCTCCAGGTCGATGGCCAGCTGCACCGAATCCTGTTGGCCATAGCGGCACCAGTCGCTGCCCACGCAGCTCTTCACCGTGCGCAGCGCCTTGCCGTAGGCGTGCCCGGACTCCATGCCACCGTCGACCAGCCGCTGCCAGATCTGGGGCAACTGGTCCACGCGGGCGCCGAACATGTCGATCCGCTGACCGCCGGTGATCTTGGTGTAGAGCCCGAAGTCCTGCGCGATCTGGCCGATCAGGATGAGATGCTCCGGCTTGATGTCGCCGCCCGGGACCCGCGGGACCACCGAGTAGCTGCCGTTGCGCTGGATGTTGGCCAGGAAGTGGTCGTTGGAATCCTGCAGCGAGGCCTGCTCCCCGTCGAGGATGTGGTCGGAGCCGGTGGACGCCAGGATGGAGGCGACCACGGGTTTGCAGATGTCGCAACCCTTTCCGCTGCCGAAGCGCTCCAGCAGACCCGAGAACGTCCTGATCTCGGTGGCCGAGATGATCTCGAAGAGCTCGGCCCGCGACTGGCCGAAGTGCTCGCACAGCGCCTTGGACTGTTCGACGCCCTCGGCTTCCAGCAGCTGCTTGAGCAACGGCACGCACGATCCGCACGAGGTGCCCGCGGCCGTGCACGACTTGAGCGCCGGCACGTCGGCGCAGCCGCCGGCGATCGCGCCCTTCAGGTCGCCCTTGGTGACATTGTTGCAGGAGCAGATCTGCGCCGAATCCGGCAGCGCCCCAACGCCCAGAGCCGCCCCGCCGTCGGAGGAGACCGGCGCGATCAGCGCGAGCGGATCCCCCGGCAGCTCGCTGCCGACCATGGGCCGCAACACCCCGTACGCCGAGGCGTCGCCCACCAGCACCCCGCCGAGCAGGGTCTTGGCGTCGTCGGACAGCACCAGTTTCGCGTAGGTCCGGTTCACCGCGTCATTGACGGCGACCTCGAGGCAGTTCTCGGTGGCGCCCATGGCGTCGCCGAAGCTGGCGACGTCGACACCGAGCAGTTTGAGCTTCGTGGACAGGTCCGCTTCCGGGAATTCCGCGGCGCCGTCCAGCAGCCGGTCCGCCACCACTTCGGCGGACGTGTAGCCCGGGCCGACCAGACCGTAGCAGCGCCCCTCGATCGCGGCGACCTCCCCGATCGCGTAGATGTCGGGATCGCTGGTCTGGCAGGACAAGTCGGTGAGCACGCCGCCCCGCTCGGCGCGCTGCAGCCCCGCGGCCACCGCCAGCTCGTCGCGCGGCCGGACGCCGGCGGCGAAGATCACCACTCCGGCGTCGATGACCTCGCCGTCGGTCAGGCGCACGCGCACCGAGGCCGAGCCGTCGGAGTGCTCGACGGCTTCGATCGACTCGGTGCCCGTCCCGACGTGCACCGCGATCCCCAGCTCGGTGACCATCCGGGCCAGCAGCGCGCCGCCGGCCTCGTCGATCTGCTGGGCCATCAGCCGTGGCATCATCTCGACG
>NZ_LZJH01000036.1:0-17373 GCF_001666745.1 Mycobacterium sp. E2699 | reverse complement strand
AACTCGGCACAGGCGTCGGCGATCATGGCCACCGTCTCCGTGGGGGACTGGACCGGCGTGCTGCCGAAACCGAAGTAAATCGGCGGTTTTCCCGCGGCGATCCAGGACGCGACCTCGTCATCGGTGTCCGCGCCCAACTCCAGCGTCAGCGCACCCACGAAGGGCCGCTTGCCATTCCATTCCGCCGCGAGCCCCGGGAAAACCGCCTCGTCGTAGGCCTGCAGCTCCAGCGTTCCGGCTTCGGCCATCCGTTGCCACGCCGAAACCGTCGTCGGCGGGAGACCCAGTTCCCGGCGTTGCGCGTCCTCCTCCGCCTTGGTGATGCGCGAGTACAGCCACCAGCCGGCCGTCAGTGTCGTGCGGACCACGGGCGCCGGTGACGGCAGGAAGGGGACACCGAGCTGACCGTTGACCCGCACCGGGAAGTGATGCAGCCCTGCGACCGGAATGTCGTAGTACTCGGCGACATTCGCGACCACCCCGTGGTAGGTCTGGCCCGTCACCAACAGGTCGGCACCGTCGGCCAGCGCGGTGAGCGTCCGGCTCATCTCCGCCCAGCCCTCGACGAAAAGCGCTTTCAGGTCGCGGACGAAGCGCGCCGGATTCTGCACCTTGAAGGCGTTGTGGGTGAAATCCGCGACGGCCACCACCTGCTCCCGCGTGTCCGGCCCATAGCACACGGCGGGCACGCCGGCGGCCTCGACGAAGTCAACCAGGTTGGGCGGCACCGCCATTCGCACATCGTGTCCACGGCGCCGCAGCTCCGCACCGACGGTGGCGCAGGGCTCGACATCGCCGCGGGTCCCGTGGGCCGCCAGAACGAACTTCATCGACGGAGCTCAGCCTTTCACTTCATCCCCACGCGGGATGAAGCGCTTTGGAGCCTACCTGGCTACGCGAACCGGCGCCGCCGCCAGCTTGCCGGCGACCACCCGCTCGAACACGGACTTCATCTGCTCCGTGAAGCGCATCACGGACTCCCGTGCGATCGGGTTGTTCGGGTAGGACACCATGATCGAGACCTCGTCGAACAGCCGGAAGACCGTCGAGTACATGTACGCCGGGCTCCGGCCATCGGTGAACGCCGTCGCGTTGACGCCATCCAGCGCCGTGGCGACGATGCCCGACAGGGGAGGCAGACCCGCGTCCATGTAGCTCATCATGGTGAACTGGGGTCCGTGCCGGCGCAGCCAGGGCGCCAACTCCAGCACCTTGTCGAACGGCACGTTGGCCAGGTCCATGTTCGCGTCGAACGACGCCTGGGCCGCGCGGGCGGTGTCCTCGAACGAGTTCGGGTCGACCGGAACCGTGAAGGGCACCACACCGGTGAACCAGCCCACCGTCATAAAGTCCGCCGGGCTCTTGCGTTTGTCGGTCGGCGTGAGCCCGTAATACGTTTCCGCGCCGGTCAATTCGTACTGAGCCAGGGCCGCGCAGGCGAACAGGCCACCGCTGAACCGCGCTCCCGCCTGCTGGCAGAGGGCTTCGAACTGGGCCGTCTGCTCGGGGCCCAGCAGCCGCTCCACATGGGTGTCCCCGCCGCACGGGATCGACTGGTCACCCAGCGGCAGCGGGAAGTCGGGCAGGGTGCCGCCGTTGGCCTCGGCGAAGGCGATCCACTTCTTCACCTCCGGGGATTCCAGCGTCATACCCGACACGCAGGCCTGCTCCCGCATGCAGAAGTCGTCGTAGCTGGCCGCCGGCGGCAGCGTGACGGGCGCCTTGCCCTCGAGCAGCGCGTTGTAGTTCATCACGATCTCGACGTACAGCCCGGCGATCAGCATCGGGTCGCAGTGCAGGTGGTCGACAACCGCGTACAGCGCGAAGCGGTCGTCGTACTGAATGACGCCGAACCTGAAGCAGTCCCACTGCAGCGGGTCGGGCGTGGCCAGCACGTGGTCCCGCCACTCCAGCTGCGTCATCGGGCCGTATTCCTTCGCGACGAAGTTGATGTCGCGGGGGTTCTTCAGCGTGTGCCGGATGATGTTCTTCTCATCGGTGTATTCGAACCAGCTGTGATACGTCGCGTGGCGCCGAAGGTGGGCGTTGATGACGTAGGTCATGGCGCGAATGTCGCAGCGGCCGGGCACCTCCCAGGAACCCATGACCGCACGCGAATAGTCGAGGCCCCGCTCCCCGAACTCGACGAACCCGCGAAGGTGACCCGCCTGCATGGAGCTGGGCGGCACCGGGCTCACCGGCGCCTGCCGAGCCTTCGCGGCGCAGCCCGGCGTGGGTTCCCACGTCACGACCGATCCCGAGCCCGGGTCCCAGTCGTAGGCGTTGCCAACTCGCAGGCTGTCGTGCTCAGAGCCTCCACCTATGAACACGTTTCCCTCCTTAATACCGGCCTAGCAGTGCTGTCGACTTTGACGTAGGAACCTCTTTCACGCGGGCGCAGCAGCGTTTTCCTCCTGGGGCGCCAGCTTGTGGAACAGGTGATCCGCCAAACCCCGCACCGTGGTGATGTCGGCAGAGGTGATGCGTACCCCCGTTTGGGCCTCGATGTGGGTCCGCAGTTCGAGGTTGCCCAGCGAGTCCAGGCCGTACTCGGACAGCGGGTGGTCCACATCGATGTTGCGGCGCAGGATGAGCCCGATCTGCTCGGAGAGCAGACGCCGCAGCCGGGTCGGCCACTCGTCGAGCGGCAGGTCAGCCAGCTCGGCGCGCAGTTTGCTTGAACCCGAACGCTTTTCGCCCGCGGACTTGAACATCTCGAGGAACTTGCTGCGTTCCGCGAAGGACGCGATCCACGGTGTCCCGATCAGCGGGCTGTAGCCCGTGTACGCGCGGTCGTGGCGCAGCAGCGCCTCGAACGCGTAAGCACCCTCGTCGGGCGCGATCGCCGCGCCGCTGCCTTCCGCGAAGTCGGCGCCGCGGCCGATCTCGCCCCAGGCGCCCCAGGCGATCGCCGTGGCCGGCAGGCCCTGGGCGCGTCGCCAGTAGGTGAAGGCGTCCAGCCAGCTGTTGGCCGCGGCGTAGGCGCCCTGGCCCGGCGAGCCCAGCAGTGCGGCCGCCGAGGAGAACAGGCAGAACCAGTCCAGGTCCGCTTTCTCAGACTGGCCAGCGGTGGCCTCGTGCAGGTTCCACGCGCCGTACACCTTGGGCGCCCAGTCGCGGTCGATCAGCTCGTCGGTGATGTTGGTCAAGGTGGCGTCCTCGACCACCGCGGCCGCGTGCAGCACGCCACGCAGCGGCAGCCCGGTGGCCGTCGCCGTGGCCACCAGCCGCTGCGCGACGTCGGCCTGGGCGATGTCACCGCACTCCACGATCACGTCAGAACCTATCGCTCGGACGAGCTCGATCGTTTCAAGCGCCTTCTGCGAAGGCTCGGAGCGCGAGGTGAGCACGATCCGGCCCGCGCCCGCGGCGGCCATCTTCTCGGCCAGGAACAGGCCCAGGCCACCGAGACCGCCGGTGATGATGTAGGAGCCGTCCTTGCGGTAGACCGGCGCCTGCTCCGGCGGCAGCACCACGCTGCTGCGCCCGGCCCGCGGGATGTCCAGGATGAGCTTGCCGGTGTGTTCGGCCGCGCTCATCACGCGGATCGCGGTGGCCGCCTCGGCCAGCGGGTAGTGCGTGCTCTCAGGCATCGGCAGCACGCCCTCGGCCGTCAATTTGTAGACGGTGCTGAGGATTTCGCTGACCTGCTGCGGGTGGCTGACCGACATCAGGCCGAGGTCGACGCCCCAGAACGCGAGGTTGCGACGGAATGGGAAGAGGCCCAGCTTGGTGTCCCCGTAGATGTCGCGCTTGCCGATCTCGACGAACCGGCCGCCCAAAGCGAGCAGCTTGATCCCGGCCAGCTGCGCCGCGCCGGTGACGGAGTTGAGCACGATGTCAACGCCGTAACCGTCGGTGTCGCGACGGATCTGGTCGGCGAACTCGACGCTGCGGGAGTCGTAGACATGCTCAATTCCCATGTCGCGCAACAACTGCCGACGCGCCTCGCTGCCGGCCGTGGCGAAGATCTCGGCGCCCGCGGCGCGGGCGATGGCGATCGCCGCCTGCCCCACACCGCCGGTCCCGGAGTGGATCAGCACCTTGTCACCGGACCTGATGCGGGCCAGATCGTTCAGGCCGTACCAGGCGGTGGCGTGCGCGGTGGTCACCGCGGCGGCGGCCGCGTCGGTCAGACCCTCCGGCAGCGTGGTCGCCAGGCGCGCGTCGCAGGTGACGAACGTGGCCCAGCAGCCGTTGGGGGACATGCCGCCGACGTGGTCGCCCACCTTGTGGTTGGTGACGTCGGGCCCGACGGCCGTGACCACGCCGGCGAAGTCCGTGCCCAGCTGCGGCAGGATGTTGTCCAGGCTCTGGTACCGGCCGAACGCGTTGAGCACGTCGGCGAAGTTGATGCTCGACGCGGTGACCGCCACCTCGATCTGCCCGGGACCCGGCGGGACCCGGTCGAACGCGGCGAACTCCATCGTCTGCAGGTCGCCGGGCGTGCGGATCTGCATGCGCATTCCGTCGCTCTCGTGATCCACGATGGTGGTCTGCCGCTCTTCAGGACGCAGCGGGGTGGGGCACAGGCGCGCGATGTACCACTCGTCGTTGCGCCAGGCCGTCTCGTCCTCGCCGGGACCTGTTGTCAGCAGCTGGCGCACGACCTGCTCGGCGCCGGTCTGCTCGTCGACGTCGATGTGGGTGGTGTGCAGGTGCGGGTGCTCGGAGCCGATCACCCGCAGCAGCCCGCGCATCCCGCCCTGGTCGAGGTTGGGCACGTCTTCCGACAGCACCTTCTGGGCGTTGCGGGTCACCACGAACAACCGCGGCGACTCACCCTGAAGCTCGGGGAGCTCGCGGGCGATGCGGACCAGGTGGTGGACGTATTCCCCACCGCGCACGGCGCTTTCGTCGTCCGGGTTGCCGTTCTTCGGCTCGGTGAGCACCACCACGCCGGCGTAGCCGCCCTTCTCGACCTCGTCGCGCAGCCGCTCGGCGATGGCCGGGTGGTCGGCCCGCGACGGCCAGGACAGCGTGGTGCAGTCCGCCTCGTGCAGCTTCATCGCGTCGGTGAACGCCGTCGCGACCAGGTCGGCCGCGTCGGAGGTGCTGACCAGCAGCCAGGCCCCGGTCTCGGTGGCGGGCACGTCGGGCAGCTGCCGCTGCTGCCATTCCACGGTCAGCAGCCGCTCGGCCATCACCCGGGCGCGCTCGCCGCTCGGCGAGACGCCGGTGCCCATCTGCAGCCCGCGCACGGTCAGCAGCACGGTGCCCTGCTTGTCCAGAATGTCGAGGTCGGCCTCGACGGATCCGCCGGACGCCGCGGTCACCCGTGAGTAGCAGTAGCGGGCGCTGCTGACGGACCCGTGGACCCGCAGCTCGCGCACGCCCAGCGGCAGGAGCAGGCCGCCCAGGCTGGCGTTCGCCACGCTCGGGTGCGCCGCGACCGACTGGAAGCACGCGTCGAGCAGCGCCGGGTGCACGCCGTAGTTGGTCTGCTGCGTGCGGATCACGCTCGGCAGCCCGATCTCGGCCAGCACCGTGGTGCCGGTTCCCTCGGCGGTGTGCGCGGCGGCCAGCCCGGTGAAGGCGGGGCCGTACTGGATGCCGCACAGGTCCATCGCGTCGCGAAGGTCGTTGCCCTCCAAGCTGCTCGGGTGCGCCGCGAGCAGGGCCTCGATGTCCAGCGCGGCGGGGCGCTCGTCGTGGTCGGCCTCCTTGAGCACCGCCGACGCCCGCCGTGCCTGCACGCCGTCCTCGTTGGTTTCCACGGCGAAGGTGAGCGCGCCGGGAGCCTCGGCGGTCGCGGTGAGGCTGATCTGCGTCTCCTCGTCGAGCATCAGCATCTGCTCGAAGCGGACGTCGCGAACGGCGGAAGCCTCGCCGAACACGGTGCGGGCCGCGGCCAGCGCCATCTCGCAGTAGGCCGCGCCCGGCAGCGTGGGGGTGCCGTGGACCTGGTGGTCGGCCAGCCAGGGCAGCGCGGCGGTGCCGATCTCGGCCTGCCACACGTGGCGCTCCGGCTCTTCGGGCAGGCGCACGTGCTGGCCCATCAGCGGGTGCACCGCGACGCTGGAGGCCAGTGCGCGGGAGCTGTGGCCCTCGCGGCTCAACAGCAGCGAGCGGTGCGTCCAGGCCGCCAGCGGGGCGTCCACCAGGTGGCCGGCCGGGTAGAGCACGGAGAAGTCGACCGTGGCGCCCGTGCTGTACAGGTCACCCAGCAAGCCGAGCAACCCGTGCGGCAGCGGCTGCTCGCGCCGCATCGCGGCGAGCGCGGCCACCGTCATGTCCAGGCTGCGGGCGGTCTGGTCGACCGCGTGGGTCAGCAGCGGGTGCGGCGACAGCTCGCCGAAGACCCGGTAGCCGTCCTCCAGCGCCGCCTGCACCGCCGCGGAGAACCGCACCGTGTGGCGCAGGTTGTCCACCCAGTAGTTGGCGTCGCAGTAGGGCTCTTCGCGCGGGTCGAACGAGGTGGCCGAGTAGTACGGCACCTCCGGGGTCAACGGCTCGATCTCGGCCAGCACGTCGTACAGCTCGTCGAGGATCGGGTCGACCTGCGGCGAGTGCGACGCCACGTCGACGGCCACCTCGCGGGCCATCACCTCGCGCTGCTCCCACACCTCCACCAGCTCGCGGACGGTGTTCGTTGCGCCGCCGATGACGGTGGACTGCGGCGAGGCCACCACCGCCACCACGGCGTCGTTGACACCGCGGGCCATGAGTTCCGAAAGCACTTGCTGCGCAGGCAATTCCACCGACGCCATCGCGCCCGAGCCGGCGATCGTCGTCATCAGCCGCGAGCGGCGGCAGATCACCCGCACGCCGTCCTCGAGCGACAGCGCCCCGGCGACGACGGCCGCCGCGGACTCGCCCATCGAGTGGCCGATCACCGCACCGGGGGAGACCCCGTAGGACTTCATCGTGGTCGCCAGCGCAACCTGCATGGCGAAGATCGTGGGCTGCACGCGGTCGATGCCCGTCACCTTCTCGGGCGCGGTCAGCGCCTCGGTCACCGAGAAGCCCGATTCGTGGGCGATCAGCGGCTCGATCTCGGCGATGGCCGCCGCGAACGCGGGCTCCTTGGCCAGCAGGTCGGCGCCCATGGTGGCCCACTGCGAACCCTGACCGGAGAACACCCACACGGGGCCGCGCTGCTCCTGGCCCACGACTTCCTGGAAGAGGGCGTCGCCGCCGGCGACCTCGCGCAACGCCGCCAGCAGCTCCGGGGTGTCGCCGGCCAGCACCGTGGTGCGCACGGAGCGGTGCCCGCGCCTGCGCGCCAGCGTGTAGGCCAGATCCGGTGCCGACACGTCCGTCGCCCGCGCCTCGACCCACTCGGCGAGCCGGGCGGCGGTCTCCCGCAGCCCGTCGGCCGAGGTGGCCGACAGCGGGAACAGCAGCGTGCCGTCGCGGCGGGCCCTGGTCGCCGCCCCGTTGCGGGAAAGCGGCTCGGGGGCCTGCTCGACGATGGCGTGCACGTTGGTGCCGGAGATGCCGTACGCCGACACCGCCGCGCGTCGCGGCTGCCCGCCGTTCAGCGGCCACGGCGTATTCTCTTGCGGCACAAACAATCCGGTGTCGATCCGGGCCATCTCGTCGGGCAGCGCCTCGAAGTGCAGGTTCTTGGGGACCACACCATGCTGGACGGACAGGACCGCCTTCATCACGCCAAGCGCGCCGGCGGCGGCCTGGAGGTGCCCGAAGTTGGTCTTCGAGGCGCCGAGCACGCAGGGGTTGCCGATGCCGTATACCTCGGCGAGGCTGCCGTATTCGATCGGGTCACCGACGGGGGTGCCGGTGCCGTGCGCCTCGACCATGCCGACGGTGCCGGCATCCACGCCCGCCGCCGCGAGGGCGGAGCGGTACACCGCCGCCTGCGCCTCGCCCGACGGCATCGCGATGTTCGGCGTGTGGCCGTCCTGGTTGGCGGCAGTGGCGCGAATCACACCCAGAATCCGGTCGCCGTCCCGCTGAGCGTCGGTCAGGCGCTTGAGCAACAGGACCACGCAGCCCTCGCCGGAGACGAAGCCGTCGGCCTTGACGTCGAACGCGTGGCAGTGCCCGGTGCCCGACAGCATGCCGCCCGCCGACGCGGAGGCGGACCTGCGCGGCTCCATCATCACGTTGACGCCGCCGGCGAACGCGAGTTCGCTCTCGCCGTCGTTGAGGCTGCGGCAGGCCTGGTGGATGGCGAACAGGCCGGACGAGCAGGCGGTGTCGATCGTGACCGCGGGGCCGTGCAGGCCGAGCGCGTAGGAGACGCGCCCGGAGGCCATGCAGGAGATGGTGCCCGGGTTTCCGTAGGGTCCGTCGAAGGCGTCGGTGGCGGCGTGAACGAATTGGTAGTCGCCGTAATTCAATCCGACGAAAACGCCCGTTTCCCCGGCGATGGTGTCCTTGGTGAGGCCGGCATGTTCCATGGCCTCCCACGCGGTTTCCATGAGCAGCCGGTGCTGCGGGTCCATGGCCGTGGCTTCTTTTTCGGTGATGCCGAAGAACTCGGGGTCGAAGTCACCGACGTTGTCGAGGAAGGAGCCCCACTTGCAGACGGAACGGCCAGGCACACCCGGTTCGGGGTCGTAGTAGTAGTCGACGTCCCAGCGCTCGGCCGGAATCTCCTTGACAAAGTCGTCACCGCGCAACAACGCTTCCCAAAAGAGGTCAGGGGAGTTGATGCCCCCGGGCAGCCGGCATGCCATCCCGATGACGGCGACCGGAGTAACGCCTGCCTTATCCACTGTCCTTCACCTCTCCTTGCCTATCCACAAGTTCCTATCACTGCTGCTCGCTCTTATCAGAGCTTCGAGAAATCTCGCCGAATTTTTTTGCGCGAGCTAGCAACTCCGCGAGCAACACGCAAACAACCCACCGACCCCCGCAATCGAAGCCCGCCTTATCAACGTGGCGCGATCAGCAGCGTAGCGGCTCGCCCCGAACCGCGTGGAAAAATCGTGCGAACGTACAAAAATTTAACAACGCCCGACCCATCGTCGCTGACAGGAAGCTCGAGGCACCGAGCGTTCACATACTTTTCGCACGAAAATTGGCCGTGACAGTGAACTCTAGTCGAGCCAGAGGCGCTGTGCCGCAACTGCTCCGGCGACGTGCGGACCTGCGTGGCAAACCAGACCATGCGCGTTGTCACCACCGCGGCGGCGGGGCAGCACGTTGTCGCCCGACCCGGAATGGCCGCGGCGGAAACCAAATTGGGCACCCCGATGCGCTGCATCGGGATGCGTAATCCCGCCATAGTAGGGGCTATTGGGAAAGCCCGCAGGGAAATCGCTGAAATCTTTAAGATTGCAAGTTAAGTCCCGATTAAAAGTCGGCGGATTCGTCCCGCGCGGGGATATGCCGGTGGTCCGAACGGTCGCCTGGCCCGAGGGCGGCGCAGTTATCTGGCGGGACGGCCGGGTTGTCCGCATTCGCGGGCGGTGGACCGTGGTGGGCGTATGCGACAGGGGCCCAGAGGCATTCGGTTGGCCAGAGCGCTCGCGGGGTTTGCCGGCACCGCACGGCACCGGGTGCGATGCCCCCCGGGGTTCGGCCTTGGCGTTGCGGACTTTTCGCCGGCGCTCCGGCCGGGCGAAAGCCGCCTGGCGAGACGCGCGGCTGGCTACGATGGCCGGTGAACGTGAGGTGTCTCACAAGCGCACGGAGTGTTCGCACCATGACCGCACCCATCGGGCAAGCCCGGGTCCCCAGATTGCCGCTCGACGAGGCCAAAGCCGCCGCCGACGAAGCCGCGGTGCCCGACTACATGGCCGAGCTCAGCATCTTCCAGGTGTTGCTGAACCATCCGACACTGGCGCGCGCCCTCAACGACCTGCTCGCCACCATGCTCTGGCACGGCGCGCTGGACCCGCGGTTGCGCGAGCTCGTCATCATGCGGATCGGCTGGCTCACCGCGTGCGACTACGAGTGGACCCAGCACTGGCGCGTGGCGTCGCTGTTGGGCGTGAGCCCCGACGACATGCTCGGCGTGCGCGACTGGCAGCGGCATGACGGCTTCGGGCCCGTTGAGCGCGCGGTGCTGGCGGCCACCGACGACGTGCTGCGCGACGGCGCCGTCAGCGCGGACAGTTGGGCCGCCTGTTCGCGCGAATTACACGGCGACACAACGGTTCTCATCGAGCTCGTCACCGCGATCGGCGCGTGGCGAATGGTCGCGTCGATCCTGCACAGCCTCCAGGTTCCGTTGGAAGAGGGGGTGTCCAGCTGGCCGCCGGACGGCCGGTCGCCTCACGATTGACTTATCAGTCGCCTAACTCTTAGCGTCGGGCAATGCGAACCAGGGTCGCCGAAATGCTGGGGGTCGAATTTCCGATCTGCGCCTTCAGCCACTGCCGCGACGTCGTCGCCGCGGTCACCAACGCGGGCGGGTTCGGGGTGCTCGGGGCTGTCGCGCACAGCCCCCAGCGTCTGCAGAACGAGCTGACCTGGATCGAGGAGCAGACGGGCGGCAAGCCCTACGGGGTCGACCTGCTGCTGCCACCCAAGTACGTCGGCGCCGAGCAGGGCGGAATCGACGCCCAACAGGCCCGTGGGCTGCTGCCCGAGGAGCACCGCGCGTTCGTGGAGGACATCCTGTCCCGCTACGGCGTCGCGCCGCCCGCCGAGGAGCCCCGGGCCTCGTCAGGCGGCCTCAACATCTCGCCCAAGGGGTACGAACCGCTGCTGGACGTCGCCTTCGCCCACAACATCCGGCTGATCGCCAGCGCGCTCGGGCCCCCGCCCGCCGACCTCGTCGAGCGCGCCCACCAGCACGACGTCCTGGTGGCCGCGCTGGCGGGCACCACCGGCCACGCGCGGCGGCACGCGGCCGCGGGTGTCGACCTGATCGTCGCGCAGGGCACCGAGGCCGGCGGCCACACCGGCGAGGTGGCGACCATGGTGCTGGTGCCCGAGGTGGTGGATGCCGTCGCGCCGGTTCCCGTCCTGGCCGCCGGGGGGATCGCCCGCGGCCGGCAGGTGGCCGCGGCCCTGGCGCTGGGCGCCGAAGGGGTGTGGTGCGGATCGGTGTGGCTGACCACCGAAGAGGCCGAGACGGTTCCCGTCGTCAAGGAGAAGTTCCTGGCGGCGAGCTCGTCGGACACGGTGCGATCCCGGTCGATGACCGGCAAGCCGGCGCGGATGCTGCGCACCGCCTGGACCGACGAGTGGGCCCGCCCGGACACTCCCGATCCCCTCGGCATGCCGCTGCAGACCGCCCTCGTCACCGGCGCGCAGGTGCGTATCAACCAGGCCGCCACCCATCCCGGTTCCGAGGCGCGCGAGCTGGCCACCTACTTCGTCGGCCAGGTGGTCGGCTCGCTGGACAAGGTGCGCCCGGTGCGCTCGGTGGTGCTGGACATGGTGGAGGAGTTCATCGACACGATCGGCCGGCTCGACGGTCTGGTCGATACGTGACCGGCGCCGCCGCGTGGTCAGCGCCGATTTCGTGGCGGCGCGGGTGTTGGAACGGGCCGACCCTGGCTGAATGCTGTGTGCGCGCGTAATAAACGCATAAAGATTGAGTGACAAGGCGCACACCGCGTTGACCGGGTCATAGCCGTCGTGCATGATCGGTCGCGTATGCACCTCGTTAGGTGAGGCGTCTACACGAATACAGGCCACTGACCCCGAACGTCCAAAGACGCCCCGGGTCAGGACAGCTCCTCCCGGCTTAAGGGTTGAGCCCAGGTGGCTTCCGGAATATCGGACACGTCGTGTAGTGCCAAAGCTCTGACGAGAGGGGTGCGGATCTCCGGCGGTCGCCGGTTTCTGGACTCCTTGTGGTGCGCGTGGATCGTGCGGACAACCGCACGCGTCGTGACGTCGAGGAGGTGAGGGACGTATGAGTTCCAGCGACAGTCCGGATCGAAGTCCGGGCAGTGTTCCGTCCCGATCCGACCTCCGGCGCGAAGTTCGCGGTTAGCCAATCGCCTTCGCGGCCAAGCACTCTCGGATCGGAACCACAACGGGATGGGACACGTCAGTCCAATCAGCGCTCGTTTGGGATTCCCGCCAGGAGGCGATCATGACCGCAGTTCTGCACGACGAAGTAGTAACCGTAGCGCCCGCCCGCAAGCTGACGGTGGTGCGCGACGCGACCCCGGCCCCCGCCCCCAAGAAGGCCGTGCGCCGGGCCGAGAGCCGGACCATCGTCATCAGCGACCCGCTGGTGGACGGCGCCGCGCACTTCTTGGCCGTTGGCGTGCGTCACGTGTACGCCGCCCTGTGGCGGGCCGGTGTGCTCGAGGTCCGGGCGTAGTGGGCACCATCGATGCTCCGAGGGGCTACCCGGCCGCAGGTCTTGCCTGAGGCCAGGTGGCCCCTTGGAGTGCGGCATCCGTAGAATCGACGCAGTGGCATCGATCCGGCGATCACCGGGGAGCCTTCGGAAGAACGGCCGGCACGGCTCAGTAGAACCGAACGGGTAGGCCCGTCACAGCCTGCATCGAGCGGTCGCGCGACAGCGCGGCAAGCGGGGTGGTACCGCGGCGCTCGCGCACCGTGCGCGTCGTCGTCCCCGGCCAGAGCAGGACGGCCACAGGAGACGACACACATCGTGACCGAGAACGCTGACGTCAAGGCGTATCCGAAGCCGGGGGCGCCGGACTTTCCGGCGCTCGAGCTGGAGGTCCTCGACTACTGGGCCCGTGACGACACCTTCCGGGCCAGCATCGCCCGCCGCGACGGCGCCCCGGAGTACGTGTTCTACGACGGGCCGCCGTTCGCCAACGGGCTGCCCCACTACGGCCACCTGCTCACCGGGTACGTCAAGGACATCGTCCCGCGCTACCGCACCATGCGCGGCTACAAGGTGGAGCGCCGCTTCGGCTGGGACACCCACGGGCTGCCCGCCGAGCTCGAAGTCGAGCGCCAGCTGGGCATCAACGACAAATCGCAGATCGACGACATGGGCATCGCCGCGTTCAACGAGGCCTGCCGCGAATCGGTGTTGCGTTACACCGACGAGTGGCAGGCCTACGTCACGCGGCAGGCGCGCTGGGTCGACTTCGACAACGACTACAAGACGCTCGATCCGTCCTACATGGAGTCGGTGATCTGGGCGTTCAAACAGCTGTGGGACAAGGGCCTGGCCTACGAGGGCTACCGGGTGCTGCCGTATTGCTGGCGCGACGAAACCCCGCTGTCCAACCACGAATTGCGGATGGACGACGACGTCTACCAGAGCCGCCAGGACCCGGCGCTGACCGTGGGATTCAAGGTGGTCGGCGGGGCGTTGGATGGGGCCTACCTGTTGGTGTGGACCACCACCCCGTGGACCCTGCCGTCGAACCTTGCGGTGGCCGTCAACCCCGAGGTGAGTTACGTGCAGGTACGGGTGGGGGAGCGGCGGTTCGTGCTGGCCGAGGCCCGGCTGGCCGGCTATGCCCGCGAATTCGGTGAAGAGCCCGAGGTGCTCGGCACGCTTTCGGGCGCCGAGCTGTTGGGCATGCGCTACCTGCCGCCGTTCCCGTATTTCATGGACAGCCCCAAGGCTTTTCAGGTGCTGGCGGGCGAGTTCGTCACCACCGAGGACGGCACCGGGATCGTGCACATGGCGCCGGCCTACGGCGAGGACGACATGGCGGTCTGCGACGCGGCGGGCATCGCGCCGGTGACCCCGGTGGATTCCAAAGGCCGCTTCGACGCGACCGTCCCGGACTACCAGGGGCAGCGGGTCTTCGACGCCAACCCGAACATCATCCGGGATCTGAAGAACGGCACCGGCCCGGCGGCGGCGAACGGCGCGGTGCTGGTCCGCCACGAGACGTACGAGCACCCGTATCCGCACTGCTGGCGGTGCCGCAACCCGCTGATCTACCGGGCGGTGTCGTCGTGGTTCGTCGCGGTCACCGAATTCCGGGACCGCATGGTCGAACTCAACCAGCAGATCACCTGGTACCCCGAACACGTCAAGGACGGCCAGTTCGGCAAGTGGCTGCAGGGCGCCCGGGACTGGTCCATCTCGCGAAACCGCTACTGGGGCACGCCAATTCCGGTGTGGAAGTCCGACGATCCCGCCTACCCGCGCGTCGACGTCTACGGCAGCCTCGACGAGCTGGAGCGCGACTTCGGGGTGCGGCCCACCAATTTGCACCGGCCCTACATCGACGAGCTGACGCGGCCCAACCCCGACGACCCCACCGGCCGCAGCACGATGCGGCGCATCCCCGACGTGCTCGACGTGTGGTTCGACTCGGGCTCGATGCCGTACGCCCAGGTGCACTACCCGTTCGAGAACGGCGAGTGGTTCTTGGGCGGGGCGGCGGGAGAGCCCGAAGCCCACTACCCGGGCGACTTCATCGTCGAGTACATCGGCCAGACCCGCGGCTGGTTCTACACGCTGCACGTGCTTGCCACCGCGCTGTTCGACCGTCCCGCGTTCAAAACCTGTGTGGCGCACGGGATCGTGCTGGGTTCAGACGGCCAGAAGATGAGCAAGTCGCTGCGCAACTACCCGGACGTCTCCGAGGTGTTCGACCGCGACGGCTCCGACGCCATGCGGTGGTTCCTGATGGCCTCGCCGATCCTGCGCGGCGGCAACCTGATCGTCACCGAGCAGGGCATCCGCGACGGCGTACGCCAGGTGCTGCTGCCCTTGTGGAACGCCTACAGCTTCCTGGCTTTGTATGCGCCGAAAGTCGGTGCCTGGCGCACCGATTCGACCAATGTGCTGGACCGCTACATCCTGGCCAAGCTGGCCGAGCTGCGTGCGGACCTGACCGAGTCGATGGAGACCTGCGACATCTCCGGGGCCTGCGAGCAGCTGCGCCAGTTCACCGAGGCGCTGACGAACTGGTATGTGCGACGGTCGCGTTCGCGGTTCTGGGAGGAAGACGCCGACGCCATCGACACCCTGCACACCGTGCTGGAGGTGACGGCCCGGTTGGCGGCGCCGTTGCTCCCGTCGGTCACCGAGATCATCTGGCGGGGGTTGACGTCCGGGCGTTCGGTGCACCTGACCGACTGGCCCGACGCGGACGCCGTTCCAGCCGATCCCGATCTGGTCGCCGCGATGGACCAGGTGCGGGAAGTCTGCTCGGCCGCGTCGTCGCTGCGCAAGGCCAAGAAGCTGCGGGTGCGCCTGCCGCTGCCGAAACTGACCGTGGCGGTTGAGAATCCGCGGCGGCTGGAGCCGTTTGTCGACCTGATCGCCGACGAGCTCAACGTCAAGCGCGTCGAGCTCACCGACGCCATCGACACCTACGGCTCCTTCGAGCTCACCGTCAACGCGCGGGTGGCCGGGCCGCGGCTGGGCAAGGATGTGCAGGCCGCCATCAAGGCGGTGAAGGCCGGTGCGGGAGTCGTCAACCCCGACGGCACCCTGACCGCGGGCCCCGCCGTGCTGCAGCCCGACGAGTACAGCTCCCGCCTGGTGGCGGCCGACCCGGACTACACCGCCGCGCTGCCCGACGGGGCGGGGCTGGTGGTGCTGGACGGCACGGTGACCCCCGAGCTGGAGGCGGAGGGCTGGGCCAAGGACCGGATCCGCGAGCTGCAGGAGCTGCGCAAGTCGACCGGGCTGGACGTGTCCGACCGCATCTCCGTGGTGATGTCGGTGCCCGCCGAGCGGGCCGACTGGGCGCGCACGCACGCCGACCTCATCGCCGGGGAGATCCTCGCGACGAGCTTCGAGTTCGGCGAGCCCGCCGACGGCGCGGAGATCGGCGACGGCGTCCGGGTGACGATCGCCAAGGTGTGACCGCCTGACCGCGAAAGTGCAACTAGCGACGCGTTTCCCGAGTAGCGGCGTCGGCAGTTGCACTCTCGCGCTGTGTCGGGGGGCGATGGCAGTCTGCGCCCATGGCACAGGGAACACCATTCATCGGCACGCACGCGGTGGACGCGGGCACATTCACGGAACGCGAGCTGCGACGATCGTGCACGCGGATCTATCGCAACGTCTACCAACCGCGTGGCGGCGCTCTGACCGCCAAAGACAGGGCAGTGGCCGCCTGGCTGTGGTCGGGGAAGAAGGCGGTTGTGGCCGAGAATTCAGCGGCTGCACTTCTCGGCGCGGAATGGGTCGATCCCCAGGCGCCGGCGGAACTCATAAGCGATCGCAAACGTCCGCCGCGGTTGATCGTCACCCGGAACGAGTCGCTGCTGGCCGGGGAGGTCACCATCGTCAACGGCGTCCCGGTCACGGCGCCAGCTCGCACCGCGTTCGACCTGGGAAGGCGCTCCGGGCTGGTTCCCGCCGTCATCGCCGTCGATTCGTTGGCCAGGGCCACCGGCCTTCGGGTCGAAGAGACCGAACCGCTGATCGACGCCCACCGTGGCGCTCGGGGTGTGAGACAGCTGCGACAAGTGCTCGCTCTGGTCGACGCGGGCGCAGAATCGCCACAGGAAACTCGCACCAGACTGGCGATCATCTTCGCCGGCTTACCCAGACCGCAAACCCAAATACCGGTGCATAACGAGTGGGGTGCTGCGCTGGCGCGCATCGACATGGGGTGGGAGCAGTGGCGCGTCGGCGTCGAATACGACGGCGCGCAGCACTGGACCGACCCGCGCATTCGTGCCAACGACATCGACCGTGCGGCTGAATTGGAGCGCAGGGGCTGGCGCATCATTCGGGTCAGTGCCGACTTACTGCGCAATCGACCGGACATCGTCATAGCCCGGATTCGCGAAGCCCTGCGGGCCGGCGGCTATCCCTTCTGACCGCGAAAGTGCAGTTGGCGACACATTTCGCGAGTGAGCCCGTCGGCAGTTGCACTCTCGAGAAAAAAATTTCTGAAAAAAGTGTCCGAGCCATCGGGGGTGGCTGCTCCTACCTGTGACGGCGGCCCAACGGGGGTCGCGACCACAGTTAAGGAACACACCATGAGCACCATCGAAGACTTCCAGTCGATGACCTTCGCCGCCCTCCCGCACGACGACCTGACCGTCGCCGCCCGTCCGCACGAGGACCTCACCGTCGCCGAGGCTTGGGCGTCGAGCCCGCTGGGCGACCCCGCGATCGAGGACGGATCCTTGTCCACGCCCGCGGAATTTGCTGACTTTCCGCCCACGACGGTGACCCCGAAGCCGCGCTCGCGAGGAACGAACGCCCTGGTGGCGGGGGCCGTGGTCGCGGCGCTCGGGGCGGTCGCCGGGCTCGGCCTGATGTTTTTCGACGGGTCGGGCTCCAAGGAGCAGAAGCCGGCCGTCGTGGTCCCGAACTCCAGTGTCAGCTCGGTGTCGCCCCAGGCGCCGAGCGCGGTTGCGCCGGCGCCAGTCGCGCCGGCGCCAGTTGCGCCGGCCCCGCCCTCGGCCGCCACTCCTCCCGACGCCGGGCAGGTATCGCCCGGACCTGCGAGCGGACCCGCGGGCGGTGGGGATGCGCCCGTCGTGATCCTGCCCGCACCCGCGCCGGCGGCGGGGGGCCCGGGTCCGCCGTCGGCGCCGTCGGCGACCGTCAATGTCCCGGGGGTGATCCCGGTGCCCATC
>NZ_LZJH01000035.1:0-266367 GCF_001666745.1 Mycobacterium sp. E2699 | reverse complement strand
CCCGGGACCTCACGCTGCGGCTATGGGACGCGGACACCGGCCAGCCGATCGGGGCGCCGTTTGACGGGCATACCGACCCCGAGTCTGCAACCAATACCCCACCTCCCGATCCACCCAATACGACTGAGCCGCAGCCGGAGACAACACCATCACCAAAAAACGAGCCCGATCCATCGCCTCGGTGATCTTGCCCCACAAATCCGGACTCACCTCCAAATTGGTGTCATCACGAAACACCCGCAACGCCCGCAACTGCCCCAACCGCCGCCCAACCCGATGCAAACCCTTCTGAATCCCACTAGCCACCAACCGATCCCGATGCGTATACGACAAAAACGCGTCATACTCCGGCACCACCCGCCCCACACCTGGTGGCACAACCTGCATCGCATCCGACATCATGCCTCCTGAGCAAGGATCAGCGTGTTGGGTTCAACCAGTAGCAATTCCCGCGCGAAACGGGTTGCGGCGCAAAAGATCCGGTCAGACATGGCCGACGGCCACTAACCCGCGGGCTCGTCCGCCGGGGTGGGCAGCCCGGGGCAGGTCGCGACGTACGGGATGTCGGGCGACACCCAGTCCCGCCACTGTTTGTGGCTCATGTTGGCAATAAGCTTGTCGCACAAGGTCTTCGAGGTGGCGGTGACCGGCCACAGCCTTGCGGTGCCGTCGCCGCTGCCGCTGGCGAGGCGCTGCCCGTCGGGGCTGAATGCGACGGCGGTCACCGAGTTGGCGTGGCCGGTGAGCGGTCCGAACAGCGGTTGCTGCGTGTCGGCGTCCCATAACCGCACGGTGGCGTCTCGGCCGCCACTGGCCAGCCGGTGCCCGTCGGGGCTGAACGCCACGCCGAGCACCACGTCGGTGTGCCCGCTCATCGGGGCGCCGACGAGGTGGCCGGTGTCGGCGTTCCACAGCCGCACCAGGTGGTCCTCGCTGACGGAGGCGAGGCGGTGGCCGTCCGGGCTGAAGGCCACGCCGTAGACCTTCCCGCTGCGATCCTCGAGCGGCGTGCCGATGGCTTCGCCGGTGTCGGCGTTCCACAACCGCACCGTGTAGTCAAGGCCTCCCGCCGCCACCCGATGCCCGTCCGGGCTGAACGCCACGCTCCATACGGTCCTGGCGCTCCCCGTCAGCGGTGCTCCGCTCGGCCGACCGGTGGCGGCCTCCCACAGCCGCACGGTGCCGTCCCCGCCGCCCGTCACCAGCCGCCGCCCGTCCGGACTGAACGCCACGCTGGACACGCCGTCGGAGTGCGCCGAGATCGGTGTGCCGACCGGGCGACCGGTCCCGACGTCGAACACGACAACCGTGTCGTCGTCGCCGGCGGTGGCCAGCCGGTGCCCGTCCGGGCTGAACGCGACGCCGAGCACGGTGCTGGTGTGCCCGGTCAACGGCGGCCCGGCGGGCTCACGGGTGCTCACGTTCCACAGCCGGGCGGTGTGATCCTCGCCGCCGGTGGCCAGTAGGCGCCCGTCGGGGCTGAAGGCCACGCTGTCCACCATGCCGTTGTTTCCCGCGAGGGGCTCGGTGGCGTCCCACAGCCGGAAGGTGTGGTCCCAGCCCGCCGACGCCAGCCGTCGGCCATCGGGACTGAACGCCACGCTGAGCACCACGTTGGTGTGCCCGGTCAGCGGGGAGCCCAGCTGCCGTCCGGTCTCGGCGTCCCACAACCGCACGGTGTTGTCGACGCTGCAGCTGGCCAACCGGCGTCCGTCCGGGCTGAACGCCACACCCGTCACGCCGTCGGTGTGCGTCTCCCAGGGCGGCCCCAGCTGCCGGCCGGTGTCGGCGTCCCACAACCGCACACTGTTGTCATCGCCGCCGCTGGCCAGCCGGTGCCCGTCCGGGCTGTACGCGACGCTGCGCACCTGATTGGTGTGCCCGGCCAGCGGTGCTCCCACGGCCCGGCCGGTGGCGACGTCCCACTGCCGCACCGTCTTGTCGCGGCTGCCGGAGGCCACCCGCTGGCCGTCGGGGCTGAACGCCACGCCCGTCACGACGTCGGTGTGCCCGGTCAGCGGTGACCCCACGGGCCGGCCGGTGTCGGCGTCCCACAGCCGCACCGTCATGTCGTCGGCGCCGCTCGCGAGCCGGTGCCCGTCGGGACCGAACGCGACGCTGGTCACCCAGCCGGTGTGCCCGGTCAGCGGATTCCCGATGGGTTTGCCGGATGCGGTGTCCCACAACCGCACCGTGTGGTCACGGCTCGAGGTGGCCAGCCGGCGACCGTCCGGGCTGAACGCCACACCAGTCACCATGCCGGTGTGGCCCGTCAGCGGCGCCATCAGCGGCTGGCCGGTGTCGGCGCTCCACAATCGCACGTTGTTGTCATCGCCGCCGGTGGCCAGGCGGTGCCCGTCGGGGCTCACCGACACGGCCAGCACCCGCGCGCCGGTGTCCGCGACCTTGAGCGTGCTCGAGCGCACGGCGGCGGCGTGCAGGAGCGGGCGATCGTCGTGGGTGTTGGCCAACGTGTCGGCGGCGAGAAGTTCCTGGAAAGCACGCACATCCCCGCCCGGCGCCGATCTGGTGAAGATGTCCCCGGCCTCCGCGCGCAGCCGCACGGCGGTGGCGTCGAGGAACCGGCTTTGGGCTTGCCTGCGCGCCGAACGCGCATGAACCGACGCGGTCGCCGCCAGGATCGCCCCCACGACGGCGATCACCGCCACCACCGCCGTACCGGCCACCACGGCGCGCAGCACGCGCGAGCGCCGGCGCAGCGCCGCCGCGTGGGCCTCGGCGGTCTGCTGGCGTTCCCGCGCATCGCGAAGTTCGGCCTCCCGGCGCCGCGCCTCCGCCATCCGGCTGGCGTCCTCGGCGACCCGGGAGGCGCGCAGATACTCCCCCGCGACGAGCAGCCGCTCTTTGAATTCGGCGGTGGCGGCGAGGCTTTCGGCATCGACCAGCCGGGTTCCCGTCAGCAGCCACGAGGGGTTGCGGTCGTGGCCGGCCCAGGCGGCGGCGCCGCGCTCCACGTCGTCGGCGGTCAACAGGTGCTGCCGCTCCTCGCGCAGCCACCCTGCCAACGAGTTCCATTGCCGCAGCAGGCTTTCCAGCGCCACCTCGATGACGACCTCGCCGTCGCGCTCGTCGCGGACCATCAGCCGTTTCCTGACGAGCGCGTCGATCAGCGGGTGGCTGTCCTCGGGCAGGTCGCGGTAGCGCGCCACCCGCCGCACCGGCTGATCGCTGTCGGGATTGATCGTGGCCAGCCACGGGATGAATGCCGACCGTAGGATCGCCAGCGCGGTGCGGCGATCGTGCGGAGAGTCGGCCAGGATTTCGTCGATCTCGTTGTTGACGACATCGCGCATGCCGCCCATCGCTTCGTAGTCATCGACGGTCAGCTCGTTGACATCCGCGTCAAGCCAATCGGTGTACAGCCGGGCCAGCGTCAGCGACAGCAGCGGCAGGGTGTCGGCGCCCTCGCGGGCATCCTCGATCAGGCGTTGCACCAGGGCCGGCGAAAATCGGACATGCTGCTCGGCCTCCGCGGTCCGCGCGGCGGGGCCCACGATGACGTCGCGGAACTCAGAGGCCGGCATGGGCCGCAACTCGTTGAACAACACGCTGCCGAGGCCGTCGAGGGCGCGATGATTCTGCATCGCCTCGTAGCTGTCGGTGCGGATCGTCGCCGCGACCACGAAACCCAGACCGGCGGCGTTGATCTCGCGCAGGCTCGCGGCGAGCAAGGTCAGGAACTGCTCGGCCTGGTCGCCGGCGTCGACCGAGAACAGCTCCTCGGCCTGATCGAGCGGCAGCACGAGCGTCGGCGCCGCCCCGTCCCGGCCGACGTCGGCCAGCCGCTTGGCGGCCGCGGAGCGCGCCTCGGTCAGCAACCGCGCGATTCGATCGGGGTCGCCCAGGCAGGCCCTCTTGATGTCGCCCAGCCGGGTTCCGCGCAGTCCGAGTCGCTGGCACGCGCTGTGGATGGCGGCCGCGAAACCGTGCTCGCCGGTCAGCGCGGCCCGTTCGGGGCGCATGATGCCCAGCACCGCGAAGCGACCGTCCTCCCGCTGCAGCCGCGGGATCAATCCGGCGCGCAGGAACGACGACTTGCCGCTGCCCGACGGGCCCAGCACCACGAACAGTGGCTTGGCCCCCGCGAGCCGCATCGCGCGCATCTCGTCCAGGCCGCGCACGATCGCCGCGTCGCGGCCGAAAAACACTCCGGCATCGAGGGTTTCGAACGGTTCCCAGCCGCGGTACGGCGCGCGAAGCGGGTCCTCGGCCGGCGGCCACACGAAGTTCTCCGGCCCCACCCCGGTGCCCGCGATGGCCCGGCGCAGTTGATCGAGCGCCGCGGAGTTGAAGCGCAGCGGGGGGCCCCCGGGCACCTCGATCGGCGTTTGTGGGCCGACGGCGAACAGGTCGCAGCGCTGCCATTCGGAGGTGATGTCCGAGGGCCCGGTGTCCTCGAGCCGGGCGACGAGAATCTGTTTGCCGAGACCCTCGCTGGTGCGGTATTCGGCCCTGCACTGCGCGGACGCCTGCCAGGCGGCTGAGACCAGGCAGATCACCGCCTCGCAGCGGGAATCGTTTTTGAACAGCTCGCGCTTCCACCGCGCCGCCGAACCGGTCACCGAGTCGGGGCCGAGGTCCAGGAAGATCTCGTTGACGAGTTGCGGCCGGTGCTCGCACAGCCAGTTTCTCAACGCGATCGCCGCGCGGCGGTCCTCCGCCGAATGACTCACGAAGACGCGCGACATGGCCACTTCCCGATTGTCATGACGATTCGCCCGGGCCGGTCGGCAGTCCGGGGCAGAGCCGGACATAGGGGATGTCGGGAGAAACCCATGCGCGCCAGTCTTTTTGGCTGATGTTGGCAATCATCTTGTCGCACAGGGCGTTCGAGTCGGCGACGAGAGGCCACACCCGCACGGTGGCGTCCACGCCGCCGCTGGCGAGCCGTTGGCCGTCGGGGGCGAAGGCCACCGCCCACACCCCGCCGTCGTGCCCGACCAGGGGCTGCATCAGCGCGTCCCCGGTGCGGGCATCCCATAACCGGATCGTGTGGTCGATACTCGCGCTGGCCAGCCGGCGACCATCCGGACTGAACGCGACGGCGGTGACGGCGTCGATATGCCCGCCGATCGGTGCGCCGGCCGTGCGGCCGGTGTCGAGGTTCCATTCCTGCAGCGTTCCGTCCCTGCTGCCGGTCACCAGCCGGTGCCCGTCCGGACTGATCGCGAGGCAGATGAGATCGGTGGTGACGATGCGCAGGGTCTGCAGGGCCCGGCCGCTGTCGGCGTCCCACAGCCGCACGGTGCCGTCCCAGCTCGAGCTGGCGATCCGGCGGCCGTCGGGGGTGAACGCCACACCCGTCACGGTTGAGGCGTGCCCGGTCATCGGCGCGCCGATGGGCCGCCCGGCGTCGGCGTCCCACAGCCGCACCGTCCCATCCCAGCCCGCCGAGGCCAGGCGGTGCCCGTCGGGGCTGAACACCACCTTGCTCACCTTGCCGGTGCCTATCAGCGGCGCCCCGATCTGCCGGCCGGTGTCGGCATCCCACAGCCGCACCGTCCCATCCCAGCTCGACGACGCCAGGCGGTGGCCGTCGGGACTGAACGCCACACCCGTCACGTCGTCGGTGTGACCGCTCAGCGGGGCTCCGACGGGTTGGAGGGTGTCGAGGTTCCACAGTCGAAGGGTGTGGTCACCGCTGCCCGTGGCGAGGCGATGCCCGTCCGGGCTGAACGCGACACCGAAAATGGTCCCGGTGTGGCCGGTGAGCGGCTGGTCGGCGTCCCATATCCGGACCGTCTGATCGTCGGCGGCGCTGACGAGGCGGTGGCCGTCCGGGGTGAACTCCACCGCGTCCACCGACATGGTGTGCCCCGTGATCGCCGGCCCGAGGGGCTGCCGGGTGTCGGCGTCCCAGATTTGGAGCGTGTTGTCGGTGCTGCCGCTCACCAGCCGGCGCCCGTCGGGGCTGAACGCCACCGCGGTCACGTCCTGGGTGTGGCCGGCCATCGAATTGCCGATCGGTTTTCCGCTGTCGACGTCCCAGAGCCGCACCATGCGGTCGGCGCCTCCGGTCGCCAGCCGGCGCCCGTCGGGGCTGAAGGCCACGCACCACACGGTGGCGTCGTGTTCGGCCAGCGGCGCGCCGATCTGCTTCCCGGTGTCGGCGTCCCAGATTCGCGCCGTGCGGTCGGAGCCGGCGCTGGCCAGCCGGTGTCCGTCGGGGCTGAAGGCCACGCTGTTGACGCTGGCGGTATGCCCGGTCAGGGGATCCCCGATCTGTCGCCCGGTGTCGGCGTCCCACAGGCGCAGCGTGTCGTCGTCGCTGGACGAAACCAGCCGGCGCCCGTCCGGACTGAACGCCACATTGGTCACCCAATCTGTGTGACCCGTCAGGGGGGCGCCGATGGACCGCCCCGTGGCGGCGTCCCATATCCGCAGGGTGTTGTCTTCGCTGGCGGTGGCCAGGCGATGCCCGTCGGGGCTGAACGCCACGCTCATCACGGGCTTGGTGTGTCCCCGCAGTGGCGCCCCGAGCGCCCGGCCGGTGGCCGCGTCCCACAGGTGCACCATGTTGTCCCGGCCGGCGCTGGCGATGCGGCCCCCGTTTTGGGCGATGCCGAGCACGACCGTGCCGGTGTCGATGATCTTGAGCGTGGTGACACGTTCGGCGGCGGCGTGCACCAGCGGGCGATCGTCGGGGGCGCCCGCCAACGCGTGGGCGGCGAGCAGCTCGTCGAACGCGCGGATGTCCCCGCCGGGAGCCGATCCGGCGAGCATGTCGGCCGCCTCGGCGCGCAGGCGGGCGGCGGTCACGTCGTAGAACCGGCTTTGCGCCTGTCGCTCGGCCGCGTGCAGCTTGGACGTGTTGACCACGGCCATGATCGCCCCCACGATCGCGATGACGGCCACCACGGCGGTGCCCGCCAGCGCGCGGCGGAGGATGCGCGAGCGCCGGCCCAGGGCGGCGGCGTGGGCATCGGCGGTGTGTTCGCGCTCCCGGGCGTTGCGCAGTTGCGTTTGCCGATAGGATTCCTCGGCCGCCGCGGTCGCCTCCGCGGCGTACCGCGATGCCGCGAGGTAACCGCGGGTGCCGGCGAGGCGCTGTCCGAATTGCGGCATGCCCTCCAGGGTTTCGGCGTCGGTGAGCCGGGTGCCGCTCAACAGCCACGCCGGGTCGTGCCAGTGGGCCTGCCAGGCCGCAGCGCCGCGTTCCACGTCGTCGATGGTGATCAGGTGCTGGCGTTCCTGACGCAGCCAGCCGGCCAGCGATTCCCATTGGCGCAGAAAGCTTTCCAGGGCCACCTCGACGACCACCTCGCCGTCACGCTGGTCGCGGACCAGCAGCCTCCGCTCCACCAGCGCGTCGATCAAGGGGCGGCCTTCCGCGGGTAGATCGCGATAGCGCGCCACGCGCCGCATCGGCTGGTCGCTGTCGGGGTTCACCGTCGCCAGCCACGGGATGAACGCCGACCGCAGGAGGTCGAGCTGGTGCCGGCGCCGCGCGGGATCCTCGGCCAACACCGCCTCGACTTCGTTGTTGACGACGTTGCGCATTGCGCCCATCGCGTCGTAGTCGGCGGGGGTCAGCTCGCCGGCCGCGGCGCCTTCCTGTCGGCGCTCTCGCCAGTCGCCGTACAGCCGCGCCAGCGTCAGGGAGAGCAACGGCAGGCTGTCCGCGCCCTCGCTGGCGTCGGCGATCAGCCGCTGGACGAGGGCCGGGGCGAAGCGCAGTTGTTCGCCGGCGGTCTCACCGCGCCGGGCCGGGCCGACGATGACTTCGCGGAACTCGGTCGGCGGCATCGGTTTCAGCTCGTTGAACAACGTGGTGGCCAGCCCGGCGAGGGCGGGATGGTTCTGCATCACCTCGTAGCGGTCGGTGCGGATGGTGGCGGCGATGATCAGGCCGGTGTCCTCGGCGTTGAGCCGGTGGGCCAGCCCGGCGATCCGGTGGAGGAAGAGCTCGGCTTGCGGTCCGGCGTCCGCGGCGAACAATTCCTCCGCCTGGTCCACCGGCAGGATCAGCGTCGGCGCCGACCCCTCACCGCCGGCTTGGCCCAAGCGCTGCATCGCCGCGGAGCGCAGCTCGATCAGCAGTTGCCGAACCCGTTCCGGTTCGTCCAGGCAGGCCCGGTTGACCTCGTCGAGTGGCGGGCCCGGCAAGTCGAGCGCCGCTCGTGCGGTGTGAATGGCCGCGCCGAGGCCGCGGTCCCCGGTCAGCGCGGCGCGCTCCGGACGCAGGATCCCCAGCACCGCGAAGCGGCCGTCCTCGCGCTGCAGTCGCGGGATCAGGCCGGCCCGGAGGTAGGAGGACTTACCGCTTCCGGACGGGCCGAGCACGACGAACAGCGACTTGGTCCCGGCCAGGCGCATCGCGCGCAATTCGTCGACCCCGCGCACGATGGCCGCGTCGCGACCGAAAAACACTGCCGCATCGATGCTTTCGAACGGTTCCCAGCCCCGATACGGCGCGCGCGTCCGATCCTCGTCGGGTGGCCAGACGAAATTCTCCGGTCCGACGCCGCTGCCCTCGACCGCCCTGCGCACCTCCTCGAGGACGGTGGTGTTGAACCGCACCGGCTCTCCCACGTCCCCCAGCCGGGCCAGCTCCGGCGCCGCCGCGACATCAAGTTCCGTGTGCGGGCCGTCGGCAAAAAGGTCGAACCGCCGCCATTCGGAACTGATGTCGGTGTCGGCGACGTCCTCCAGGCGCACGCAGAGGATTCGTTTGCCCAAGCCCTCGGCGATCCGGTACTCCGCCTTGCATTCGTGGGAAGCCTCCCAGTTCCGCGACAGCAGGCAGATCACCAGCTCGCACCGGGCATTGCTGGCGAAGAGCTGGCCCTTCCATCGATCTCCCAGCTGCAGGCCCGTGCGGGTGTCGATGTCGAGGAAGATCTCGTTGGCCAGCTGCGGTCGCCTCAGCGACAGCCACTGCTTCAGGGCCACCGCCTGACGGCTGTCCAGGCTGGAATGGCTCAGGAAGATTCGCAGCACGACGGTGTCCAATCGCCCATGTAGCGTGCGGCCCGGCCGGCGCACCGGGCCTGACACCACCCGGAAAGCGCCGACCGGTCAATCAGCATTTGCCGCACGCCCGTGCCAACCAGATCTTCTCGTCACTCCATCGAGACCAGCATGCTCCCGGCGTCCGGCAGGGACGATTTGAATGTGTCCTGGCTGTTGGCGAAGTAATTGTAGAAGGCGGAGATCTCGGTCGAGGAGTTGTACAGGACTATCCATCCTCCCCAGATCTGCATTGTGCCCTGGTTGGTTTGGGCGTCGGCGGTGTAGTCCAACTCGATCAGTTGTTGAAAGTTCTTGCCTTGCAGCGGCACCGGCCGCGCCGAGGAATTCTGCTGGACGTTGGTCAAGCCGCCGCTTCGGATGTTCTGGTTGATCAGCGTGTTCGCTTCGCTGACGATGTCTTGCGTATTGGCTTTGCCGACGGAGGCATAAACGATGGCGTCGTGGCCGGCGTTGATCAGGTCGACCCACTGCCGGTCCCGATTCAGGATCGTCCAGCCCTGGGCGGGGGCCACGGACACTCCGCTTCCGAGGTCGATCGGGCCGAACGAGAGGGCAAGGGGTTTGGTGACGGACGCCAGATGCATGTTGCCCGAACGCAGTTCACCCGGCCGTCCCGGCGCCGGCAGGAGGGCGCCGGCCGCGGCCGCGGCGCCGGGCGCGATCGTGCCGCCATGCCCCGGGGGTGTCGGAGGCGTCGAGGCGCCGCCCTCCGCGACGGCCAGGCTGATCGCCGCGGCGACCGCCACCACCACGACGATGACAGCCGCCATCGCGGCCGCGTGCAGCCGATGCTCGAACTCCTCACGCTCCCCGGCCGTTTGGGCTTGGTCCGAATCGGCGACCGTCGCGGCCTGCAATGCGTTGCGAGCGGCCCACATTCCCGCGCCGGCCAACAGGAACGCGGCCAACGCCGTCAGCACGATCCCGCGCGTCCCGTACGGCTGCAGCAGCGTGGTGGCCAACTCGTACACCACCACCAGCGCCAGGCCCTCGAGGACCCCCACCACCGTGTTGACGCCCGGGACGCGCAACCCGAGCACGCCCACCATGGCGGCGGTCGCGAAGATGATCGGCTGCAAAAAGCCGAGCGTCAACGCGATGAAGGCCACGTGCGCGGGGTCGCCAGTGGTGGCCTGCACGTGGGTGAACGCTCCATGCTGCACGACGACACTGAGGCCCAGGGAGAACGCCGCACCAGCCAGCGAACAGGACACCACGACATCCAACGGATGGCGAAACGCCGACCGCGTGCTGATCAGCAGCGGGGCGATCAGAACCGCCGCGAACGCCACCACCGGCAGGACCAGGCCCAGCTTCAGGATCCGGGAGACCGGCGGCGAGTGGTATCCCGGCGCGCCCCACGCCACGACGGAGTCGACGAAATACGTTTCCAGCAGCCCCACGCCGACTCCGAGGACCAGCGCGAGCCCGAAGGCCAACACGATGATCGTGATCGGCTCGTCGTGCCACAGCCGGTGATCGTGGATGTAGACCAACACCGCCGCCGGCAGTGCGACCGCGGCCAACACCAACGCCACCGGCAACGAGCCCAGGGCGGCGGCGATCAAGGCGGCCACCAATGCGAGCCCGGTCACGTTGCGGTAGAGGTGATGGCGTCGCTCCGCCAGATGCGGCATCAACGTTCCCATCAGCGCCACTGGTCGACGCGGCTCCGAGGAAGCCGGGCTAGTCGGATTGACCATTGTTCGTACCTCTCCGGTTTTTCGGAAGCTGCATGCGAAGGATCACCGGCGGACCGGTGGTTGCGAACACACGGAGCAAGCCCGGACCGCAAGCCGTTGGCCGATCTGGGGCCCGATCGGTCGGCGTTGTATTCGGTCGCATAAGCAGCCCCCAAAAAGGCGGAATTTGCGCACTCGAAGTTTACGACCGCCGCACGCTTCAGGCGAGGGGTTTGCGCCGCGACGTTTTCAATGACCACAGGTCATTAGTTCACGCGTCGAATGCCCTGTCCCGGCGCCCCGTTCGGTCACCGGCCGCGCAGCGGCGGGACGCCGGCCCACCCGCCCGCCGATCAGCCGAGGGCGGCGGTGAGCAGCCCGGCCAGAACCGCCGGCGGACTCATCGGCACCGCCCGAATCAGGCCGGAGCCGACCAGGGCCGCGGCCCGGCCGTCGGCCGAACCGCCGCTAAGCGCGGCGGCGAGCACATCGGCGGTGCCCCCGGAGCCCGAAACGATCAGGACCGGGCGGGCGCTTTCGACACTGTGCCGGACGTCCAGGTAGGCGATCTCCCCGCCGTTGACGAGCACCGTGACCGATCGCCCGGACCCCGCGAGCGCCGTTGCGGCGCGGGCGATCCACGGCGACTCGGCGCCCCACTCGTCGCCCGGCACCACGACGAAATGCGTGTGGTGGGGTTCGAGCAAGGTGGCGACGTCGCCCGGGGACTGTTCCCGCGGCAGTTTCACCGGCCCGGCGGCCACCACGCCCAGCAGCGGAAATGTTGCCCCGCAGGCCGCACGGGCCTCGCCCAGCAGGCGCATGACGCCCGACCGGGTCCCGCCGTCGACGCCGGCCGCGCCGCGCGCCTGAAGGACCGGCGCGATGGCTTCCGCGAACAACGGACGCAGGCCGGCCATGCCGTCCCGGTCCAGCCCCGCGGCCCCGCCGACAACCACCACCGCCGGCCGCGGCGGGCGCAGCCCCAGCGCGTCGAGCGCGGCCGGCAATTGGTTCTCCTCGCCGACATACACGGCGCGCGCGGAGGCCGCGCCCGTCAACTCAACCCGGAACGGCGACGCCACCGGGCCGTCCCAGGAATCCGGCGAAGTGCTCGACGGCGACAGCGCCCGCCGCCGCCTGCCCGACCCGGCGTAGCTCGCCGATGTGCTCAACCGAATCCAGCGTCTGCACCTCCTCGGGCGCCACATCGCCCAGGCCCAACTCGTCGAGCCCGCAGCGCGAGAGCTCCGCGTTGTAGCGGACGTAACTGAAAAGCCGCTGCGGCAACAGCCCGGCTCCCCGCATCAGGTCCCCGACCTCCGCGTCGATGGGCGCACCGTGGCGGCACCGGCCGAACACCCGGCACAGCATGTCTTGTTCGGTGAGCGCCGCGTGCATCAGCGCCGCCGGCACGGAGGCGACGTTGAACAGGAGGTTCATCGAATCCGGGCGCAGCCGGTCGTCGGCCTTGGGACAGGTGCCCGTTCCCACCGAAACCAGCAGCAGATCGGATTCCGTTGCGGGCCAGCCTAATCGGTACTCGTCGAGTGTCGCCATCAGGAACAGTTGGAAGGCGGGGTTGTTGTACATGGTCAGCGCGCCGTCGACGAACACGAAGTTGCGCCCGCCCAGCGGGACCGTCTCGGGCGGGAAATAGGTCGGCGCGGCGGTGCTGGCCCGCACCAGCTGCCACAGCGGGATGGCCAGGTTACTGTCCGGCCGGCTCGGGTCGTTGAAGAGCGCGTTGGGGTTGTTGCTCAGCGGCCAGGGCGAGTCGGTGGTCGCGTTCCGCGCAACGATCATCAGCAGGGTCTTCAGCTCGTCGCTGCCCAGCGTGGTGTCTTCGCCGAGGACGCTTTGCAGGAGTTCCTGCAGCCGCACGCTGCCGTAGCGGTAGTGATACAGGCGGCGCAGCGATGCGTGGTCGAACATCTCGTCGCCCCTGCTCACGTAGAGCTCCAGCAGCTGTCCCGCGTGCAGCCCCTTGGCCAGCCCGGCCGCGATCATCGCCCCGGTGCTGGTTCCGCCGATGTAGTCGAAGTAGTCCCCCAGCACGAAATCGTCTCCCACGCAGAGGTGTTCTGCCAGCATCGATTCCAATCGCCGCAGTATCTCCAGGGTGATCACACCCCGAACGCCGCCGCCGTCCAGGGCGAGCAGCTTCTTCGGTCCCGGCGAGCTCACGCGGTCCCTGAAGGACATCTGACCTCCCGTCGTCGCTGCGACCGAACTTATCCGCCACCCGGGCTCGCGTGCATCCGATTGCCCCGAATGCGGTCAACTCGCCGATTGCCCGGTCCGCGTGCGGTTTCGTGGCGGACAATGGCAGCCATGCCCGGCAGGCCGGCGCGGACGGCGCCACCGTGACACCGCCGCCCGCGCCCTGGATCGCGATCACCGGGCTGGACGGCTCGGGCAAGACGACATTGGTGCGTTCCCTGGCCGAGCAGCTGGGCGGGTTCCGGTTCCGGCTGCCGTACCACGGCTTCGTGCGGCAATTCCTGGACGTGTCGGGCGGCGGGTCGGCCTTCGGTGACGTCCACACGGATCGCTTGCTGTTCGCGACGGATGCCCGGCTGACCAACACCCTCATCCGCGACTGGCGGCGAACGCACCCGCTGCTGCTGTCCCAGCGGGGGTGGATGGACAACTTCATCTTCGGGGCTGTGCAGGGCGTCAGCTACGACGAGACCGACGCGTTGCTGCGCACGACGGAGCTCGAGCGCGCCACAGCGATCGTCTACCTGACCGCCGAGCCGCGGGTGGCCTTCGACCGCGTCGCCGCCGACGACAACGGGGACAAGTACGAAACACTCGAGTTCATCACCGAGCAGCACCGACAGACGTTGCGGTTCTACGAATCCGTCGACACGGGCCTGCCGGCCCTGACGGCCTTCGACGCCATCCCCGCAACCCTGATCGACACGACCACGCTGACCATCGACGCGGTCCTGCGGAACGCGCGGGACTTCCTGCGCACGGTGTCGGTGTCACAATGACAGGATGGCAGGGCGCGGTCGCGGCAACGTCGTGCTGGTCGACATGGACGGGGTGCTGGCCGATTTCGACGCGGCGGTGTTGGATCGGCTGCCGCGCACCGTGGCGCGCGTCGCCCGGACGAATTTCTACGTCGCCGACGACTATCCGCGGCACGCGGCCCACGTCGCGGAGATCACGCGCCATCCCGATTTCTTCCTCGATCTGCCGCTGGTCGACCACGCGCTGCAGGGATGGCAACGGCTCATCGATGCCGGGTACGAGCCGCGGATCTGCTCGGCGCCGCTGTCCAGAAACGAACGGTCGGTGCGGAACAAACTCGCGTGGTTGCGACGCCACTTCGTTCCCCACTTCGGCGAACGAGTGGTCACCGACGCGATCATCGATCGGGAAAAGTACCGCTACGAAGGGCTTGTCCTGATCGACGACCGACCGGAAGTCGACACGAACGACGGCCGGGCCAGCTGGCGGCACGTCGTGTTCGACCGCCCCTACAACCGGAACTCGAGCGCCGCGCTGCGGCTACGCGGCTGGGACGATCCGCAGCTGGAAAGCACGCTGCAGCACGCGCGGTGACCGGGCGGGCGGATGTATGTTGAGCCGATGTGGAGCGGGCCCGTCGAACCGATCGCGCAGGCCATCCACGAGCGTTGGCGCAGCGCGCAGATCGCGGCCGGAAAACCCGCGCCGTCCTGGCAGGAACTGGATGAATCGCGCAGGGAGTCGAGTCGCGATCAGGCCCGCGACATCCCCGCCAAGCTGCGCGCCGTCGGCTGCGATATCGCACCACTGGACCGGACGCGCGCGAATGATTTCGCCTTCGCCGACGAGGAAGTCGAGAGGCTTGCGTCCGCCGAACATGCGCGCTGGGTGCGGGAGCGCACCGCCGACGGCTGGACCCCGGGCGACAAGGACGCCGCGCGCAAGACAACTCCCTATCTGGTGCCGTTCGAGGAGTTGCCCGCCGAGATCGCCGATTACGATCGCGACGCGGTCAGGGAAATCCCCCGGCTGCTGGCTTCGGTGGGCCTGCGGGTTGTCCGCGGACGAACGCCGACGCTCGCCCCCTGAAAGCCCTTGTAGCCCTCTGCAATTCGCTAAACATCCGCGGACGCCGGTTCCGTCGTGGACACCCTCGGGCCCTGGTAGACGGGCACCGGTCCGCGGTAGCGCCGCTCGAATTCGGCAGGGCGCACCGGCCATTGCTCGCCCCGGTCACCCTGGATCACGAAGTCGCCCTCTTCCGCCGCGACAGGTCCCTCGAGCGTGGGGACGGTCTCGCCCGGCCGGGCCCGCCGCGCGAGCACCGTTCCCGTGCGTTGCCATTGGTCTCCTCCCAGATGCCGGTAGGTCGCCCGGAAAATATCGTCGCGCACCGGCCAGCTGTGACTGCCATCGCGCACCTCCCAGTCGCCGGCAGCACCGCACAGGGCCTCCCCAGCGGCGGTGGTGTACTTCCATTGCCTGCGATGATGTTTCGCGGTCACGGTCCCCGTCCGCTCGTATGTGTCCCACATCGGCATCGAGCGGTAACCGAGCTTGCGCAGCTCCATCAGCGTGCCCGCCAGGCTCTTGAGCGCCGCGGCTTTCAGCTCCGGGTCCATCACCGTGGCTTCCCAGTCCGCCACCAATTTCTCGTGTTTCCGGTGGGTTTCGTCGCGCCGGTCGCCCTGCTTCCAATCGTGCCGGCGCAGGAAGCGGCTCCAGTCCTCCCATTCGGCTTGCGCCATCGCGTAGGCGGTGTCCTCGCTGAAGCCGAGCCGCTGGAGCCGGGCCAGCGCGATCTGGGAGTCCGCCAGGCTCTTCAGCGCGACCGCCCTCAGCTCGGGGTCCGCCAGGGTGGCCTCCCAGCTGTCGACCAATCGTTCGTGCCGCTTGTCGGCGATGTTGCGCGCGGGACCCCATGTCCACCCGCGCTGACGCAGGTAGTTGCTCCACTGTTCCCACTCCGCGCGCGCCATGGCGTAGCTGGCGGCCTCGCCGATCCCGAGCCGTTCCAGCTTTTTGAGCGCGGCCTCGGCGGGCGGTGTCCCCCCGTCGGCGCCGGCATCCAACGCTTCCAGGCTCTCCGGGGACACCGCGGTGTGCGGCGCGTCGGTGGCGTTCCAGGTGTGGCCCGCGATCTTCTCGACCATCCAGAGGGCGTTCTGCAGCTGGCGACGGTTGGAGCCCTTGTAGAAGCCGCTGAGCTTGTCCCACGGCTGCGCCGCGGGCTTGGTGCGATCCCCTTGCGACGACGCGTAACGCTCGTGGATCAACATGGCGGCGCGTTCGAAGTTGTCGTGGGCGTGGCCGTCCGGAAGTTCCATTCCCAGCCGGTAGGTTCGCAGCTCGCAGGCGACGGGGACGCTTTCGGCGTTGAGCCGGGCCGTCGGATCGCACATGTAGATCGGCATCGTGGGATGGCTTGCGGCCAACCGTGTCCCCAGGATCGGGTCGGCGGCCGCCACCGAGTCGACCACGATGACGGCCTTGGTCGAGTCGATCCCATCGGTGTCGGCGACGACCCGGCCCACCACCGCCGCGGAGGGCACCGCGGCGACGCGGTCCACCGGCGGCGGGTCGCTGCTGAACCCCTTCCGCTTGTGGCGTTCCTCGTGGTCGCTGACGTATTCGTCGGCATCGGGGGCGACCACGGTCAATGCGGGCAGTTCCGGCTGGCCCTCCGGGGCATGGAAGCACCGCTCGATGTGCCGCTGGGCCATCTCCGCGCACAGCGCAAGTGTCAATTGGGAAGCGCCGCAGACGATGATCTGTCGAACCGCCTTGTTACGAAGAACCTGGTCGGTGAGCCGCCGCGCGGTCGCCTCGTACTTCGACACGGTGTCGGCAACCCACAGGTGATCGGAGTCGCCGCCGTGATGACCGAACTTCTGCGCCCGCCAGGCCTCGGCCAACCATGGGTCGTCGACGCGCACGATCAGGGGAATGCGCCGCCTGGTCGCGACGGGCGCCAGGAGTTGGCTCACGGCGGTAAGCCGCGAGAGATTCGTCGACGGATCCGCCGAAAGCAGATACAGCGCGCTCAGGCGACGCCAAAACTTGTGCTCCACAAGCGTTTCGGGACGCTCGAAGCCCACCTGCACGACGCGCGCTCCCAGCCTGCGCGCCTCGGCGATGCACGCGTTGTCGACGTTGTCGGTCATGAGCACCAGCGCGCCGCCCGGGCGGAGACTGCGCGCTATGGGGCCGATCATCGACACGGAGTCGTCGTCGAGGTCCACCACCACCGTCACCGTGCGCGCCCAGGCGGCGCGCAGACGGTCAGATTGCGCGCGAAACGCCGCCGCGGCGACGCCCACCACGCTGATGAAGAGCGCGGCGACGATGGTCAGGCGCGCGACCTGCAGCGCCGCCGGCGTGGGCTTCGGGCATATTCCGGCGCTTTCCAGGACTTCGTCGCCGATGCCCCCCTTCACCAGGGAGGCCGTCCACAGCAACGGGCTGACGAAGGTCGGATGGTCCGGGTTGGTGCAACCCCAGAATGAGCTGAAGCCCAGCACCAGCCCGGTCAGGGTGAGCCCGACGACGATCATGACCGGCACGGCCGCCGACGAACGATTGCGCGGCAACCGGTAGGTGAGGACGCACAGCAGCGCGATCACCGCGACCACGAGCATGACCGGTGCCCAGTCGCCGCCGTCGGTCAGCCACTGCAACCATCGCGGCCATCTGCGTTCGGGCGCCACGGCCGCCAGGGCGAGGCAGCCGACGAGGCCGACGGCCACGACGAGCAGCGCCAGCTGTGCGACCCGCAACCCTGGGTCTCCGATCAGCGTCGGGCTGTCGGCTCCGCGGGCGGCCCAACCGCCTCCGCGCGAAGTGCGTTGGCTCGACTCGCCGTTGGCGCTCGGGTCAGCGTGCGGCGTCATTCAGGCCCAGTCCGTGTGCGGGTAAGCCGGCGGGCTCATCGGCAAAGGATATCGGCACCCCCGCCGGGTGCGGAAGGCTTCGCGGAGCGCCAACCACCCGGGTGTCGGCGAACGTCACGGCCAGCGCTTGTAACAACGGTCTTGGTCCCCGAGCACCCCGACGCGGAAGGCCGCAATGCGCGCGAACACGGACGGCGCCGACGCGCCGTTGACGTCCCCGGCGGCCGCGCCGTTGGTCAACAACCCTGAAACGGCCTCGTCCAGGTCGCCGCCGCTCAGCGCGATGGTGACGCCATTGGACACGACGACGGGCTTGGACAGCTTCGCGGTCGCCACGCCGGTCAGGCAAGCGGTGCGCAACCCCGCGTTGGTGTTGTCGAGCGCGAGTCCGCCGTGCTGCTTCTCGAGGGCCATCATGAACCGCGACACCAGCACCGAAAACGCAGTGTAGTCGCCGAACAGCGGCCCCATCATGTCGAGGGGGGAGCCGCGGGCCAAACTCGTGCCCATCATAACCAGCCGGGGCATGTCCACGCTGATGGTGTTGCTCGACGGACAGAACCACGCCGGCGGGCTCGGATGGGCGTCGGGACAGGGCGGCTGCTCGAACACGAGCTGCGGCGGCGTGGATAGGGGAAACAGCTTGTTCAGCGCCTCCAGCACCGACTTCGCCGACTCGTTGGTGATCGGCGTTTCGCCGGTGGTGCCGTGCTCGAGCAATTCCTTGGGGAGGTTGGTGCGGCGCTGCGCGATCTCCGCCTCGTTGATGCCCGCGCAGGCGCGCACTCCGCCGTCGAACCCGAATTGGAACGCCGTGACCCGTTCGAACGCCGAACCGTGCACCAGACGCCGCTCGGCCGGGTTGCCCGCCGCCAGCAGCGGGTCCCGAATGCCGATCATCACCCGCAGCAGCTTGGCCAGGCCGTCCCCGGTGCTGAGCGTGAACCTGGGCGATTTGCCGTCCGCCACCCAGCGCATGTACACGCCGGCAAAGCAGTCCGCCTGCTGTTCGGCCACCGTCGCGGAGGCGGTGTTGGTGATGTCCACCAGCGCGGCCATGTGCTGGATGGCGTGGCCGTACTCGTGTGCGAGCACCACCGCGACGCCCATGTCGCCGCCCACGTCGCGCTGCTCGGGCATGAGCTGACCACGGTCCCAGCCGATGGTGTTGCGCGACAACGTACACGTCGCCGGCGGGCTGGGCCGGTCGTCGGGGCAGTTCTGGTCCCTGGGGTCGGTGCTGCCGCACCACATCGCGTTGACCGTGTCGTAGGTCGGCGCCCCGCAGAAGCTGCCGTTCTTGTAGCGCGAGTCCCAGGAGAACACCGCGTTGACGGGCGCGAAGTTGCCCGTCAAGGGCGCGCCGTAGGCGCCCGCCCAGAATTGTTCGATGTCGGAAACCGCCATGGCGGCCAGGTTGTCGATCTCGCCGCCGTCACCGTCCTGGATGGGCCGCGTCGGCCCCGGAGCACCGGGCCGCAGACCCGAGGTCCCATTCGCCACCGGCGCCCCGGCCACCTGCGAGGGGTTGGGGCTCTCGGGGATCGGGGGGTGGGAGTCCGGGGGTCTCGGGGGTTTCGAACAACCCGCGACCAGCAGCGTCAGCGCGGCGACGGCGGCGACGGCGAGTCGCTTCATCGAGCCTCCTCGTGCCCGGTGACGAACGCGTGCGCCGCGGACGTGGGCGCGTTATGGACCGGCATCGTTGTTCACCCCGGAGCAGCCAGTGCCACGAGGATCGTGTCGGCTCTGGACAGGTGCCGTTCCGCCGTTTTCAGGGCGGACACGAAATCGTCCAGTTTGGTCATGCTGTGGGTCGCAACGGCCTCGATGCAGGACTGCGCAGCCGTGTCGAAGTTGTCGATGGCCTGCTGAACCTCGACGGTCAATCTCGGGTCCGGAGTGGGCATTCCGTTCCGCAACCCTTCATTGGCATCGTGGAGTCCGGTGCAATCCGCTTGCAACTGATCGGCATCGATCGGCCCCTCCGCCTGCAGGACGCCGAAGGCGTCGTTCTCCGCCCGGTGGATGCCTTCGACCGGCACCGCCGAGCGGGAAAGCCAGTCGGCGAGCGGAACCTGTGCGTTGGCGGTCGGTGGCGGGGCGGTTGTCAGCAGCGCGAGGCACAGCAGGCCGGCCGCACCGACCGGCAGGCGGCGCACCCGCGGATGTGGTTGGGGCGCAGCGTCGTTCGCGTGATGCACCGCCGCACGGCCCGGGTTGGTCTTGCAACCGGAGGGCCGACGCGGCGCCGAGGAACTGCTCTTCGGGAAAGTCACCATCATCGGGCTTTCGCATATCCGGTGTGGGCGGCCGCCCGCACGGGGCGTCGTCCAGGACGAACGTAGGGTAGCCCGCCGCGTTGCAACGCGCACTGGTTTTTCCGATCCGACTCGCTACCGACACGGGGCGCGGGCCCGGCGCCCTCGCTGTGCCCGGCTGTAGACGCGAACGCGTTGCTCGCTTCCGCCCGGTGACGCGCCGATCAACGGTTCGGCTGACCTCGTCGATGACCCGCCCGCGGGCGGGATCTCGCCGTTCGGGCGCACCGCCTAGTCCAGGCGGGCCATCCAGCCGTGCGTGTCAGCGAAGGTGCCCCGCTGGATCCCGGTCAGCGTGTCACGCAGCGCCATCGTCACCTCGCCCGGTTGCCCGTCGGCGATCGTGAACTCGTGGTCGCCGTACTTCACCCGGGAAACCGGCGTGATCACGGCGGCGGTGCCGCAGGCGAACACCTCGGTGATCTCGCCGGCGGCGGCCTTCTTCTGCCACTCGTCGATGTCGATCCTGCGCTCCTCGACCGAGAATCCGGCATCAATGGCCAACTGCAGCAACGAGTCCCGGGTGATGCCGGGCAGCAGCGAGCCGGACAGCTCCGGGGTGACCAGCCGCGCCGATCCGCCGCTGCCGAAGACGAAGAACAGGTTCATCCCGCCCATCTCTTCGATGAAGCGGCGCTCGACCGCATCCAGCCATACCACTTGGTCGCAACCGTTTTCGGCGGCCTGGGCCTGGGCCAGCAGCGAGGCGGCGTAGTTCCCGCCGAACTTGGCCGCGCCGGTGCCGCCGGGGCTGGCCCGCACGTATTCCGTCGACACCCACACGGTGACGGGGCTGATGCCGCCCTTGAAGTAGGCGCCAGCCGGCGAGGCGATCAGCAGGTAGCGGTACTGCTTGGCCGGCCGCACACCCAGTCCCGGCTCGGTCGCGAAGATGAACGGCCGCAGGTACAGCGCCTCCTCGCCGCCGCTGCGGGGCACCCACGCCTTGTCGACAGCGACGAGCTGGCAGAGGGATTCGACGAAGAGGCCCTCCGGCAGCTCGGGAATCGCCAGCCGCCGCGCCGACGAACGCATCCTCACCGCGTTGGCCTCCGCGCGGAACGACACGATCGAGCCGTCCGCCCAGCGGTATGCCTTGAGCCCCTCGAAGACTTCCTGCGCGTAGTGCAGCACGATCGCCGACGGGTCCAATTCGATCGGGCCGTAGGGGATGACGCGCGCGTTGTGCCAACCCTGGCCCTCGTCGTAGTCGATCGACACCATGTGGTCGGTGAAGTACTTGCCGAAACCCGGCTCCGCCAGAATGGATTCACGTTCTGCGTCGGTCGCCGGATTAGACGCGCGTAGAACCGTGAACTCGAGTGAGCCGCTGGTCATGGGGCCGATTCTATATCCGTGCGGCAACGGGTTTTCCTCACGTGAACCCCTGGCGGCTAACGCGTTTTGAGGTCGACGAACGGCGGGCGCACCACCTCGCACTCGACGGCGCGGCCGCGGACGTCGACGGTGACGTGCGCGCCGTCGTCGATTCCGGCGTCGGTGTCGATCAGCGCCAGCCCGATGCCGGCCTGCAGCGTCGGCGAGAACGTCCCCGACGTGGTGAACCCGACCGGAGCGTCCCCGGCCAGCACCGTCAGCCCGGGGCGCAACACCCCGCGGCCGACCATCCGCAGCCCCCGCAACAGCCGTCGCGGTCCCGCCGCCTTCTCGGCCAGCAGCGCGTCGCGGCCGAAGAAGGCGTCCTTCTTCCAGCCCACCGCCCACCCGCAGCGCGCCTGCAGCGGCGAGATGTCGAGCGAAAGCTCGTGCCCGTGCAGCGGATAGCCCATCTCGGTGCGCAGCGTGTCGCGGGCGCCCAGGCCGGCCGGGGCTCCCCCGGCGGCCGTCACCGCCGCGATCAGCGCGTCGAACACCGCTCCCGCGGAGTCCCAGGGCGGCAGCAGCTCGTAGCCGTGCTCGCCGGTGTAGCCGGTCCGGCAGACCCGCACCGGCACTCCCGAAAACGAGGCATCGGCGTAGCCCATGTAATCCATGTCGGCCGGCAGGCCCAGCTCGGCGAGCACGCCCGCCGATCGCGGGCCCTGCACCGCCAGCACCGCATACGAGCGGTGCTCGTTGGTGATGGTCAGCCCGGGTCCCGAACCGGACTCGGCCGCCGCCCGCAGCGCCTCGACCACCGCGGCGGTGTTGGCGGCGTTGGGCACCAGGAAGATCTCGTCGTCGGCGACGTAGTAGGCGATGAGATCGTCGATGACACCGCCGGATTCGGTGCAGCACAACGTGTATTGCGCCCTGCCCGGGCCGATGCGGCCCAGGTCGTTGGTGAGCGCGGAGTTGACGAACTGCGCGGCGCCCGGGCCGCGCACCAGGGCCTTGCCGAGGTGGCTGACGTCGAACAGACCGACCGCGTCGCGGGTGGCGTTGTGTTCGCTGACCGTGCCCGCGTAGGACACCGGCATCGACCAGCCGCTGAACTCCGCGAAACTGGCGCCCAGGGCGCGGTGGCGGTCTTCCAGCGGTCCGTGCTGCAGCTCGGTCACGACGACCCACCCTAATGGCCTCCGCAGCTGGCACACTTGGGCAGGTGTCCGGTCCGCTCGACTCCTTGGACTTCGAAGAGTTGGAGGCCGCGGGTATCGGCGACGCCCGCGAGCGGGCCGACCTGATCAGGTACCTGCACGGGCTCGGCTTCACCCTCGACGACATGGTCGAGGCCGAACGGCGCGGGCGGCTGTTCGGGCTGGCCGGCGACGTCGTGGCCTGGTCGGGCCGCCCGATCTACACGGTGCAGTCCGCGGCCGAGCGGCTCGGCCTGTCCGCCGACGAGGTGGCGCACGCGTGGGCCTTGCTCGGCCTGACCGTCGCCGGCCCCGATGTGCCCGCGCTGAGCCAGGCCGACGTCGACGCGCTGGCGACGTGGGTCGCGCTCAAGTCGGTGGTCGGCGAGGAAGGCGCGCTCGGGATGCTGCGGGTGCTCGGCGCCACCATGGCCCGGCTGGCGGAGGCCGAGTCGACGGTGATCCGCGCCGGGACGCCGGACATCCAGATGAACCACACCCACGACGAGCTGGCCACGGCGCAGGCGTACCGGTCGGTCGCCGAGTTCGTGCCCCGCATCGGAGCCCTGATCGACGTGGTGCACCGCCATCACCTGACCAGCGCCCGAACCCACTTCGAGGGCGTCCTGCGCGACACGTCGCCGAGCGTGGTGTGCGGCATCGGTTTTGCCGATCTGTCCAGCTTCACCGCGTTGACCCAGTCCTTGACGCCCGCGCAGCTGTCGGAACTGCTCACCGAGTTCGGCGGCACCGTCGCGGACGTGGTGCACGCCGACGGCGGCCGGGTGGTGAAGTTCATCGGCGACGCCGTGATGTGGGTGTGCTCGGCGCCCGAGCGGCTCGCGCAGGCGGCGGTGGATCTGGTCGACCATCCGCGGGCGCTCGAGGCGGGCCTGGACGTGCGCGCCGGTCTCGCGTACGGCGAGGTGCTCGCCATCAACGGCGACTACTTCGGCCTCCCGGTGAACCTGGCCGCCCGGCTGGTGGCCGTCGCCGCGCCGAGACAGATCCTGGCCGCGGCCGAGCTGCACCGGCAGTTGCCGGGCTGGCCCGCGGTGCCCCACGGCCCGCTGACGCTCAAGGGTTTCGAGGCCCCCGTGACCGCGTTCGACCTGCATAGGCGGGAAAGCAGCGGCGCGGGTGACTAGGGTGGTTTGCCGTGACCACCACCGAACCGGGCTATCACGCCCCCACCGTCAACGTCGCCACCGCGCTGCCCAAACGCGGCGCGACTTCCGCGGTATTGCTGGTGCCGGTCGTCTCGACCGGCGACGACGACAGGCCGGGCGCGGTCGTCTCGGCGGCCGGGCCGTTCCTGTCCGCGGACGCCGTCGCCGAGATCGAGTCCGGCCTGCGGGCGCTGGAGGCCACCGGCGCCGCCGAGCAGGTGCACCGGCTGGTGGTGCCGTCGCTGCCGGTGGCCAGTGTCCTGACGATCGGGTTGGGCAAACCGCGCTCCGAATGGCCGGCCGAGGTGATCCGTCGTGCCGCCGGCGTGGCGGCCCGCTCCCTGGGCGGGGCCGAGGCGGTGCTCACCACGCTGGGGCAGCTGCCCGGCGACGACGTCTGCGCGGCCGCCGTCGAGGGGCTGATCCTGGGCAGCTACCGGTTCACCGAGTTCCGCAGCGACAAGACCGCCCCCAAGGACAACGGGCTGCGCAGGATCACGGTGCTGTCCACCTCCAAGGACGCCAAGAAGGACAGCGCGCACGGCGCGGCCGTCGCGACCGCGGTCGCCACCGCCCGCGACCTGGTCAACACCCCGCCGAACCTGCTCTACCCGGCCGAATTCGCCAAGCGCGCAAAGGCTTTGGGCGAAGCCGTCGGCCTCGAGGTGGAGGTGCTCGACGACAAGGCGCTGCAAAAGGCCGGGTACGGCGGGGTGATCGGCGTCGGGCAGGGCTCGTCGCGCCCGCCACGGCTGGTGCGGCTCATTCATCGGGGCTCCAAGCTGGCCAAGGGCAAGAAGGGCAAGGCTGGAAAGCGAGTCGCTTTGGTCGGCAAGGGCATCACGTTCGACACCGGCGGCATCTCGATCAAGCCGGCCGCGTCGATGCACTACATGACCTCCGACATGGGCGGCGCGGCGGCGGTCATCGCGACCGTCGCGCTGGCCGCGCAGCAGCAGCTGCCCATCGACGTCATCGCCACGGTGCCGATGGCCGAGAACATGCCGTCGGCGACGGCGCAGCGCCCGGGCGACGTGCTGACCCAGTACGGCGGAATCACGGTCGAGGTGCAGAACACCGACGCCGAAGGCCGGCTGATCCTGGCCGACGCCATCGTCCGGGCCTGCGAGGACAACCCCGACTACCTGATCGAGACGTCCACGCTGACCGGCGCGCAGACGGTGGCGCTGGGCGCCCGGATCCCCGGGGTGATGGGCAGCGACGAGTTCCGGGACCGTGTTGCGGCGATCTCGCAGCGGGTGGGCGAGAACGGCTGGCCGATGCCGCTGCCCGACGAGCTCAAGGACGACCTGAAGTCCACGGTCGCCGACCTGTCCAACATCAGCGGGCAACGCTTCGCCGGCATGCTGGTGGCCGGGGTGTTCCTGCGGGAGTTCGTCGCCGACGGAGTGGCGTGGGCGCACCTCGACGTGGCCGGCCCGGCCTACAACACCGGCAGCCCGTGGGGCTATTCGCCCAAGGGCGCCACCGGGGTGCCGACCCGCACCATGTTCGCGGTGCTGGAGGACATCTGCGAAAACGGCTGACCGCCCGGCTCGGCGCCGATGTCTAGTTCGTGAGCAGCGCGGTCACGGCTCGCCGGATCCGGCGGCGCGGCCAGCCCGTCACGCCCGCCGCGGCCAGCGCGGCGTTAGCCGCGTTGCGCCCGCACGCGCCGTGCACCGATCCGCCGGGGGTGGCCGACGCGCTGCCCAGATACAGGCCCTCGACCGGGGTTTCGGCGCGGCCCATCCCCGGCGCGGGACGAAAAATCAGCATCTGCTGCAACTGCGCGGTGCCGCCGTTCAGCGCGCCCAGGTGCAGGTTGGCGTCGCTGGCCTCCAGGTCCGACGGGCGCTGCACGAACCGGTCGATCACGGCCTCGCCGAAGCCGGGAGCGTGCTCCTCGATGACGTGGTCCATCGACTTGGCGAGGCGCTCGGCCGCGACGTCGTCTGCCACGTTGCGCGGCAAATGCGTGTAAGCCCAAACACTTTCGGTGCCCTGCGGCGATCGGCTGGGGTCCGCCGTGGTGGTCTGCCCCAGCAGCATGAACGGATGCTCGGGCACCACCCGGGTGTTCAGGTCGGCCATCCAGCGCACCAGCCCGTCGGCGTCGGCCCCCAGGTGGACGGTGCCGACGCCCCGCAGGCTCTTCGCCCGCCACGGAATGGGGCCGTCGAGCGCGTAGTTGACCTTCACCACCGGCGGGTCCCAGACGTAGTGCTCGAGTTCGCGGCGCAGCGCGGCCGGGACGGCGTCCTCGGGCAGCATGTCGCAGAACAGCCGCGGCGCGGTCACGTCGGCCACGATGGCCCGGCGCGCGCGGACCGTGAGACCGGCCGCGGTGGTCACCCCGACCGCCCGGCCGCCGCGCACCTGGATGCGGGACACGTTCTGATTGCATTCGATTCGCGCGCCGGCCGATTCGGCGCGGCGCACCAGCGCCGCCGTCAGCTGGCCCGAACCGCCGACTGGCACCGGCCAGCCGCCGTCCTGGGCCAGCATCGTCATCAGGAAGCCCATCGCACCGCTGACGGGCGCGTCCGGCGGGACGTCGGCGTGCATCGCGTTGCCCAGCAACAGCATTCGCGGCGCCTCGCCGTCGAACAACTGCTGCGCCATGGTGTTGGCGGGCTGGATCAACAGGCTGGCGAGCCGCACCGCGTCGCCGGTGCCCAGCTTCAGCAGCAGCCGCAGCATCGGGCGCACGGGCGGAAACGGCGCCAGCATGGCGTCCAGCAGTGGCGCCTTGATTTTCTGCCACAGTTCCACGGCGCGCCACCAGTTGTCGCCGTCGGTGGGCTCCCGGCGGGCGAATTCCGTTGCGGTGCGGGCCGGGTCGGGGTAGACGATGGGCGGGTCGTCGTCGGTGGCGCCTCCCGGGTGGCCCACCACCGCCGGCGCTCGCGACCATCGCAGCCCGTGCTCTTCGAGCCGCAGCGCCGACATCGCCGGCGAGGCGACCGTCATGGGGTAGAACGAGCTGAACAGGTCTGTGATGTACCCCGGTGTCAGTTCGGCGCTGCGCACCGCGCCGCCCGGCTCCGGCTGGGCCTCCAGCACCAGCACGTCCCACCCGGCGTCGGCCAGCACCGACGCCGCCACCAGCCCGTGGTGCCCGGCGCCGATGACGACGGCGTCGGCGGTCTCGTCCGTCATGCCCTACTTGACCTGGCTGGGCTCGAGGCGTTCGGCGAGCGCCGCCAACCGCCACAGGCACTCCCGGTTGCGCGGATAGACGGCGGCCAGCACCAGGCGGTCGGGAAGGATCCGCAGCGGCCCGGAAGCCGGCGTCTCGATCATCTCGATGCGGCAGCCGTCCGGGATGTCCTTGAGGCGCAGCGTTATCCGTGCCGAGCCCAGCGCCCCGAGCCCGGCGCGCAGCACGAGTTCCTCGCCGGGCGTGCAACTTTCGACCACCGTCGCGTCGCTGATCACCAGCGGCCACACCCCTACCGAGTGCTTGATGGCGGAGCCGGGTCGCGGCCAGTTCGGGTCGACCGCGCGGGTCCGGCTGTTGCCCACCACCCACTGCGCATACGTCCATCCATCGCTCATCGCATCCCAGATCTGCTGGCGGGGAGCCCGCACTTCGCGGGTGGTCGCCATCTGTCGAGTCGCAGTCATTGCCCCCGAGTACCCCACCCGGCGGGAACCATGCGCCGCATCGGCCGCCGGCGACCGGTTTAGGGGCGGCGGCCAGTGGTTACTACGCCGTTACGACACTCGCGTTTGACGGGAGGCTAATAGTGACTGTGCGACGGATCATCATCGCAGTGGGCGCCGTGCTTTTGCTGGCCGGGATCATCGGTCTGTTGGTGCCGGTGTCCGTATCGGACGGCAACGGCAATTCCGTCTCGTGCGGGAACGGAATCGCCATGGACCTGAACAGCGCCAGGAACGCCAACGACAAGAACGGCGCCAACATCCCCATCCTCAACCAGGTCCTGCCCCACACCGACTACGTGGCGCAGTGCCAGTCGTCGGTGAACGGCCGGCGGAGCTGGACCATCCCGTTGGCCGTCATCGGGGTCGTCGCGATCGGCGGCGCGCTGTTGGTGCGACGACCAGCGGGGTCCCGAACGGTCTAGATCACGCGCACTCGCGCGGCGTTGCGCAACGCCTGCGGGGCCACGCGCGAAAGACCGTAGACCGCATAGGCTTCCGGCGCGACGGGACGGATCGGTTTCTGCTTCCTGACCGACGACAGGATCGCGTTGGCGACCTTGTCCGGCCCGTAGCGGCGCAGCGCGAACAGCCTGCCGATCTGGCCCCGACGGTCATCGACGCGTTGATCCTTGCCGGCCGGCGCGCTGAACCGGGTGGTGCTGATGATGTTGGTGTTGATCACGCCGGGGCAGATCGTGGTCAACCCGACCCCGGCGGCGTCGAGCTCGGCGCGCAGGCAGTCGGAGAACATGTAGGTGGCCGCCTTGGAGGTGCAGTAGGCGCTCAATGACCCCAGCGGCGAAAAGGCGGCCATCGACGCCACATTGACGATGTAGCCGCCGGTGCCGCGCTCGACCAGGCGCCGGCCGAAGGCCCGGCAGCAGTTGACGACGCCGCCCAGGTTGATGTCGAGCACCCGGTCGAAGTCCTCGGCCGGGGTGTCCAGGAAGCCGCCCGCCGCACCGATGCCGGCGTTGTTGACCACGATGTCCGGGACGCCGTGCTCGGCGCTGACGCGCTCGGCGAACGCCTCGACGGCGCCGGCGTCGGACACGTCGAGCACGTACGGATGCGCGACGCCGCCGCGCGCGGCGATCTCGGCGGCGGTCTCCTTGACGGTGGCCTCGTCGATGTCGCTGACCACCAGCTCGGCGCCCGCGCGGGCGAAGGCGAACGCCGTCTCCCGGCCGATGCCGCTGCCCGCGCCGGTGACCGACACCAGGGTGTCGCCGAAGTCGCCGCGCGGGCGCCCGACTTGGGCGCGCAGCATCGCGCGGCTCGGCTGTTTGCCGTCGGCCAGGTCGGCGAAGTCGTGCACCGCCGCCGCCATCACCTGCGGATGCGACATCGGCGAGAAGTGGCCCGCCCTGATGTCGCGGCGCCACAACCGCGGCACCCAGCGCGCCGCGTCGTCGAACCCGTAGGGCCGCACGTACTTGTCCCGGGTGTTGACGATCAGTTGCACCGGCACGTCCACGACGTGCAGCTCGCGCTTCCGGGAGAACGACCGAAAGTAGTTGGCGGGATACGTTTTCACCGAGTGGGCGGCGTCGCTGGGCAACTTGGCGGAGTGATGGATCTTGTCGTCGGGGATGTTGTCGACCGCGTTTCGCCGCAGGGCAGGGATCGACAGCGCCAGGCGCAGGAACAGCGGCGCCAGCACCGGGATCGAGAAGAACACCATGTATGTCAGCCGCAGCGCCTGGCTGACCGCCCGCACGAACCTGCGCGGGCGCCAGGGCCGTCGCAGCCCGCCGAAGATGTATTCGACCAGCTGGTCCTGGCTCGGGCCGGACACCGACGTGAACGAGGCGACCCGGTCGCCGGCGCCGGGGCGCTTCAGGTACTCCCAGATGCCGACCGAGCCCCAGTCGTGGGCCAGCACGTGCACCGGGCCGCCGGGGCTCAGCTCGCCGATCACCGCGGCGAAGTCGTCGGCGAACCGGGCCATGGTGTAGCCGGACACCGGCTTGGGCGCCGACGACATGCCGACGCCGCGGTTGTCGTAGCGGACGACGCGGAACCGCTCGGCCAGCAGCGGGACGACGCCGTCCCACAGCACGTGGGAGTCGGGGAAGCCGTGCACCAGCACGACGGTCGGGCCCGCGCGGTTGCCCTCCTCGTAGACGGCGATGCGCGCGCCGTCCGCGCTGTCGACGAACCGCTGGGGCACCTGTTGAATTGCCGGCATCGGACCTCCCGCTCTGGCTACGTCGCCACACCGTAGCAAGGGTGTTCGGGGTGCCCGGGCAACCGCGCGCCGTCCGCCCTGGATGTGTGCCGGCGCGGGCGCAATGACAGGATAGTTTTGGTTAGCGACATCGACCCGCCCCCGACCCACGAGCGATCGAGGAGTCAACACAAATGGCCTTCTCCGTCCAGATGCCGGCACTCGGTGAAAGCGTCACCGAGGGGACGGTCACGCGCTGGCTCAAGCAGGAAGGCGACACGGTCGAACTCGACGAGCCCCTCGTCGAGGTGTCGACCGACAAGGTCGACACCGAAATCCCGTCGCCGGCCGCGGGCGTGCTGACCAAGATCGTCGCCCAGGAGGACGACACCGTCGAGGTGGGCGGCGAACTCGCCGTCATCGGCGACGCGGGCGAGCAGCCGCAGGCCCAGCCCGCGGCGCCCAGCCAGCCGGAACCGGAGCCCGAGCCGGAACCCGAGCCTCAGCCGCAACCCCAGGCCGCGGCCGAGCCCGAGCCCGAGCCCGCGGCGCCGCCCGCGACCGGGGGCGATGCTTCCGGCGACTCCAAGCCGGTGCTGATGCCCGAGCTCGGCGAGTCGGTCGCCGAGGGCACCGTGACGCGCTGGTTGAAGAAGGTCGGCGACTCGGTTCAGGTCGACGAGCCGCTGGTGGAGGTGTCCACCGACAAGGTGGACACCGAAATCCCCTCCCCGGTGGCCGGCGTCCTGGTCAGCATCACCGCCGAGGAGGACGCCACCGTGCCGGTGGGCGGCGAGCTGGCCCGCATCGGCTCGGGCGCGGAGGCATCCGGCGCGAGCGCCCCGTCCGCCCCGGCAGCCCCGCCCGCGCCCAAGCCGGAGCCGAAACCCGAACCCAGGCCGGAGCCGAAACCCGCGCCGCAGCCGGTTTCCGAGGCCAAACCGCCCGCACCGGCCCCCGCGCCGAAACCGCAACCGGCCCAGGCCCCGCCCGCCGCGGAGGCCGGCGGCCCGGCTGCCGACGGCGCGCCGTACGTGACCCCGCTGGTGCGAAAGCTGGCCAACGAAAACAACATCGACCTTTCGGAGGTCACGGGCACCGGCGTGGGCGGTCGCATCCGCAAACAGGACGTGCTCGCCGCGGCGCAGAAGAAGCAGGAAGCCAAGGCCGCGCCCGCGCAGGCCCCCGCCGCCGCGCCGGCCGCGGAGCCGGCCAGGCCGGCTCCGGCCGCGGCCACCCCCGCGCCCGCCCTGGCACACCTGCGCGGCACCACGCAGAAGGCCAGCAGGATCCGTCAGATCACCGCGGCCAAGACCCGCGAATCCCTGCAGGCCACGGCCCAGCTCACCCAGACCCACGAGGTCGACATGACCAAGATCGTGGGCCTGCGGGCCAGGGCCAAGTCCGCGTTCGCCGAGCGCGAGGGCGTCAACCTCACCTACCTGCCGTTCATCGCGCGGGCCGTGATCGATGCCCTCAAGATCCACCCCAACATCAACGCCAGCTACAACGAGGACACCAAGGAGATCACCTACTACGACGCCGAGCACCTCGGCTTCGCGGTCGACACCGACCAGGGTCTGCTCTCCCCCGTCGTGCACAATGCCGGCGACCTGTCGCTGGCGGGTCTGGCCAGGGCCATCGCCGACATCGCCGAGCGCGCCCGGTCGGGCAACCTGAAGCCCGACGAGTTGGCCGGCGGCACCTTCACGATCACCAACATCGGCAGCCAGGGCGCGTTGTTCGACACCCCGATCCTGGTCCCGCCGCAGGCCGCGATGCTGGGCACCGGCGCGATCGTCAAGCGGCCGCGGGTGATCGTCGACGAGTTCGGCAACGAGTCGATCGGCGTGCGCTCGGTGTGCTACCTCCCGCTGACCTACGACCATCGGCTGATCGACGGCGCCGATGCCGGACGTTTCCTCACCACCATCAAGCACCGGCTCGAAGAGGCAGCGTTCGAGGCTGACCTGGGTCTTTAGGAGGCTTGGACAACTGTGGCCAAGCCGGTCATCGCGATTGCGGGTTCGTCCGGTCTGATCGGCTCGGCCTTGGCCGCGGCGTTGCGCGCCGCCGACCACCCGGTGGTGCGCATCGTGCGCCGGACGCCGGCGAATTCCGAGGAACTGCACTGGAATCCCGCGAGCGGCGATTTCGACGCCGACGCGCTGGTCGACGTCGACGCCGTCGTCAACCTGTGTGGCGTCAACATCGGTCAGCGCCGCTGGTCGGGCGCCTTCAAGCAGAGCCTGCGCGACAGCCGCATCGCCCCCACCGAGGTGCTGGCCAACGCCGTCGCCGACGCCGGCGTCGAAACCCTGATCAACGCCAGCGCGGTGGGCTACTACGGGAACACCAAAGACCGGGTGGTCGACGAAAATGCCAGGACGGGAAGCGGTTTCCTGGCCCAGCTGTGCGAGGACTGGGAGGCCGCCACGCTGCCGGCCCAATACGCCGGCACCCGGGTGGTGCTCGCCCGCACCGGCGTGGTGCTGGCCCGGTCGGGCGGCGCGCTGCGGCGGTTGCGGCCGCTGTTCGCGGCGGGCCTGGGTGCCCGGCTGGGCAGCGGCCGCCAGTACATGTCGTGGATCAGCCTCGAGGACGTGGTGCGCGCGCTGCTGTTCGCCATCTCACACCCGTCGCTGTCGGGTCCGGTGAACGTGACCGGGCCGGCGCCGGTGACCAACGCCGAGTTCACCACCGCCTTGGGGCGGGCGGTTAACCGCCCCACGCCGCTGATCCTGCCGGGTTTCGCGGTGCGGGCCGCGCTCGGCGAGTTCGCCGACGAGGGGCTGCTCATCGGGCAGCGCGCGATCCCGTCGGCGCTCGAGCGCGCCGGTTTCCAGTTCCACCACAACACCATTGGCGAGGCGCTCGACTACGCCACCGCCCGGCGCGACCACGACTAGCTACTTGAGGACCAACCGGAACCCGGGTATCGCCGGGGTCAGGCGGCGCCCGCCGCGATGTGCCGCTTCCCCCACTCGCACATAGCCTTGGTGACGGGCCGCAGTGACATGCCGTATTCCGTCAGCGAATATTCAACGCGGGGCGGCACTTCCGGGAATACCTCGCGGCGCACGATGCCGTCGGCCTCCAGCTCACGCAATTGGCGCGACAACACGCGTTCGCTGATTCCCGTTGTCTTGCGCCGAAGTTCGGCGAATCGGTGGGTACCGCCGTTCATCATGTGGAAGATCAGCACGGCTTTCCACTTGCCACCGATCACCGCGAGCGTGGCTTCCACCGGGCAACCGAAGTCGTCGTCCACACTAACCTCCCGGTCAGTACCGCACCTCAAGGTGCGTTCTTGTCTGCGGCCCCGCCCGGCCATAGCGTCCGTTACGGGCCGACGGCCTGCGAGCAGCAGTATCCCGCCGGGCGGAAACCATCGCAAGGGAGCCGAACATCAAGATCGCCATCATCGGAGCCGGCAACGTCGGCCGCGCCCTGGGGGCCGCGTGGGGCGTCGGGCACGACGTCAGCTACGGCGTGCGCAACCCCGATGATCCCAAATTCTCCGACCTCGGCGCACCGGTGGCGGCCAATGAAGCCGCGGCCGGCGGCAGTGACGTCGTGGTGTTGTGCACGCCGTGGTCGAACACCCAAGAAGCCGTCCTTGCCTGCGGCGACCTGACGGGCAAGATCCTGATCGACTGCACCAATCCGCTGACGGCCGACCTGACCGCTCTGACTGTCGGCCACACCACCTCCGGCGCAGAACTTGTCGCCCAATGGGCGCCCGGCGCCCGGGTGTGCAAGGCGATGAACCAGATTGGCGCACCGCTGATGAACCATCCGCGGTTGCCGGGCACACCGGTGATGTTCGTCTGCGGTGACGACGCTGCCAAGGACGTTGCCATCGCACTCGTCGCGGAGTTGGGCTTCGAAACCGTCGATGCCGGCGACCTGGGCGTGGCCCGGCTGCTCGAGCCGTACGGGCTGCTCTGGATCCACCTTGCGCTGCGGCGCGGATTCGGAGCGAACTTTGCCTTCGCGCTGCTTCGAGAGACAGCCGTCGAGTGATCGCCGGGTCGAAGGGAGCTCAACGTGTCTTCGGGAGCCGGGGCGTCGGAACTGGAACGCAACCGTCGGCTGGTGATCGACCACTTCGACGAGTTCGTGAACAACAAGGACCTGGCCGCCATCGACCGCAATATGTCGGCCGACTTCTACGATCACGACGGCCCGGGCGGCAGGCCGACCGACCGCGACGGCGACCGCAGGTTGATGGCGGCTTTGCACGAGTCGTTCCCCGACCTGCACGTCGAGGTCGTCGAATCGCTCGCCGAAGGCGACAAGGTGATGGTGCGCAACGTCTGGACCGGTACCGACGCCAGGACCGGTAAGCGGGTGGAATTTCACGGGTTCGTACTGTGGCGCCTGGCCGATGGGAAGATCGTCGAGCGCTGGGCAACCGTGACGCCGGCGCGGGAGTTCGCCGGCGACACCGTGCAGTGGTGACGCGCGCTTCCGCAGGGTGTGGCCGATCTGTCGCCAAGTGCGCGCCCGCCGGACGTTGCGCTGACCAAACCGGGACGCGCGACCCGGTGATCGCAACGACATGAGTAACCTCGCGTCAATGAGCTCCATCCGCTCGAGCGCAGAGCCGATCGACGTCCGCCAGCTGGGGACGGTCGACTACGGCACGGCCTGGCGGCTGCAGCGCGACCTGGTCGACGCCCGGGTCGCCGGCGGTCCGGACACGCTGCTGCTCCTCGAGCACCCGCCGGTCTACACGGCCGGACGGCGCACCGAGCCGCACGAACGGCCGGTGGACGGCACCCCCGTGATCGATACGGATCGGGGCGGCAAAATCACCTGGCACGGTCCCGGACAGCTGGTCGGCTACCCGGTCATCGGATTGGCCGAACCGCTCGACGTGGTCAAATACGTTCGGTGCCTTGAGGAAGCGCTGATGAGGGTGTGCGCCGACCTGGGCCTGGACACCGTTCGGGTCGACGGCCGGTCCGGGGTTTGGGTGCCGGCCGGCGGCGGCCGCCCGGCGCGCAAGGTGGCCGCCATCGGCGTTCGGGTGTCACGCGCGACGACGATGCACGGCTTCGCGCTCAACTGCGACTGCGATCTGGGCGCCTACAGCGCGATCGTTCCGTGCGGCATCACCGACGCCGGCGTGACGTCCCTGTCGGCCGAACTGGGGCGGACGGTCGCGGTCGACGAGGTGCGGGCGGCCGTCGCGGCCGCCGTGTGCGACGCCCTGGACGGCGCGCTGCCGGTCCGTGAAAGGCCCACCGCCCGCGTAGCATCAACCACGTGACTGTCGCTCCGGAAGGCCGCAAACTGCTGCGCCTGGAGGTGCGCAACGCGCAGACCCCGATCGAGCGCAAGCCGCCGTGGATCAAGGTGCGGGCGCGGATGGGCCCGGAGTACACCCAGCTGAAGGGCCTCGTACAGCGGGATGGCCTGCACACGGTCTGTGAAGAAGCCGGCTGCCCCAACATCTTCGAATGCTGGGAGGACCGGGAAGCCACCTTCCTGATCGGCGGCGACCAGTGCACCCGCCGCTGCGACTTCTGCCAGATCGACACCGGCAAGCCCGCCGAACTCGACCGCGACGAGCCCCGGCGGGTCGCCGACAGCGTGCGGGCGATGGGCCTGCGCTATGCGACGGTCACCGGCGTCGCCCGCGACGACCTGCCCGACGGCGGGGCCTGGCTGTACGCGGAGACCGTGCGCGCCATCAAGGAGCTCAACCCTTCGACCGGCGTCGAGTTGTTGATCCCCGACTTCAACGCGGAGCCGCGGCGGCTTGCGGAGGTCTTCGGGTCGCGCCCGGAAGTGTTGGCGCACAACGTCGAAACGGTGCCGCGCATCTTCAAGCGGATCCGGCCGGCGTTCACCTATCGGCGCAGCCTGGCCGTGCTCACCGCGGCCCGCGACTCCGGCCTGGTCACCAAGAGCAACCTGATTCTGGGCCTGGGCGAGACCGCCGACGAGGTGCGCGGCGCGCTGGCCGACCTGCGCGCCGCCGGCTGCGACATCGTGACGATCACCCAATACCTGCGCCCGACGGCGCGCCACCACCCGGTCGAGCGCTGGGTGACGCCCGAGGAGTTCGACGAATTCGCCCGCGACGCCGAGGCGCTGGGCTTTTCGGGGGTGCTGGCCGGCCCGCTGGTGCGGTCGTCCTACCGGGCCGGGCGGCTGTACGCGCAGGCCGTCGGCGGCCGCGCCTCGTAATTCCGCGCGAACGTATCCTTGGTGACTATGGCTAAACCCCGCACCGCCGCCGAGAACAAGGCCGCCAGGGCTCAGGCGGCCGCCGCCCGCAAGGCCGCCGCCAAGGAGCGCCGCGGTCAGTTCTGGCAGGCGTTCAACATGCAGCGCAAGGAGGACAAGCGCCTGCTGCCGTACATGATCGGCGCCTTCGTGCTGATCGTCGGCGTCTCGGTGGCCGCCGGTGTGTGGGCCGGCGGGCTCACCATGCTCACGCTCATCCCGCTCGGGGTGCTGGTGGGCGCGCTGGTCGCGTTCATCATCTTCAGCCGCCGGGCGCAGCGCTCGATGTTCAGCAAGGCCGAAGGCCAGGCCGGCGCCGCGGGGTGGGTGCTGGACAACCTGCGCGGCAAGTGGCGGGTGACCCCGGGCGTCGCCGCGACCGGCCACTTCGACGCGGTGCACCGGGTGCTCGGCCGGCCGGGCGTGATCCTGGTCGGCGAGGGATCGGCGGCCAGGGTCAAGCCGCTGCTGGCCCAGGAGAAGAAGCGGACCGCCCGGGTCGTCGGGGAGGTGCCGATCTACGACATCGTCGTGGGCAGGGGCGAGGGCGAGGTTCCGCTGCGCAAGCTGGAGCGGCACCTCACCCGGCTGCCGCACAACATCACCGCCAAGCAGATGGACACGCTGGAGTCGCGGTTGGCCGCGCTGGGATCGCGCGCCGGCGCCGGCGTCATGCCCAAGGGGCCGCTGCCGAACGCCGGCAAGATGCGCGGCGTGCAGCGCACCGTGCGCCGGAGGTAGTCGCTCCCGAACTCAGCGGCGCAGCACCGCGGTGCCGCTCAGCCGATCGTGCATACCCCGGCCGTCGGCGTCGGTGAACAACGCCGGGATGACCAGCGCGACGAGCAGCCCGCGCACGGCCAACCGGCCCACCCCGACCGGCACCCGCCCGTCCACCGACGCCACCTGCAGACCGAGCACCAACTGCCCCGGGGTGAAGGTGAACAGGCGCACCGACACGAGGCCGAGGACGAGCCAGACGATCAACACGGCGGTCGACAGCATGCGTCCGGAGAAGAGGCCGAACGCCATCGCCAGCGCCGCCAGGCCGTAGGCGATCAGCCAGTCGATCATCAGCGCCGCGAGCCGGCGGCCCATCGGCGCCAGCGATCCCGCCCCGCGCTCCGGCAGGCCCAGCCGCTCCCCGGGGTAGGTCGATCGGGCGCCCGGCGAACCCTCGGTCACAGCACGCCGCCCGAGGCCCGGCCCGGCCGCCGAGAACTAGTGCGCCCGTGCGGTCGACCAGATACGATCTTGCGGGTCATGGCCCCACAATAGAACCCGCCGGGCGACCCGGATTCTGCTGCGGGGAGCATGGTCACGTAACCTCTGCGCAACATCGAGTTGACTGACGGGCAACATGCGCTCCATAGCGTCAGGCCGCGGATCACCAAGTAAAGGAGCATTCTGTGACGGAAATGACGCCCGACGACGTCTTCAAACTCGCCAAGGACGAGAACGTCGAGTTTGTCGATGTCCGGTTCTGTGACTTGCCGGGCATCATGCAGCACTTCACGATTCCGGTTTCGTTCTTCGACGAGAGCGTGTTCGAGGACGGCCTGGCCTTCGACGGCTCGTCGATTCGCGGGTTCCAGTCGATCCACGAGTCCGACATGCTGCTGCTGCCCGACCCGCAAACCGCGCGCATCGACCTGTTCACCGAGGCCAAGACGCTGAACCTGAACTTCTTCGTGCACGACCCGTTCACCCTCGAGCCCTACTCGCGCGACCCGCGCAACATCGCTCGCAAGGCGGAGAACTATCTGATCAGCACCGGCGTCGCCGACACCGCGTACTTCGGCGCCGAGGCCGAGTTCTACATCTTCGACTCCGTCAGCTTCGACTCACGCACCAACGGCTCGTTCTACGAGGTCGACGCGATCTCGGGGTGGTGGAACACCGGTGAGCCCAACGAGAACGACGGCAGCCCCAACCGCGGTTACAAGGTCCGCCCCAAGGGCGGCTACTTCCCGGTGGCCCCCGTCGACCACTACGTCGACCTGCGCAGCAGGATGCTGCACAACCTGATCCTGTCGGGCTTCAGCCTGGAGAAGGGCCACCACGAGGTGGGCAGCGGCGGCCAGGCCGAGATCAACTACAAGTTCAACACCTTGCTGCACGCCGCCGACGACATGCAGCTCTACAAGTACATCGTCAAGAACACCGCGTGGCAGGCCGGCAAGACCGTGACGTTCATGCCCAAGCCGCTGTTCGGCGACAACGGATCCGGGATGCACACCCACCAGTCGCTGTGGAAGGACGGCGCCCCGCTGATGTACGACGAGACCGGCTACGCCGGCCTGTCGGACACCGCGCGGCACTACATCGGCGGCCTGCTGCACCACGCCCCGTCGCTGCTGGCCTTCACCAACCCGACGGTGAACTCCTACAAGCGGCTGGTTCCCGGCTTCGAGGCCCCGATCAACCTGGTGTACAGCCAGCGCAACCGCTCGGCGTGCGTGCGCATCCCGATCACCGGCAGCAACCCCAAGGCCAAGCGGCTGGAGTTCCGTTGCCCCGACTCGTCGGGCAACCCGTATCTGGCGTTCTCGGCCATGCTGATGGCCGGCCTGGACGGCATCAAGAACAAGATCGAGCCGCAGGCGCCGGTCGATAAGGACCTCTACGAGCTGCCGCCCGAGGAGGCCGCCAACATCCCGCAGGCGCCCACCCAGCTGTCCGCGGTGATCGACCGGCTGGAGGCCGACCACGAATACCTCACCGAGGGAGGCGTTTTCACGCCCGACCTGATCGAGACGTGGATCAGCTTCAAGCGGGAGAACGAGATCCTGCCGGTCCAGATCCGGCCGCACCCGTACGAGTTCGCGCTGTACTACGACGTTTAAGGCGTCGCGGCGCTAGACGACGCCGCCCGCGCGGGTTTGCTTGCCGCGCGGGCGGTTTCGTCTGTGCCGGGCGGCCCGTCCGCCGCTCCGAACTCACCCCTGGCGATTCGGGTGGCCCTGCCGCTGGACGACCGGCCGTACCGTCATGCGGGCGGGGCCCCGATGTCCTCGTGCGCCGGCGGCGCATGCCTGTCTGCTGGTTTTGCTTTGCTGCGGCCCCGAGCCAACTACCATGCCCGTTGTCGGTGAGTCCGGTGGCGCCCAGGATGGGCCGGGTCGGAGGCAAGGGATAACGGGTCGATGGCTGGGTTGGCTCGGGTAACGGGTGCCGGGTGGTGTGTCGCTTCCCGCATCGATGCCAGCGCGGTTCGGTAAGTCATGGCGCGCATATTCCTGAGCCACTCGAGCGTCAACAACGCCCAGGCCGTCGGCCTGAGCGACTGGCTGGCGGCCGAGGGCTGGGACGACGTATTTCTCGACCTCGCCGCCGATCGGGGCATCGCGGCGGGGGAACGATGGGAGCGCGCGCTCAACGAGGCGGCGTCGCGCTGCGAAGCCGTGCTATTCCTTGTTTCGCGTGCGTGGCTTGGATCGAGCTGGTGTCACACAGAGCTTTCGCTCGCGCACAAACTCGGCAAGCGGCTCTTCGGCGTGCTGATCGAAAGCTTCGAACCCGCCGACCTGCCTGCTGAGCTGAGCGACACCTGGCAGGTCGTCGACCTGGCCTCGGGCCGCGACCACCGGCAATTCCGGGTCACGCTGCCGCGCACCCACGAGGAATGCCACGTCACCTTCTCCCAGGAGGGCCTCAAGCGGCTGCGCGCCGGCCTGGTCAAGGCGGGTTTGGACCCGCGGTTTTTCGAATGGCCGCCGGAAGACGACCCGGATCGCCCGCCCTATCGGGGCCTGCGGCCGCTGGAGGCCGACGACGCCGGCATCTTCTTCGGACGCGATGCGCCGACCTTCGAGGCGCTCGACCAGCTGCGGGGCTTGCGCGAAGACCCGCCACCACGGCTTCTGGTGATATTGGGCGCTTCCGGCGCCGGCAAGTCATCGTTCCTTCGCGCCGGCCTCTTTGCCCGGATGACGCGTTACGACCGTGATTTCTTGCCGTTGCCGATTGTCAGGCCGGAACGTGCGGCCATCACCGGCGACAACGGCCTGCTGCGGGCGCTCGAGTCCGCGCGGACCGCCGCGGGAATAAAGCTGGCGCGCAGCAAGATTCGAGCGGCCATCGACGGGGGCGCATCGACGCTGCGTCCCATCTTGCAGGCCCTCGTCGACGCGGCGGCACCCGAAGCGAGCGAAGCCGACGCCCCGACGAAGCCACCGGCTGTGGTCGTCTCAATCGACCAGGGCGAAGAACTTTTTCGTGCTGAAGGCCAGGAGGAGGCCCAACGACTGCTGACCCTGCTGCGCGAACTGCTCGACGAAGACGAACCCGCGGTGATCGTGGTGATCGCGATCCGGTCGGACTCGTATACCCAGCTGCAGGAAGTCAAGGCTCTCGAGGGTGTGCGCAAGGTCCCGTTCGACCTGGGGCCCATGCCACACGGGTCCTACGCCGAGGTGATCAAGGGTCCGGCAACGAGATTGGAGGAAACGCCGCGCCAGCTGAAGATCGACGACGGGTTGGTCGGCGTGCTACTCGAGGACATCGAGGTCGGTGGGGCCAAGGATGCGCTTCCCCTGCTCAGCTTCACGATGGAACGCCTCTACCTCGAGAACGGGGTGAACGGCCGCCTCACTCTCAGCGACTACCGCAATCTCGGGGGTATCAAAGGCTCGATCGAAGAAGCGGTCGAGCAGGCACTCACGGCGGAGACCCAGCCGCCAATCCCGGCAGATCGCGCCCACCGGCTGGCGCTGCTGCGGCAGGGACTGATCCCGTGGCTGGCCGACATCGATCCCGATACCGGTGCACCGCGGCGGCGTGTCGCGCGCCTTTCGGAGATCCCCGCCGACAGCCGGCCGCTCCTGCACAACTTGGTCGAACAGCGTCTGCTGACCATCGACCGGCTCGCCCGGACCGGCGAGACCACCATCGAGCCGGCGCACGAGGCGCTGCTGCGGCAGTGGAGTCTCCTCGGCGGATGGCTGACCGAGGATTCGGCTCTGTTGGCGGTGCTGGACGGCGTGAAGCGCGCCTCGCGCGACTGGGCCAAGCAGGGCAAGAGCATCGCCTGGCTCATTCACGCGGTGGATCGGCTCGCGGCCGCCGAGCGACTGGGCCAGCGACCTGACCTGGCAGCGAGTTTGGACGAGACCGACCGCGAATACCTCGCAGCGTGCCGCACGGCCGAGAACGACAGATTGGACGCCGAACAGCGACAGCGCGAAGCCGAGCTCGAAGCGGCCAAGAAATTGGCGGCCGCGGAAAGCAAGCGTGCGGCCGATGCGCAAGCTCACGCAGCGGCCCTGCGCAAGGGGTCCCGCGTGCTGCGTGCCGTGCTCGCATGCACGGTCGTCGTCGCTCTGGTGGCGGTGGGCCTGCTGATCTGGGCGCGCCATCAGCAACTTCTGGCCCAGCGGAACGCCCAGGACGACGTCGCTCAGAAGCTGGTCTCCGACGCACAGGCGATCCTGGCCCGGGCGGGCAACGCCACCACAGCGACCACTGCGAACACCGGTGACGATGTGCGAGCGTTCCAGGAGTTGTTGGCGGCCAACAAGATAGCAACAAAACCGAACGACGAACCCCTGCTGGATGCTCTGGTCAAGAGATGGAGCACCGATCTGATCGCGAACGTCGGCGCTCCGGTGGTCGGCGTGGCGTTCGCCGAGGTCGGCCACCGTTTGGCGGTGGCCGACAGCGATGGCTTGCGCATATGGGACACCAATTCGCCGAATTGGCTGGAAAAACTGCGCAACAGCGCGTGTGCGGCGGGCCCAGTCCAGGCCAAATCCGATTCGGGCTGCCTGTCATTCCCCATGAGGCCAACCCATCTCACCAATGTGGCGATCAGTGCCGACGGTCAAGTGGTCGCCGCGGGCAGCGAAGAAGGGACCGTGCAGGTCTGGAACCTCAACGACCAACCGCCCGTTGCGAAGACCCTCCCGCGACCCCATCAGGGTCGGGTGACCTCCGTTGCATTGAGCCGCGACGGCCAGCGCCTCGTCTCGGCCGGTGTCGACGGGTTCATCGACCTTTCGCGACCGGACGGAAACGACCTGCGCACGATCGCCAACAACCCCGCCGGAGCGATCTTCACGGTGGCCTTCAATCATGCGGGGGACAGGTTGGCGGCCGGCGGAGCCGACGGGGCCATCCGGATCTGGAATCTCAACACTTTGCCGGCCGGTGACAACCCGCCGGCGGACCCCGTCCAACCGGACGCCCACCGCGGCGGCGTCATGAGCGTGACTTTCAGCCCGCACGACGACCTTGTCGCATCCGGCGGCGCGGACAACCTGGTGCGGTTCTGGGACAGCGGAAAGCTGAGCACGGCGGGGCAATTGCCGACGCCGGGAGGTCGGGGCCACACGGCACCGGTGACCAGCGTCGCCTTCAGCGCGGGCGGCACCCGCCTGGTGTCTGGAAGCAATGACAAGACCGTTCAACTGTGGGACGTTGCGCAGCGGCAGCGCATCGGTGACCCCTTGATCGGACACCAGGGCTTGGTACTCAGCGTCGCTATCGTCGATAACGAAATCATCAGTGGCGGAAACGAACACGCGTTGCGATTCTGGAATGCTGTGGTAGGGCAACCTCTTAAAGAGCCCCTGGGTGGCCATCAAGGTCCCGTGACGAGCGTGGCAACGGGTCCGGTGGGGCACCAGATCGCGTCGGGGGGCGTGGACGGGACGGTACGGCTATGGGACTCCTACACCGGAGCACAGACCAGGAGCATGCCCGAACCCGCGGGCGTCGTCACCCGGGTTGCGTTCAACTGGACGGGAGAGGAGGTCGCCTCCGCGAGCACGGACGGCAACGTCCGATTGTGGAACCTGACCACCAATACGGTCAGGAAGATCCCGACGGAACGGCCGGTGACGGCGATCGCGATGAGTCCCGTCGCCGACATCCTGGCCTCAGCGGGCATCGACGGGCAGATCACCCTCTGGGACGTGTCGTCGTCGACCCCACGAGCGACGCCGCTGGAAAACAAGGATCACGCGATCGTTTTCGATCTGTCCTTCAACCCGCACGGTGATCGATTGGCATCGGGCGGCGTGGCCGGGATCGTGCGCTTGTGGGACCTCACCGGCCGGGAGGTGTGGGAGGCCGACGCTGCCGCCAGGCTGCCTAAATCGTTCAGCGGACAATCGCACCTGGCGGCCGGTCGCCCGGCCGAGGTTCTCGGCATCGCCTTCAGCCCCGACGGCCGCCGGCTGGCGTCCGGCAGCACCGACTGGGGCACCGCCAGGCTGAAGTCGGCCGTCGGCGTGATCCAGCGCTGGGATGTCAACACCGGCAACCCTTTAGGGGATCCGGCCGAAATCGGTGACGCAGTGATGGGCCTGGCCTTCAGTTCCCAGTCGACCGACCCATCACAGGATCGCATCGTTGCGGGAAGCTTCGACCCCTACACCGTGCAGCTGTGGAGCGCAGCCAATGGGCGCCAGTACACCTTCACCGGTCACCAAGCCCAAGTCGTCAGCGTCGCGGTCAGCCCCGACCCCACCCTGTTCGTCTCCGGTAGCGTCGATGGAACGATCCGGATCTGGCCGAACCCGCACCCACGTGGGGTTGCCCCCGCGGATGCGGTGTGCGCCAAACTGACTACAACGATGAGCCGCAACAACTGGGCCGCGTGGGTTTCACCACAGATCCGTGCCCGGGAACTGTGCCCGGGACTACCCCCCACCCCCGACGAGCCGCAGAGTTGACCGCGGGCTTTGGCTGTCACGCACCGGGTTTGTTGTACAGGTAAACGACGGCCGCCGCCCCGCCTGTGCACGTGACATAGGCGCCCGAGTTGAAGCAGGCAACTCTGTACCACCTGAAAGTTGCGGGACTGACCACGTCCAATTCGGACGGACCGGAGGTGGGTGTGCTGTGAATCGCATACTCCTTGCGCACTTGCTCGACGAACCCGCAACTGGTCGCCGGCGTGCCACGCGCGCCCGAGTTGAAAGGCTTTTGAACGTCCGTCTGTACCCGTTTGCAAGCCGCCGCGCCCGGCGGCAGGCCGGGGACCTGATCGGGACCGGCCGCGGTGGACAGCGATGTGTTCGGCGATGGATGCGACAGCAGCGCGTCAACACCGAAATAGCCGCTCACTGCGATAGCGGCGAGAACGAGGACCGCGCCGACCCTCCCTATCGGCCGTTTCCACCAGGGCTGCTTGCCGGGGGCGGGTGGCGCCGAATCCCGCCCCGAGGGACCGTCCGCCATGCCTGGGGAATCAGTCACCGTGCATCCCGGTACATCCGGTCAGTATCACCCGGATGGCGGGCCAACCGGTTCGTTTTCACCGGGCTGCGGCCCCCGCCCGTGCGGACAGCGAGCGCTCGGCAACATCACGAGGTGCTCCGATAGCCATTCAGCGATCTGGTCGAGCGCTCGGATGCCGTCGGCGAATGTGCCCGAATCCGGCTGCGCGGCGACCGCGACCGCGCTCGTGCCGGCCAGGGTGCTGATCAGCCCCAACTGCCGCACCAGGTATGCCCGGGCGGGTGACGGGCCCCACCCTCCCTTGAACCGCGTGCCGGCGATGGTGCCCAGGCCCCAGCGCTGGCCGCGCTCGATCTGGCCCATCAGCATCAGAACCGGGGTGTTTCTGCGGTCGCACGCTGCCACGGAGAGGAACCGCACCTGCTCGACCAGGGGCCAGTCCGTCTGCCCGAACGCGCTGAACTCCGGGCGTATTTTTCGGTACTGCACGCGGGTGGGGTCACCCGTTTCCGCCAGCACGGAGTCGACCTTGGCAGCGGCGGTCACCGGATCCCCCAGGCCGGACCAAATCGCTTCGGCCGCAGTATTATCCGATTCGGTGATCGCCGCGGTCATCTGGTCGCTGATGCGGGACGCTTGCGCTTCGCGGAGCGCTGCAATGACCAACGGCACCTTCATCGTTGACCAGGCCGGACCGTTGTGCCACCCGCCCAGGCTGAGCGGTGTTGCCGAGTCACCCACGGGAGCCAGCGCGATTCCGATCGTTGCCTTCACCCTGCGTTGCAGCTGGGCGAAGTCCTTGATGAGCCACGCCGCGTTGGCGGGGCGGAGCTGGATATCGGTCACGATCGTCGCGCACACGACGCAAACCCCGAACACTGCCGACACAAATCGAACGATGCGCGGCCGCTTGCTGGACCCTCGGGATGCCGTCAGCGGCTGGAGGCAGTCGCCGCGTTCACGCGACGTGTCGGATCGCGGCGCGTCTTCCCCATCGGCTATATGTCGCGACATCGGCGGCACGCGCGGAAACTGCTGTGCTGCAACATCAACCGGGCCGGCGGCCCAGTATCGCGCGGGTCATCCTGACGGGTTGTCCCTCGGCCATCTCGACGACCTCCAACCAGCCCCCGGGAGCGACGTAGTGCCGCTCGACGTCCTCGCGGTGCATGTTGATGATCAGCACCCCCGCGTCGGTGACCTCGTAGCTGTCGAAGGCACCGTAGTCGCGCGGTTCGCCGTTGCTGAACACCACCGTGAAGGCCACGGGCAAAGCTTAGCCGTCGAGCGCCAGGTCCTTGCGGAAGCGCTGCATGCCGTCGATCTTGTCGGCCGACGTGGCGTCGGGCCCCTGCGTAGAACATCCACGGCATCGTGATGATGCCGGTGATGCCGGCATCGGCGGCGCGCCGGTAGTCGGCGGTGGTGAAGGCGTCGGTCAGCGGCGTCAGGACGGTGAAATCCTCCATGGAGAGCGCGTTTTCGCCCGCAGTTCGCGCAGCCGGCCCACCGCCTCGATGGCGCGGTCGGTCTTGATCAGGTCGCCGATCCAGCCGTCGGTGCGTTTGCCCCGCGCGCAGGACTGCTCGCCCATCGCGCGAATTCCTCGCGGCACCGGCCCGACGCCAGAGCCGCAGCGGTGTCTGGTCGGCCATCAGCAGGAACCGCTTTCGGTCACTTCTCACGTGCGGCATCAACCGTGTGTCGCCACAGGTGCGATGCGCCAGGATCGCACCGTCGAAGGCTACCGTCGATGATTCGGTGAAACCCTCTTCCGCCGAAGGGAGTTGGCAATCCGGTTCGAAAAGCATGTCGATACCACCGAGGACGCTGGTAGCCGGGCCACCACGAGTGGCTCGCGGATTTGTCGCCGATCTTCGCCACCGAGGTGTGTCCGGGATGTGACCTTTCCGCGACAGCGGCAAAGGACGCTCATCTCATGGCAGCGCTTGCCGTTATCTCGGCGCTCGGGACAGCCCTGTGTCTCGGCTATTACCTGGGGCGGCGCGCCGGCCCGAGGCCGTCGACCTGGAGGCGGCGAACGAGCCGCGTCGCGCTGGGCCGGCTCGCGTTCAACCTGGTCGTATTGATGGCCGCACGCCGCGTCCTGGCGCTCAGAGTCGTTGAACCGCTTGGGCTTTTGCGCGGCGGCGTCGCGCGGCTGCGGTAGGTCAACCCGGCCGGCGGCCCAGGATCCCGCGGGTCATCCTGATGGGTTGTCCCTCGGCCATCTCGACGACCTCCAGCCACCCGGAGCGACCCCCCGGAGCGACGTAGCGCCGCTCGACATTCTTAACGGTGCATTCGGATGATTGGCATGTGGTGTAGCTGTCACCTGCTGAAGGGTCCTCGCCGTGGTGATGCCGGGCGATCGTTGCCGACGTGATTGCTTGCTCTTTGGACTCGATCCTGAATTCGCTCAAACTTCGGGATCTTCGAGTGCCGCGTCCGACGTCATTTACACCGAGCTTGAACCGCGAGGTTCTATTCTCCGAGAGTGGATCATGCAAGTGCGCGCGGCGCCGGGGCCGGTGCGCGCCGACCCGGAGGACCGGGGCTTTCTCGGATCCTGCGGCAAAACACGGCGCAAGCACACCGGGCCGCCGAGGCGGCAATGCGTCTCGACTTCCGCCGCCCCGATGCGTCGGAATACCTGGCCGTGCTCAACGGCTTGCTGATCTTCCACACCGTCGTGGCGGAGTTCAGCCGGGAAACGGTCGCCAGGGAACTCGGGCCGGACGTCACCCTGCTGAACCGGGAGCAGGCGCTGCGCGCAGATATCAGGTCGATGTCGGAGCGCCTGCCGACCGCGGCTGATGACGGCTGCGCTGTTCAGAGCAAGCCCGTCGCGACTCGGCTCCGCGGAGGCCGCGAGGAGCGGATCGGGGCGGCATACGTCGCGGCCGGATCCGTCCTCGGCGGCCGCGTGATCGCCGCCCAGCTCGCCGCTTCCGGGTGCGGTGATTTTCCGCGATCCTTCTTCGCCTCCGACACGCTCGACCTCGGCCGGCTCTGGCGTCATTTCAAGACTGCGTTGGATGCCTTCGGCGAATCCGGAGCGGACTCCGCCCGGGTCGTTGCGGGTGCGCTGACGGCGTTCGCGCTGATCCGCGACATCCTGAGCGGGCCGGACAACTCGCGGGAAGCGATCCGATGACTGCCGGCCCACACCCGAGCGCGCAGGCTCTGACCGATTGCGCGAGTGAACAGCTGCACCTGTCCGGCCGAATCCAAGCCCATGGCGCCCTGGTCGCCGCCGATCTGCACGATCGCCGCATCACGTACGCCAGCGCCAACACTTCCGAGTTCGTCGGGGCAACGCCGGATCAGCTTTTCGATTCTGCGGTGATGAGCATCTTCTCCCCCGATGAACACGAGCGGCTTGAGCATGCGATCGAGCAGACCGGCTACCGGCCTTCGTCGCCCGATCTGTATGGGATGCGCCTGTCAGCTCCGTTCGACGGCAAGGTCGATGTGATTCTGCACCAAGCCGACGGGCAGATCGTCATTGAGCTCGAGCGGGCCCAGGGGGACGATCAGGCCAACCTCGTCCCGGTTCTCTATGCCTCACAGGCGATCGGCGAGGCGACGAGCGCACCCGATGTTGAGGCCGCCATCGCGAGCGCAACGCGCGCGCTGACCGGGTTCGACCGCGCGATGGTCTACCGATTCCATGACGACGAGCACGGAGAGATCGTCGCCGAGGATCGCCTTCCAGGACTGGTCCGCTACCTCGGGCACCATTTCCCGGCGAGCGACGTTCCGCCCCAAGCCCGCCAGATCTACACGCGCAAAGCCTCGCGCTACATACCCGACGTCGACGAAGGCGACGTCGCCTTGATCGCCTCCCCGCGCATGGCCGGCGCGAGCCTCGACCTGAGCCGCGCCGCGTTGCGCAGCGTTTCCCCCTTCCACCTCGAATACATGCGCAATATGAAGACGGCGGCGAGCGTTTCGTTCTCCATGGCCGAGGGAGGACGGCTGACCAGGCTCGTCTCGTGCATTTCCGGAAGCCCTCGATGGCTGTCGCGCTCGATGCGCAGGTCGTGTGAACTGCTCGTCCTGCAGGCGAAACTTCAAGTCTCTGCGGCCGAACAGATCTCCCGACTGAACGATGCGGCGGGCCGTGAATCCATCCGGGCGCGGCTCAGGGCAGCGATGCGGGACGCGCCCGCCATTGCCGAGGGACTGACGTCGGCTTCCGGTGACCTGCTGGAGCTCTGCGGGGCAGACGGCGCGGCCGCATGCGCGGACGGGCAATATCGGTCGGTTGGCGCAGCGGCGTCGGAGGACGTCGTGCGCGGAATCGCTGGCGAAATCCGCGCCGCCCGGTCCGCGGACGCTCCCTGGGCCACCGACCGCTTGCCGGAACCGACTGCTCATGCCCTCGGGGCGGCCGGCTGCTTGTTCGTCTCGCTCGGCGGACCGGATGACTTCGTGATCTGGTTCCGGCAAGACCGCCCGAAGCAGCTCCGCTGGCTGGGGGATCCGCACGTCCCCTCCACCGGATTGATCAATCCGAGGAAGTCGTTCGACACCTGGCTGGAGCAAGTCAGCGGCTCGAGCGCGCCCTGGACAGCTGCCGACCTGCACGCGGCGCAAGTGCTGGCATACGACGTCGAATCGGCCCAGCTCAGCCGAGCCCAGGCCGAACTTGCGTACCTCGGCCTGCACGACTCGCTGACTGGGCTACGAAACCGCCACAATCTGACCAGCGTCATGGCCACGATGCTGGCGCAAGCAACACCCGATGATCCGGTGGCCGCCATCTTCATCGATCTCGACCGCATCAAGGAAGTCAACGATCAGTACGGGCACGAAGCGGGCGACCGCGTGCTGCGCGAGGCCGCCCGGCGCGTCGTCGAGGTAACCCGCGCTCGTCATGACGTGATGGGGCGGGCCGTAGCGGAGCCGCTCGCGGCCAGGCTCGGCGGTGACGAGTTCGTCGTGCTGCTGCCGGGGACGGATGCGCAGGGCGCCGCGCTGGTGGTCGACCGGATCCGTCAGTCTCTGCTCGAGCCGATGGCACTCAGCCCCGACCTCCAGCTGACCATAAGCGCGGCAATGGGAGTGGCGCTGGCGACGGAGCCCGAAGAACCGCACCACTTGCTGAAACGGGCCGACGCGGCCATGTACGAGGACAAGCGGCGGCGCGCGTTGCCCGCCACCGAATTCGAATGACCGGCCAGCTCTTTATCGATCAGCCGTCGAGCGCCAGGTCCTTGCGGAAGCGCTGCATGCCGTCGATCTTGTCGTCCAGCGCGGCGTCGGGCCCCGCGTAGAACATCCACGGCATCGTGATGATGCCGGTGATCCCGGCGTCGGCGGCGCGCCGGTAGTCGGCGGTGGTGAAGGCGTCGGTCAGCGGCGTCAGGATGGTGAAATCGTCCATAGAAAGCCCGTTTTCGGCCCGCAGTTCGCGCAGCCGGCCCACCGCCTCGATGGCGCGGTCGGTCTTGATCAGGTCGCCGATCCAGCCGTTGTTGCGGGCGGCGCGTCGCAGCGCGACGTCGCTGAGCCCGCCGACGTACACCGGTATCGGCGGCGGCGTCGGCTCCATCTCGAGCCGCGGCGCGCGGTAGAACTCGCCTTCGAATTCCGTCCAGCCCGGCCGCCACAGCGCGCGCATCAGGTCGATGATCTCGTCGGTGCGTTTGCCGCGCGCGCCGAACTGCTCGCCCATGAGCGCGAATTCCTCGCGGCACCAGCCGACGCCGATGCCGAGCTCCACCCGGCCCGACGCCAAAACCGCAGCGGTCCCAATGGCTTTCGCCGCCGAGTAGGGGTTGCGCATCGCCGGGATGTAAACGGTGGTGACGAACCGCAGCCGCGTCGTGACCTGGGCGAGCGCGCCGACCAGGACCCACGGGTCGGGCCAGTCGGTGAACGGCTGCCAGCGGCGCTGCCCGTCCTTGGTGTACGGGTACGGGGTCTGCAGGGTCTCCAGGTTGACGACGTGGTCGGGGATGCCGATGCCGTCGTAGCCGAGTTCGTCGGCGGCCTTGGCGATCTCGATGATCTCCCGGGTGTTGAGGAAGGCGCTGCTGACGTAGAACCTCATTGCGCTTCCCGCACCCAGGACGGCTCGATGAAGACGCCGTCGGCCTCGACGGTGACCCCGGAGGCGTCCGAAATGGTGCCGCGCGCAAAGACTTTCACACCCTCTTTGCCCTCGATCCAGGCCTCGGACCGAAGCGGGCCCAGGGGGGTGCCGCGCAGGTACTTCACCGTGATGGTTCCGGTGAACCGCGGCTTGGACAACCCCTCGCTGGCCGCCTCGCCCAGCATGTGGTCGAGCACCAGGGCGCTCACCCCGCCGTGTACGAGCTTGGGTGGACCCTCGTAGGCCAACCCGAGGACGAACTCGCTCCAGCACCGGCCGCCGCCGTCATGGTGGATGATGAGAGGCGGGGCGATCGGATTGCCCAGGCCGATCGCGGCATTTCCCAACGTCAGCGGGCGGCCGCCGTCGACGCGGTAGCTCACCCCGATCGGCCGGGTCCGTTGCCGCAACGACTGGGTGACGGCCTCGATCGCGGACCGCGCGTCGGCGACGACGTCGTCGTCGGCGCCGGTGCGGATGGTGGCGTCGATGAGTTCCCGGACCGCGTCGGCCAGCGGGGTATACCTGGCCGTCGCCCGTTGCGCCTCCTCCGCGCTGAGCACCTCGAAAATGGCATCCAACGCGCCGGCCTCCTGACTCAACTCCCGAACACCTTCCGCACGACCGCCTTCGCGCGTCGCGTCACCCGAAGATAGTTGTCCAGGAATTCGCCGCCGTCGTCGGTCGGCCAGCCCGCGGCGACGGCGACCGCGTTGAGCTGGCGCCCGGGCCCCGGCAGCTGGTCGGTGGGCTTGCCGCGGACCAGCACCAGCGCGTTGCGTGCCCGGGTGGCGGTCAGCCACGCCTGCCGCAGCAGGTCGACCTCCTCGGCGGGCACCAGGTTCGCCGCGGCGATCGCGTCCAGGGATTGCAACGTCGAGGTGTTGTGCAGCGCCGGGACCTCGTGCGCGTGCCGCAGCTGCATCAGTTGCACCGTCCACTCGATGTCGGCCAGCCCCCCGCGGCCCAGCTTTGTGTGGGTGTTGGGGTCGGCGCCGCGCGGCAACCGCTCGGCCTCCACGCGGGCCTTGATGCGGCGGATCTCCCGCACGGCCTCGGCGGACACGCCGTCGGGCGGATAGCGGGTCCGGTCGGCCATCAGCAGAAAACGCTGGCCCAGCTCGGCGTCGCCCGCGACCGCGTGCGCCCGCAGCAGCGCCTGGATCTCCCAGGGCTGCGCCCACTGGTCGTAGTAGGCGGTGTACGAACTCAGCGTGCGGACCAGCGGGCCCTGCCGGCCCTCCGGCCGCAGGTTGGCGTCGACCTCCAGCGGCGGGTCGACACTGGGGGTGCCCAGCAGTGCCCGTATCTGCTCGGCGATCGTCGTCGACCACCGCACCGCCCGGGAATCCTCCACCCCGGGGGCCGGCTCGCAGACGAACATCACGTCGGCGTCCGACCCGTAGCCCAGCTCCGAGCCGCCCAGCCTGCCCATGCCGATGACGGCGATGGCCGCCGGCGCCCGGCCGTCCTCGGGCAGGTTGGCCCTGATCATCGCCTCCAGGGCGGCCTGCAGCACGGCCACCCACACCGACGTCAGCGCCCGGCACACGTCGGTCACCTCGAGGAAGCCGAGCAGGTCGGCGGAACCGACGCGGGCCAGTTCCCGGCGCCGCAGCGTGCGCGCCGCGGCGATCGCGCGCACCGGGTCGGCGTGGCGGCACGCCGACGCGACCAGCGCGCGGGCCACCGTCGCGGGCTCGGTCTCGAGCAGTTTGGGGCCGGCGGTGCCGTCGCTGTAGTCCTGGATCACCCTGGGCGCGCGCAACAACAGGTCCGGCACATAGGCGGAGGTGCCCAGCACGTGCATGAGCCGCCGGGCCACCGCGGGCTTGTCCCGCAGCGTCGACAGGTACCAGTTCTCCCCCGCCAGCGCCTCGGACAGCCGCCGGTAGGCCAGCAGCCCGCCGTCCGGGTCGGGCGCGTAGGACATCCAGTTGAGCAGCCGGGGCAGCAGCACCGACTGCACCCGCCCGCGGCGGCCGCTCTGGTTGACCAGCGCCGACATGTGCTTGAGCGCGGTCTGTGGCCCCTCGTAGCCCAGCGCGGCCAGTTGGCGCTCGGCGCCCTCCGAGGTCATGCCGTGCGCGATCTCCAGGCCGGCCGGCCCGATCGACTCCAGCAGCGGCTGGTAGAAGAGCTTGGCGTGCAGCTCGGACACCCGCACGTTCTGGTGCCGCAGCTCCTCGCGCAGCACCCCCGCCGCGTCGTGCCGGCCGTCGGGCCGGATGTGCGCCGCCCGCGCCAGCCAGCGCACCGCCTCCTCGTCGTCGGCCTCCGGCAGCAGGTGCGTGCGCTTGAGCCGCTGCAGCTGCAGCCGGTGCTCGAGCAGCCGGAGGAACTCGTAGGAGGCGGTCAGGTTCGCCGCGTCCTCGCGCCCGATGTAGCCGCCCTGACCCAGCGCGTCCAGCGCGTCCACCGTGGAGGCCACGTGCAGTGAGTCATCGCTGCGGCCGTGCACCAGCTGCAGCAGCTGCACCGCGAACTCCACGTCCCGCAGGCCGCCGCTGCCGAGTTTGAGCTCGCGGCCGCGGACCTCGGCGGGCACCAGCTGCTCCACCCGGCGCCGCATCGCCTGCACCTCGACGACGAAATCCTCGCGCTCGCAGGCGATCCAGACCATCGGCATCAGCGCGGCCAGGTAGCGTTCGCCGAGTTCGGCGTCGCCGACGGCCGCGCGGGCCTTCAGCAGCGCCTGGAATTCCCACGTCTTGGCCCAGCGCTGGTAGTAGGCGACGTGCGACTCGAGGGTACGCACCAGCTCACCGCTGCGGCCCTCCGGCCGAAGCCCGGCGTCCACCTGAAAGAAGGCCTCTGAGGCCACCTTCATCATTTCGCCGGCCACCCGTGCGCTCTGCGCGTCGGCGCGCTCGGCGACGAAGATGACGTCGACGTCGCTGACGTAGTTCAGTTCGCGGGCACCGCATTTGCCCATCGCGATCACCGCCAGCCGCGGCGGCGTCCGTTCGCCGCACACACTGACCTGGGCCACCCGCAACGCCGCCGCCAGGGCGGCGTCGGCCAAATCCGACAGCTGGGCGGCGACCAGCTTGAACGGCAGCACCGGCTCGTCCTCGACGGTCGCGGCCAGGTCCAGCGCCGCCAGCACCAGCAGCTGGTCGCGGTACAGCACCCGCAGGCGCGACAGCGCCGAGCCCGGGCCGGCCAGCGCCTCGTCGACGCACTCGAGGAACGTCGCGAGCAGCTCATCGCGCGACGGCAGGTGCGCCTTGCCCCGCAACAGCTTCCAGGATTTCGGGTTGGCGGCCAGGTGATCGCCGAGCGCCAGCGACGAGCCGAGCACCGCGAACAGCCGCCCGCGCAGCCCGCGCTCGGTCAGCAGCGCGGCGTTCAGCTCATCCCAGTCGCTGTCGGGGTTCTCCGCCAGCCGGATCAGGACCCGCAGGGCGGCGTCGGGATCCGGCGCGCGCGACAGCGACCACAACCGGTCGACGTAGTCCTGGTCGTCGCGCTCGTACCAACCGAGCTGCGCCAGGCGGTCGCCCGCCGGGGGGTCGACCAACCCGAGCCGGCCCACGCTGGGCAGCCTGGGGCGCTCCGTCGCGGGTTTGGTCACGACCACGACCGTAGCGCAACCGGCCGATCTCTCAGACCGATCGGCGGCCGACGTGAGCTACAGCGACAGGTAGGTGCTCAACTCGTACGGGGTGACGTGGCTGCGGTAGTTGGCCCACTCCGTGCGCTTGTTGCGCAGGAAGAAGTCAAAGACGTGCTCCCCCAACGTTTCCGCGACGAGCTCGGAGGCCTCCATCGCCTTGAGCGCGGCGTCGAGGCTGGTGGGCAGCTCGCGGTAGCCCATCGTGAGCCGTTCCTCGGGCGTGAGGTCCCAGACGTTGTCCTCGGCCTGCGGTCCCAGCACGTAGCCCTTCTCCACCCCGCGCAGCCCGGCGGCCAGCAGCACGGCGAACGCCAGGTACGGGTTGCACGCCGAGTCGGGGCTGCGCACCTCGATGCGCCGCGACGAGGTTTTGTGCGGCGTGTACATCGGCACCCGCACCAATGCCGACCGGTTGGCCGCCCCCCAGGAGGCGGCCGTGGGCGCCTCGCCGCCCTGCACCAGCCGCTTGTAGGAGTTGACCCATTGATTGGTGACCGCGCTGATCTCCGAGGCGTGCTCGAGGATCCCGGCGATGAAGGACTTGCCCACGTCGGACAGCTGCAGCGGGTCGTCGGTGCTGTGGAAGGCATTGACGTCGCCCTCGAACAGGCTCATGTGGGTGTGCATGGCCGAGCCGGGATGCTCGGCGAACGGCTTCGGCATGAACGACGCCCGCGCGCCGTTTTCGATCGCGACTTCCTTGATGACGTAGCGGAACGTCATCACGTTGTCGGCCATCGACAGCGCGTCGGCGAAGCGCAGGTCGATCTCCTGCTGTCCGGGCGCGCCCTCGTGATGGCTGAACTCGACCGAGATGCCCATGAACTCGAGCGACTCGATCGCCATCCGGCGGAAGTTGGACGCCGAGTCGTGCACGGCCTGGTCGAAGTAGCCGGCGCTGTCGATGGGCACGGGCCGCGACCCGTCATCGGCACCGGGCTCCAACAGGAAGAATTCGATTTCGGGGTGCACGTAGCAGGAAAAACCGAGGTCGTTGGCCTTCTGCAGCTGGCGCCGCAACACGTGCCGGGGGTCGGCCCACGACGGCGAGCCGTCGGGCATGGTGATGTCGCAGAACATCCGGGCGGAGTGGTGGTGTCCCGACGAGGTGGCCCAGGGCAGCACCTGGAACGTCGACGGGTCGGGGTTGGCGACCGTGTCGGATTCCGAGACGCGCGCGAAGCCCTCGATCGACGATCCGTCGAAACCGATGCCCTCCTCGAAGGCGCCCTCGAGTTCGGCCGGGGCGATCGCGACCGACTTGAGGTAGCCGAGCACGTCGGTGAACCAGAGCCGAACGAAGCGGATGTCCCGCTCCTCGAGCGTGCGCAGGACGAATTCCTTCTGTCGATCCATGACCCGACAGTATGCGTCCGCTGTTAAATCGGTGTTACCACCGCAGTTCAAAAGGCCGCTCAGGGCCGGCACTGCAGCGACGCGGGCGGCACGGTCCCGGCGACGAAGTAGCGGACCACCGCGGTGTCCACGCACTGGTCGCCGTTGAACACCGCGGTGTGCTGGGTTCCGTCGTAGGTGATCAGCGGGGCGCCCAGTTGGCGGGCCAGGTTCACGCCGGCCTGATACGGGGTGGCCGGGTCGTGCGTCGTGGAGACGACGACGACCTTGCCCGGCGGGGCGGGCGGCGCGGCGTGCGGCCGCGACGTGGCGGGCACCGGCCACAGCGCGCACAGGTCGCGCGGCGCGTTGCCGGTGAACTGCCCGTAGCTCAGGAACGGGGCGAGCTGGCGCATCTTCTGGTCGGCGGCCGCCCACGTCGCCGGGTCCGTCGGCGTCGGCGCGTCGACGCAACGCACGCCGTTGAACGCGTCCTGGTCGTTGGTGTAGTGCCCGTTTTGGTCGCGGCCTTCGTAGTCGTCGGCCAGCAACAGCAGGTCCCCGGCGTCGGTGCCGCGGGCCAGCCCGAGCAGGCCACTGGTCAGGTACTTCCAATGCTGCGGCGTGTACAGCGCGTTGATGGTGCCGGTGGTCGCGTCGGCGTAGCTCAGGCCGCGCGGATCCTTCGTCCGGCCCGGCTTGGCGACCAGCGGGTCGATCAGGGCGTGGTAGCGGTTGACGAACTGGGCCGGATCGGTGCCCAGCGGGCAGCCCGCCGAGCGGGCGCAGTCGGTGGCGTAGTCGTTGAAAGCCGTTTGGAATCCGGCCATTTGGTTGATGTTTTCGGTCACCGGGTCCACGGTCGGGTCGATGGCACCGTCGAGCACCATCGTCCGCACGTGGCTGCCGAACCCCTCGAGGTAGGCGGTGCCGATCTCGGTGCCGTAGCTGTAGCCGAGGTAGTTGATCTGGTCGTCCCCCAGCGCCTGGCGGACCACGTCCATGTCGCGCGCGACGGACGCCGTGCCGACGTTGGCGAGGAACCCGTTGCCCATCCGGCTCGCGCACTCCTGGGCAAGCTGGCGGTAGACCTGCTCGATGTGCGCCACGCCGGCCGGGCTGTAGTCGACCATCGGGTCGCGCCGGAACGCGTCGAATTCGGAGTCGCTGCGGCACCGCAACTGCGGGGTGGAGTGGCCCACCCCGCGCGGGTCGAACCCGATCAGGTCGAAATTGCGGGTGATGTCGCTGTTCGCCAGGTCCGAGGCCATGCCGGCGACCATCTCGACCGCGGACGCGCCGGGGCCGCCCGGGTTGATGAACAGCGCTCCCGCCCGCCGGCCGGTCGCGGGAACCCGGATGACCGCCAGCTTGGCTTGTGCCCCACCCGGATTGGCGTAGTCGATCGGGACCGACACGGTGGTGCACTGGGCGGTGGGAAGGTCGCTGGTGTCGGTCAGGAATTGGCTGCAGCTGCCCCAGTTCTGCGGGCGCACCGCGGCGGCCGGCGGGGCCGGGCTCGGCGTCTGGCCGGCGCCGGGCTCGGGCGTCGCGGCGGCCACCGGCAATGGCAGCTGCGAACCCGCAACCAACAATCCGAACGACAGCAGCGCCGAGCTCAACGGTCTCCGGCGCGACATGGCTGTAGATATTCGCAGCCTCGGATACCCGTCACAGCGCGAAAAGGTCACGCCTTGGTCTCGCCTCCGCGTGTCGCCGCCAGTCCGTCGAGACTGCGCTCAGCGCCAAGAATCCGCCGGATTCTCGCGCTGGGCGCAGTCTCGGCGAAGCCTCACCGCACTAGCACTTGGCGCCGCTCGGCGGCGTGTCGCCACCGATCAGATACTCCGTCACGTAGTTGTCGATGCAACTGTCGCCCTGGAAGACGACCGTGTGCTGGGTTCCGTTGAAGGTCAGCAGGGACCCGCGCAGCTCGTTCGCCAGATCGACCCCGGCCTTGTAGGGCGTCGCGGGGTCGTGCGTGGTCGACACCACCACCGTCGGCGCCAGGCCGGGCGCCGAGATCTCGTGCGGCTTGCTCGTCGGCGGCACCGGCCAGAACGCGCACGTGCCCAGCGGCGCGTCGCCGGTGAACTGCCCGTAGCTCATGAAGGGGGCGATCTCCCGCGACCGGCGGTCTTCGTCGATCACCTTCGTGCGGTCCGTAATCGGCGGCTGGTCAACGCAATTGATGGCGACCCGCGCGTCGGTGGCGTTGGTGTAGTGACCGTGCGGATCGCGCCGCATGTACATGTCGGCCAGCGCAAGCATGGTGTCCCCGCGGTGGTTCACCAACTCGGACAGGCCGTCGGTCAGGTGGTGCCACAGCGACGGCGAGTACAACGCCATGATGGTGCCCACGATCGCGTCGGCGTAGCTCAGCCCGCGCGGGTCCTTCGTCGGGATCGGCCTGCCCACCATCGTGTTGTTCGGGTCGACCATCGGGTCGACGAGGCTGTGGTAGACGTCGACGGCCTTGGCCGGGTCGGTGCCCAGTGGGCAGGTCGGCTGCTTGGCGCAGTCGGCGGCGTAGTCGTTGAACGCGTCCTGAAAACCCTTGGCCTGCCGCAGGTCTGCCTCGATCTGGTCGGCGTTGGGGTCGACGGCGCCGTCGAGGATCATCGCCCGCACCTTGGTCGGGTAGGCCTCGGCGTAGGCGGAGCCGATCCGGGTGCCGTACGAGTAGCCGAGATAGGTCAGCTTGTCGTCGCCCAGCGCCGCGCGGATCGCGTCGAGGTCGCGGGCGACGTTGACCGTGCCCGCGTTGGCCAGGAAGTTCTTGCCCATCTTGTCGACGCAGCGGGCGACGAACTGCTTGGTCTCGTCCTCCATGTGGGCCACCCCGGCGGGGCTGTAGTCGACGTTCGGCTCGGTGCGCAGGCGGTCGTTGTCGGCGTCCGAGTTGCACCAGATCGCCGGCCGCGAGTTGCCCACCCCGCGCGGGTCGAAGCCGACCAGGTCGAACCGTTCCCGGATACGTTTGGGCAGCGACTGAACGACGCTCAACGCGGCCTCGATGCCGGACTCCCCGGGGCCGCCGGGATTGACCACCAGCGAGCCGATCTTGTCACCCGTCGCGGGAAAGCGGATCATGGCCAGGGTCGCGACGTCGCCGTCGAGGTGGTCGTAGTCGACGGGCACGGCCAGCCGGCCGCACATCGCGCCGCTGGGAATCTTGGCCTTGGGGTTGGACGAGCGGCAGGGTGTCCATTCGATCGGCTGGCCGAGCTTGGGCCCCTTCATGAGGGCGCGGCCGTTGACCACGCGGAGGCAGCCAGCCACCGTAAGCGCCACGGCAGCAATCACCGTCCAGATCAGCAGCGTGCGCGCGATCCTGTCGCGGCGAAACACTCTCATGCCCACCTATGCTGCCAGAGCCAACCTGAGATTCAGATGAGCGCCTCGGGCCCCGCCTACCCGGCGGACGCGAGCAGTTCTTCCATCGCGACCGCGAAGTCGTCGGCCATCTCCCAGAGGTCCGGCAGCAAATCCGGGCACGAGATGAGCCCGACGTTCAACGTGCCGCTCAGCGACATCACCGTGACGTTGAGCCCCGAGCCGTGAAAGATCGGCCCCAGCGGATACATCGCCTTGACCTCACACCCCAGCAGGTACAGGGGATCCTGCGGACCCGGGACGTTGGAGACCACCAGGTTGTGCACCGGCATGCTCTCGGTCAACCGCGTCCTAGCGTAGAGCCGCATCGCGACGCCGAACACGGCGGGCCCGGCGAACTGGGACCAGTCCTGCAGCAGGGAGGCCCCGATCGCCGAACTATGTTGCTTGGCAACAGAATTCGCCTCGGCGATGGCCTTCAGGCGCTCGACCGGGTCCGCGATGTCGGTGTGCAGGCTGGAGAACATGGCCGACACCTGATTGCGGCCGGGGCGATCGGACTTGCCGTGCACCGACACCGGCACCGAAGCCACCAGCGGCGCTTCGGGCAAGGAATTGCGCTCGGCCAGGTACTGCCGCAGCACCCCCGACACCAGGGCCATCACCACGTCGTTGACCTTGACGCCGAAGTGGTTCTTCACCGTCTTGACGTCCTCGAGGTCCAACTGTGCGTAGGCGATGTTGCGGCGACCGGTGATGCTGGCGTTGAAGGCGGTCCGCGGCGCGGCGAACGGGCGCGCCATCGCCCGGCCCTCGACGGCCTTGCGCATCGTCGCGACCACCGAGGACACGGTTTGGGGCACGACGTTGGCCAATCGCAGCGGGCGGCCGGCGAAGCGGATCAGGCCGCCCGCGGCGATCTGCCACCCGCTGCCGCCGCCGACGCCGTCCACCGGCTCGGGGGCGGGCGCGTCGGGTTCGGTGGCGCACAGCTGCGACATCAAGTTGGCGCCGGTGACGCCGTCGACGCCGGAGTGGTGCACCTTGGTCATCACCGCCAGCCGATCGGAATTGGCGCCGGCCACCCCTTCGATGACCCACATCTCCCACAGCGGCCGGCCCCGGTCCAGCGGCAGCGACGCGATGTGGCCGCAGATTTCCGACAGCTCGGTGCGCCCGCCGGGCGGCGGCAACCCGATGCGGTGCAGGTGGCGGTCGACGTCGAAGTGCTCGTCGTCCACCCACACCGGGTGGTCGAGGTTCAGCGGGCTGTTGGCGAGCTTCTCGCGGAACTGCGGCATCGCCTTCAGGCGCAGCGACAACGCGTCGCGCAGCCGGTCGAAGGTGTAGCCGCCCGGCATCGTCGAGGTGTCCAACTCCATGATCGAGCAAACATGCATGGGCTGGGAGGCGGTCTCGAGGTACAGGAAACTGGCGTCGAGCCCACTGAGCCGCTGCATGCGGAGAATGGTATGTCTCACATCACACGGGCGGTGCAACCGCGCACCAGAGATGGCAGAATGGCGGGAGTCAGCGAACCCGGGGACCTGAATGGCCACGAGGATCGATCCGACCACTACCAGGGACAATGATGTCTGCGATGCCTGACCAGAACCCTTATGGTGCCAATCCGTCGGCGCAAGCCAAGCCACTGACGCGCATCCGCACCCACCACTTGCAGAAAATGAAGGCCGAGGGCCACAAGTGGGCCATGCTGACGGCCTACGACTATTCGACCGCGCGGGTCTTCGACGAGGCCGGCATCCCGGTGCTGCTGGTCGGCGATTCGGCCGCCAACGTCGTGTACGGCTACGACACCACGGTGCCCGTCTCGATCGACGAACTCATCCCGCTCGTCCGCGGCGTGGTCCGCGGCGCGCAGCACGCGATGGTCGTCGCCGACCTGCCGTTCGGCAGCTACGAGGCAGGCCCGGCAGCGGCGCTGGCCGCCGCCACCCGCTTCATGAAGGAGGGCGGCGCGCACGCCGTGAAGCTCGAGGGCGGTGAGCGGGTGGCCGAGCAGATCGCCTGCCTGACCGCGGCCGGCATCCCGGTGATGGCACACATCGGCTTCACACCGCAAAGCGTGAACAGCCTCGGCGGCTTCCGGGTGCAGGGCCGCGGCGACGCCGCCGAGCAGACGGTCCACGACGCCATCGCCGTCGCCGAAGCGGGGGCGTTCTCGGTCGTGATGGAAATGGTGCCGGCCGAATTGGCCACCCAGATCACCGGCAAGCTCACCATCCCGACCATCGGGATCGGCGCCGGTCCCAACTGCGACGCCCAGGTGCTGGTCTGGCAGGACATGGCCGGCCTGAGCGGCGGCAGGCCCGCCCGCTTCGTCAAGCGGTTCGCCGACATCGGCGGCGAGTTGCGCCGGGCCGCAGTGCAATACGCGGAGGAAGTGGCCGCCGGCGCCTTCCCCGCCGACGAGCACTGCTTCTGACCCCCGCCGCGGTTCCGCCACCACCACTCCCCCGCCGGAGCTTCGCCAACGGCTAGCGGTCGCGGGCTTCTGCGCGCTTGCAAAGTCGATCCGGTCCAGACTGGGTTTTGCTGAAATCCCTTGCGTGGCAGGGCGTGTACGATTTCTTCTGTACACAATGGCGACTCCGCGGGCGGGGGGTTGAACACATAGTCGGCACTTTCGGTGGCTTCGTGCACCGCCGGACGGTCTTGAAGTTGCCGCTGCTTTTGGCAGGAGGCGCCGCCCTGGCCCGCGCACCGCGCGCCGCCGCGCAACCGCCCGTCGGCTCGCCCGACTCAAGTCGATGGTCGCCCGATCGCGCCGACCGCTGGTACCAGGCGCAAGGCTGGCTCCTCGGCGCGAACTTCGTGACGTCGAACGCCATCAACCAGCTGGAGATGTTTCAGGCCGACACCTTCGACCCGCGGCGCATCGACACCGAGCTGGGCTGGGCCCAGCAGCACGGGTTCAACACGGTGCGGGTTTTCCTGCACGATCAGCTCTGGACCCAGGATTCCCGGGGATTCCAGGGCCGCCTCGCCCAGTTCGTCGACATCGCGGCGGCGCACGACATCAAACCGCTGTTCGTCTTTTTCGACTCCTGCTGGGATCCGTTCCCCCGCGCGGGCAAGCAGCGCGATCCCAGGCCCGGTGTGCACAACTCCGGCTGGGTGCAGAGCCCGGGCGCAGACCGCCTGGGCGACGGGGCTTACGGCCGCGTCCTGCGCGGCTACGTCACGGCGGTGCTGACCCAATTCCGCAACGACGACCGCGTTTTGGGCTGGGACCTGTGGAACGAGCCCGACAATCCCTCCCGCTACTACCGCTCTGTCGAGAGGGCCGACAAGCTGAACCTGGTCGCCGAGCTGCTTCCGCAGGTATTCGCCTGGGCTCGCTCGGTCGATCCGCGGCAACCGTTGACGAGCGGCGTGTGGGACGGTGAACCCGAAGAGGACTCCGATCTGCGCAGCACCATCAGGGGCATTCAGCTCGACAACTCCGACGTCATCACGTTCCACAGCTACGGCGGCCCCGCCGACTTCGAGGCCCGCATCGCGGAGCTTGCCCCGCAGGGACGCCCGATCCTGTGCACCGAGTACCTGGCCCGATCGCTCGGCAGCACCGTGGAGGGCGTTTTGCCAATTGCCAAGTCGCACAACGTCGGTGCGATCAACTGGGGCCTGGTCGCCGGGAAGACCCAAACCTACTTCCCCTGGGACTCGTGGGAGCACCCGTACGCGGCGCCGCCCGACGTCTGGTTCCACGATCTGCTCCTCCCCGACGGGCGGCCGTACCGCGACAGCGAAAGCCAGACGATTCGTCGGCTGGCGGGCCTGGCGATGCACCTCAGCCCCTAGGGAGGGGAACGGCCGCGTGACCGCACCCGGCGATGTGGCACCCTATGGGTGCCCGTCCTGCCGCCTCAATGGAGTCGAAAATGCCGGTAAAAGCGCCCAAAACCTCGCGACATCTCGAGGTGGAGCGCAAGTTCGACGTCGTGGAGTCCACGGTGTCGCCGTCGTTCGAAGGCATCGCCGCGGTCGACCACGTCGACAAGTCGCCGACCGAATCGCTGGACGCGACGTACTTCGACACCCCGGCCCATGACCTGGCGCGCAACAAGATCACCCTCCGGCGCCGCACCGGCGGCCACGACGCGGGTTGGCATCTGAAGCTACCGGCCGGCCCCGAAGCCCGCACCGAGGTGCGCGCACCACTGGACGCTGGGGAATCCGGGGACAAAGACACCGTGCCCGACGAGTTGCGCGACATCGTGCTGGCGATCGTGCGCGAAAAGCCGCTCGAACCCGTCGCCCGCATCAGCACCGAACGCGAAACGCAGGTGCTCTACGGCGCCGACGGGGCGGCGTTGGCGGAATTCAGCAACGACCACGTCACCGCGTGGGCGGCCGGGAACTCCGACGCACCACCCGCCGAACAGGAGTGGCGGGAGTGGGAACTCGAGTTGGTCGAGGGCAACGGCGCGGCCGACGCCGAACTGTTGGGCCGGCTGAGCAATCGGCTGCTCGACGCTGGCGCCGCACCCGCCGGTCACGCCTCCAAACTGGCGCGGGTGCTGGGCGCGACGGCCCAGCCGGACGAGACGCGGGAGCCCGCCGACCCGGTGCACCGGGCGGTGGCGGAGCAGGTGGCCGAGCTGCTCGTGTGGGATCGCGCCGTGCGGGCCGACGCCTACGACGCCGTGCACCAGATGCGGGTGACCATCCGGAAGATCCGCAGCCTGCTGGCCGATTCCCAGGACGCGTCCGAATCGTCCGACATCGCCTTCATCCAGGACGAGCTGCGCGAACTCGGCAACGTGCTGGGCGTGGCCCGCGACGCCGAGGTGCTGGCCGAGCGCTACCAGCAGGCGCTGGACAGGCTGCCGCCGGAGCTGGTGCGCGGGCGCATCCGCGAACGCCTCGTCGACGGGGCCCGACGCCGCTACCAGACGGGGCTGCGGCGGTCCCTGATCGCGATGCGCTCGCAACGCTACTTTCGCCTGCTCGACGCCCTCGACGCGTGGGTCGCCGAAGTCCCCGCCGCCGCTGCGGGCCACGAGCCGGAGCCGGTCACGCTCGAAGCCGCCTACCAGAAGGTCCGCAAGGCCGCGAAGGCCGCCGCCGAGGTGCAGCCGGGGGCAGAACACGACCTGGACCTCGCTCTGCATCGAATTCGCAAGCGCGCCAAGCGGCTTCGGTACACCGCCGCGGCCACCGGCGCCACGCGGGTGTCCGAGCAGGCGAAGGTCATCCAGACGCTGCTGGGCGACCACCAGGACAGCGTGGTCAGCCGCGAGCACCTGAGTCACCAGGCCGAGGCCGCGCACACCGCCGGCGAGGACACCTTCAGCTACGGCCTGCTCTACCAGCAGGAGGCCGACCTGGCCGAGCGGTGCCGTCAGCAGCTCGACGAGGCGCTGCGCAAGCTGGCCAAGGCGGTGCGCTGAGCGCGGGCCGTTCCACCCGGGGCGGGGCGGACGAGTTGGCCTGTAAGCCGGATTCTGTTCCCCGCCGCCGCGGCATGGCAACGGCGGCGGGGCGGCGACCATCCATCTGGACACACCGTCACCGGGTGCCTCGAGCGGCCTACCCGCAGGCTCGGGCGAGCAGCCCTCGAACGCCTGCGCGGCCGCACCGGGTGCGGCCTTCTTGGCCTTGCTTCGGGTGGGGTTTGCCTAGCCACTCCGGTCACCCGGAATGCTGGTGCGCTCTTACCGCACCGTTTCACCCTTACCACCGCGAGGGTGGCGGTTTGATTTCTGTGGCACTTTCCCGCGAGTCACCTCGGATTGCCGTTAGCAATCACCCTGCTCTGTGAAGTCCGGACTTTCCTCGAACCGCCTCGCGACGGTCCGCGGCCGCCCGGCCAACTCGTCCGCGACGATCCACGGTACTCGCTCCGCAATCCGCTGACCAGCACCTCGCTAGCGACTTTGACGATTGAGCAACTTACCAATCATTGCTAAATAAGTGTAATGGTGCCACGCTGACCGCATGACAGATACCGAAGGATTTGTCGATCAGTCGGTGACGGGTCTCGCTGAGCCGCAACCGATGTACAAGGCGCTGCGCGAAACGACCCCGGTGTTCCGTTCCCCGCAGGCGGTGGTCCTCACCCGCCTTGCCGACATCGAGATGGCGCTCAAGCGCACCGAACTGTTCTCGTCGAACATGGACGCCGTCGACCTGGGCAACATTCGGCCGATGATCCCTTTGCAGATCGACCCGCCCGAGCACGCGAAGTACCGCCGCATCCTGGACCCGCTGTTCACCCCCCGCGAGATGGCCCGGCGCGAACCCGGCGTCACCGAGCTGGTGAACCGGGCGATCGACCGCTTCGCCGGCCGGGGCGAGTGTGACTTCCACGAGGAGTTCGCGGTGCCCCTGCCCTGCACCGTCTTTCTGCAGTTGCTCGGCCTGCCGCTCGAAGACCTCGAACAGTTCCTGGTGTGGAAGGACCACATCATCCGCCCGGAGGGCGACTCGGGCTTCGACCGCCGCCACGAGACCGGCGCTCCCACAGCGGAACAGATCTACGACTACTTCGACCGCGCCATCGACGACCACATCGCCAGCCCGCGCGATGACGTGCTGTCGGCGATGATCGCGGCCACCATCGAGGGCCAGCCGCTGTCGCGCGAGGAGCTGCTCGACATCTGCTTCCTTTTCCTGATCGCCGGCCTCGACACGGTCACCGACTCGCTGGACTGCTTCTTCGTGTACCTGGCCCGCCATCCCGACCACCGCCACCAGCTCGTCGAGCAGCCCGACATCCTGCCCAGCGCCATCGAGGAGTTGTTGCGCTGGGAGACACCGGTTCCCGGGGTCGCCCGGGTCGCGATGCAGGACACCGAGGTGGGCGGATGCCCCATCAGCAAGGGCGAACGGGTCAGCCCGCTGCTCGGCGCGGCCAACACCGATCCCGCCGAGTTCCCCGACCCGGAGCTCGTCGACTTCCGCCGAAACCCCAACCGGCACCGCGCGTTCGGTGGCGGCCCGCACCGCTGCCTGGGTTCGCACCTGGCGCGGATGGAGTTGCGGGTGGCGCTGCGCGAATTCCACCGGCGCATCCCGGATTACGAGATCAAGCCCGGTACGCAGCTCACCTACACCGCGGCGCTGCGTTCGGTGGAGTCGCTGCCGCTGGTGTTCCCGGTGTCGTGATGCGCATCTCGATCGACGCCGAACGCTGCACCGGCCACGGGCGCTGCTACACCCTGGCGCCCGACGTGTTCGACGCCGACGAGGTCGGTCACTGCGTCGTGCTCGTCGAGGACGTCCCGGGCGACCTCGAGGCGCAGGCCGTCGCCGGCGAGCAGAACTGCCCGGAGCAGGCAATCACGCTGTCACGCTGAGGGTTCCGCGAAGCACACCACGCTGCGCGCCCCGCGGCCCGCCTGCATATCCGCGAACGCCGCCTCGACGTCGTCGATGCCGATCCGCCGCGTCACCAGCGCTTCCAGGTCGAGCTTGCCGCGTTGGGCGAGCTCGGCGAGTACCGGGATGTCGCGGGCGGGGTCGCTGGCGCCGTACACGCTGCCCTGAACCGTCTTGCCGTCGGCCATCAGCGACAGCGCCGGGAACGTCACCTCCTCCGCGATTCCGGCGGCCCCCACCAGGGTGACCTTGCCGCCGCGGCGGGTGGCCTCGTAAGCCAGCCGCATCGTGGCGGGCTTGCCGACCACCTCGATCCCGTGATCGACGCCGGCGCCGCCGGTGAGGTCGCGCACCGCGGCGACGAGGTCGGCCTCGCCGGCGTCGACGGTGTCGGTCGCCCCGTTGGCCGCCGCGGCCGGAAGTTGGCCGGCCACCCGGTCGGCGGCGATGATCCGCGCCGCGCCTGCCAGCCGCGCCCCCTGGATGGCGGCCAAACCGACGCCGCCGCAGCCGATCACGAGCACGCTGTCCCCCGGCCGCACGGCCGCGGTGCGCATCACCGCACCGACGCCGGTGGTGACGCCGCAACCCAGCAGGGCGGCGTGGTCGAGCGGCAGCGACTCGTCGACCGGCACCACGGCCGCGGCCGGCAGCAGCGTCTCCTCGGCCAGCGACCCGACACCCATGCCCGGCCACACCGGGCCGGCGCCGCTCTCGGCGTAAGGACCGCCGTAGGCATGGTCGTAGCCGTGCACGCACAGCTGGGCCTCGCCGCGCAGGCAATGCGGGCAGGACCGGCAGGGCACGTTCCACGTCAGCACGACGTGATCACCCGGGGCAACCGTGGTGACGCCGGCGCCCACCTCGGCGACGATCCCGGCGCCCTCGTGCCCCAGCGTCGACGGCAGCAGGGTCGGGATGGAGCCGTCGCGCAGCGACAGGTCGCTGTGGCACACGCCGCTGGCGCGCAGCCGCACCCGTACCTCGGTGTTGCCGAGGGGCCGCAGCGCGAGCTCCTCCACCGCCGTGGGCTGCCCGACCTCGCGCAGCACGATGGCTTTCATCGGACCAAAAATGTGATCGGCGTCATAGCGACCTACGATGGCTGGACAACCGGACCGGGTCAAGGGAGACGGTGATGACGGGGTCAACGACGATCACGCAGAACAGCCAAACTGCCGATGACGAGCCGATGCTCACGATCGGCGGCAAGCAGCAGGTCGGCGCGGCCGGAAGCTACGCCGTGCACAATCCCGCGCGGCCGGCCGAGGTCGTGGGCCACGCCCCGGCCGCCGACCGCCCCCAGCTCGACGCCGCGGTGTCGGCCGCGAGGCGGGCCGCAGCCGGATGGCGGGCGCTGGGCGTCGCCGAGCGGGTCGCCGCCCTCATGGCCGCGGCGGCGACCGCCGCGGAGGGGCTGGCCGCCCGCGACGGCGCGCGGCTGTACACCCGCGAGCACGGAAAGGTGTTGAGCGAGGCCAACTTCGAGATCAGCACCGGCCCGGGCCTGGCCGCGCTCATCGGGTCGATGGCCGAGGCCGCGGTGGCGCCCGAGCAGGTCGACCCGAATGCGCCCTACCCACGCCTGCATCGGGAGCCGTTCGGCGTGGCCGCGCTGGTGTTGCCGTTCAACTGGCCGCTCGCGCTGACGATGACCAAGCTCGCGTCGGCGCTGAGCGCGGGCAACACCGCCGTCGTCAAGGTGCCGCCCACGTGCCCGCTGGCGGCGCTGCGGCTCGCCGGCGCTTTCGCGGAGGTGCTGCCGACGGGCGTGGTCAACGTGCTCTCGGGCCCCGGCAGCGAGCTCGCCCAGGCGCTGGTCACCCACCCGGGCGTCGACCTGATTTCGCTGACTGGCGGCGTCGCCACCGGGCGCTCCGTCATGGCGGCCGCGGCGGCGCGCCTGACGCCGGTGCTCCTCGAGCTCGGCGGCAACGACGCCGCGATCATCGCCCCCGACATCGAGGTCACCGACGAGCTGGTCGAGCGGCTGGTGACGGCGACCTACACCACCGGCGGCCAGGTCTGCATGGCGATCAAGCGGCTGTACGCGCCCGCGGCGCGGGTCGGCGAGCTGGCCGAGGCGGTGCTCGCGCGCTGCGAGAAGGAGGTGGTCGGCGACGGCCTCGCCGCCGAGACCACGCTCGGCCCGCTGCACACCGCCGCCGGCCGCGACCGGGTCGCCGCGCTGGTCGGCGAGGCCGAGGCCCGGGGCGCGACCGTGCGCACCGGCGGACGCATCCGCGACGAGGACGCCGACTCGGGTGGCTACTTCGCTTTGCCGACCGTCGTCACCGACCTGGCCGCGGACTCGCGGCTGGCCACCGAGGAGCAGTTCGGCCCGGTGCTGCCGATCTTCGGCTACGACGACATCGACGACGCCGTGACCGCCGCCAACGCAACGGAATTCGGCCTCACGGCCTCGGTCTGGACGGGCGACGACGCCCTGGCCGACCGGATCACCGGCGAGCTCGTCGCGGGCACGGTCAGCGTCAACTGCCACGGCCTGGCCGCCCAGGACCCGCGCCTGCCGTTCGGCGGGTGCGGCCAGTCCGGCCTCGGCCGCGAGCTCGGCGTCGACGGCATCCGCGCGTTCACCCAGCCGCGCACGTTCGTCCGGCACCCCGTGCCGAATTAGCGAACCTTCGAGTGTGCACTGACGGCTTTGAATGTGCACTCCGGGCCGAAAATCCGTCGAATCTGCACCCTGGGCTCACACCGAAAGCCCAGAACGCTCACTCGTGACGAAACCCCAGACGGAGTAAGCGTTGCGAAGGCGGCCGCATCCGAACATCTTGGGCCGCACAGCTTTTAAGGGCCGGCGAAATCCCCGACGGCGGTCATTTTGTCGCCGTTCCAGGCGGTGGCGAAGCCGGCCGTGGTGAAGGCACAGTTCAGGATGATCGAGCGGTGTGGGGGACTCCCCATCCACGCGTCGAGCGCGGCGCCCGGGGTTGCGGCGGACCCGGTGCCCCAGTAGACGATCTCACCGGTGTAGCCGGTCCGGGTGTAGCCCGCGTCCGCGATGCGCGCCTGTGGCGACGAGCCGTCCGATCCGATGTGCCCGTTCACACCGTGCGTGAGCATGTCGTCGGCGTGCCGCTGCGCGGCCGAGGTCAGGCGCGGGTCGTCGCCGATCCCGCACGTCGGGCGAAGCCGGTTGACGAAGCTGTACACGGCGGTCGCCGAATCGTCCGGGCCGGCAACAGCGCCGCCGGCCGCGCCGAGAATCGTGATGAGCACAGCGCAGCTCGAGAAGAAGGCGACGATCTTCACTTTCCTCGTCATAGTGCCTCTTACCCACCCGCTCACTTCGCTGTTGCCAGCAAACAAAGCCTAATCAGCTTCGGCGGTGACGGGTTGAGAATCGCGATTCCGGTTGCGAGGTCGACACCGTACGTTCGGCGCCCCTTGACGCTGCCGGATGGCGGTGGCACAACTGGCGGTATGGCTCGCATCGTCGACTCCGACCAGCACCTCTACGAGAGCCGTTCGCTGTGGACCGACCACATCGACCCCGCCGCCCGTGCCGACGCGCTGAACCTGGTCGACGACGAGCTGGGCTACACCTGGCTGAGCTGGCGCGGCGCTCCGCTCGCGCTCGCCGACGTCCACCTGCCCGGCAACACCGCATCCTGCGGCGAGCACCGCAACCGTCGCCGGGCCGCCGAGCCGCCCGCCTATCGGTACGACGAAGCGTTGCCCGCCGCCTACTGGGAGCCGGGGTCGCGGCTTCGCTGGCTCGACGATGCGGGACTCGACGAGGCGGTCCTGTTTCCCAATTTCGGCCTGCTCTGGGAGCGCCACCTGTCGCCGTCCCTTCCGGCGATGACCGCGAACATGGCGGCGTGGAACCGGTGGTGTGCCAACGTGCGAACGGACGGCGATGGGCGGCTGCATCCGGTGGCACATCTGACACTGCGCGATCCGGAGTGGCTCGAGGCCGAGCTGGATGTGTTGGCGCGCTCCGGCATCACGCTGGCCATGGTCGCCGCGGGGCCGGTCGACGGGCGGGAACTTTCCCATCCCGAGCACGACCGGATCTGGTCGGCATTCGTCGACCACGCCGTCACGCCGGTGTTCCACGTCGCGGATCAGGTGCGGGTCTTGGACGATTGCTGGTACCACGACGATCCGGCGCAGGACCTGGTGCCCGCCACCGAAGCCGTATTTCTCTGGGTCCCACCGGCATTGGCGTTGTCCGACCTCATCCTGCACGGGGTCTTCGACCGTCATCCCGGTCTGCGCTTCGGTGTGGTCGAGCTCAGCTCCGCCTGGGTCCCGCAATTTCTGCTGATGTTGGACGGTGCGTTCGACTTCACCACCAAGCTCAACGGCAGGCCCACAACGAACCTGGCGCGGCGACCGAGCCAATACTTCCTCGACCACGTTCGGGTGTCCTCCTTCTCCTACGAGAACCCCAAGCAGCTGGCCGAGCTGACCGGCGACGTGTTCATGTTCTGCAGCGACTATCCGCACTCCGAGGGCACGGCGACGCCGCTGAACGACTACGGGAAGATGGGCTGCCGGGAGCCGGAAATGCCCGGCCTCTTTCACGCCAACGTCGACTCGCTGCTGAACCGATGACGCCCCTATTCCGCCATTCACCTGGGCAGACATTGGTTAAACCGCGGCGACCTGGTTACTCTCACTTCTGTCATGTCAGGCGATGGTGCGGCGGGTTCGCCGACGGGCGGGCCCCGGCATCGCTCGCGCGGCAGGCACCGCATTCCGGGTGGAGTGAAGGTGCTCGCCGCGCTGATATCGACGGCCGTGATTGCCGTCACCGCCATCGGGTGGATCACCTACCGCGCCGCGACGGCCGGCATCACCACGTCCGAGGCGCTGTCCGGTGAACCCGCCTCGGCCGGAAGCGATCAGAACATCCTGATCATGGGGCTGGACAGCCGCCGCGACCAGCACGGCCGGCCGCTGGCGCCCGAACTTTACGATGCGCTGCACGCGGGCAACGAGGACTCCGCCGACGGCGATGCCGACGCGCTGATCGTCGTGCACCTGCCCGCCGGCGGCGCCCCCGCGACGGCGATCTCGATCCCCCGCGACGACTACGTGGATCTGGCCGGATGCCAGGGCTCGGATTGCCGCGGCAAGGTCAAGCAGGCCTACAGCTTCGCGTATCAACGCGTGATGCAATCCGGTTCGTCCTCCACGGCAGGCCAGGACCCCGCGGCGAAGGAACAGGCCGCGAGGGAGGCCGGGCGCAAGGCCGAGATCGGCACGGTCCGGCGCCTGCTGCAGATCCCGATCGACCACTTCATCGAGGTCACCCTGGTCGGGTTTTTTCAGCTCGCCCGCGTCGTCGAACCCATCACGGTGTGCCTGAACGAGGACACCTCGGACCGCTACTACTCGGGCGCGGACTTTCACAAGGGCACCCAGCAGATCAGTGCGTCCCAGGCGATGGCATTCGTGCGCCAACGCCGCGACGCCAACGACGCGGCGTTCACCGACCTCGACCGCAGCCGCCGCCAGCAGGCCTTCCTCGTTTCGGTGGTCAGCGCTCTCCGCCATGGCGGGGTGTTGTCATCCCCTGGCCGGCTGCGCGCCCTGCTCGACGTCGCCAAGCAAAACGTCGCCGTGGACGCCGGTTTCGACCTGGACGAGTTGGTGCGTGACGCTTCGGCATTCCCCGACCGGCCGGTCGCGCTCTACACGCTGCCGGTCACCGAGTTCGGCAAAATCTCCGACGGAGAAGACGTCAACTTCATCGACGTGTCCACCATCCGCTCCATCGTGCACAGCCTGGTGGCCGCCGATTCGCCGGCGACGAGCCCCCTCAACACGGCCGCCGAGACGGCCGAAGCCGGGCAGCCGGCGGTGGGCGGCGTCGTGCTCGACGTGGTCAACGCGTCGGGCCAGCAGGGCGAGGCGGTGCACCTCGAAAAGCTCTTGGCGACAGGGCGATTCGACAAGGGCAACGTCAGCACCGCCGACTCCACGAGCCGAACGAGCAGCATCGCCTACGGGCCCGGTGCGCAGGCGGCCGCCGACGAACTCGGCGACGACTTCGGCATCACCGCGACCCCATCGGACAGCGTCGCCCGCAACACGGTGCAGTTGACCGTCGGCACCGACTACTCCCGGTTCGACAGCCCCAATCGGACGTCGGAATCACCGACCACGACGTCCGCGGTCCCCGTCACCACCGTGCCGGCCACCGGCACCGGCACGCAGGAACCGGCACCCACCAACCTCACGCGCATGGCCGCCGACGGCATTCCGTGCGTCAAATGACAACGCGCTGAAGCATTGAGAGTCCGGAACCCGGAGCTCATGAGCCAGTGACCCGCAGCGTGGGCGACTACACGAACGACAGACCCAGAAGGAGCAGTGCGAGCGCGACTTCGGGCCCGTTGGCCTGTACGTCGGGAATGATGCCGCCGACCTCGAACCCCGTCGGGACGCTGAGCGGCGGGTTCCCACCGGCCGTCACGGTGACCGTGAGGGGCTGAAGGGGAGCCAGCAACCCACCAAAGGGAATGTTGAGCGCCACCGACTGCACGCCCGGAATCGACCCCGGCAACGGTATGGATACCGGGGCCTGGCCATAGAGGATCGCGCTCCCGACGCCGGGGCCGACGTCGGCGAGCGCCGCCATGGCCGCCGCCTGGTCCCCAGCCTGCACGGCATTGACGAATACCGTCGCGCTCTGGCCTAGCGCCCCGGTCGCGGCGACCACCGGGCCCGCCAAATCGAGGGGCAGTTCGATCTCCTGAAGACCGCTGCCCTCGAATGCGGACAGGAATTCGCCGCCGATGGACTGGACGACGCCGCCGGACGCGGCGACAGCCGTGTTGGTGATCTCGGTGCCGAGATACGAAGCCGCGCCGGTTCTCAGCAAGTTCGTGAACTCGGTGTGGAACGCCGCAGCCTGGGCATTGAGCGCCTGATACTCCCGGGCGTGGCTGGAAAACAGCGAGGCGATCCCCGCCGACACCTCGTCGCCCGCGGCAGCCACCAGGTTGGTCGTCGGACGCACCGACGCGGCGTGGGCGGCGGTCAAGGCCGAGCCGATGTTCTCCAGCTGCCCGGCCGCCTGCCCAACAAATTCCGGCACGACCGTCACAAAGGACATAGCCATCTCCTAGCCCGACAGCGATCTCGAGGAAAAGCCTACCGCGGGGCGGGCTTTCGGTCCCGGGTTCCGCGAAAAGGGACCGCCCACATGAGGGTCGACGGCAGCGTGCCCATATCGGCGGTTCGCCTGCGGTGCAAGGCGTTTGCGGTCCCCATGCAAATGGGGAAACCCGGGTACAGTGGTCCGGGTGGCCGTCGCCCCGTCCAATGAGCGGATGATCGCCGGGGTCGCGGCCGCGTCCGTCTCGCTCGGGGTGGCCCAGTTGGTGGGCATCACGTTCGGTGCGCGGGCCGATGCGCGTGCCGCCATCGGCGCGGTCGCGGTCGACCTGACACCGGGACCCGTCAAGGAGTGGGGGATTCAGACCCTCGGTTCCCTGGACAAGCTTTTCGTGGCCGTCGTGGTGCTGGTGGCGATCGCCGCGATCGCCGCGATCGGCGGGACCCTCGAGACCCGCCGCCGACCGCTTGGCAGCGCCGTGATCGCCGCGGCGGGCGTCCTCGGGTGCATTGCGGTGCTGTCGCGGCACGGTGCGACGGCACTCGACACGATCCCCACCGTCGCGGGCGCCGCCTGCGGTGTGGCGACGCTGCGCTGGCTCACCCGCCGGTTCTGGCCCGGCACGGAAGACGAGGGCGAGCCGGATGCCGGCAGGCGCAGGTTGGTCATCTACGGACTGCTCGGGTTCGGAGTGGTGAGTGGCGTCGCGGGCGCGGTCATCACGCGGATGGTGCATTCGGTGGCCGCCGACCGCACCGGCGTCGCGCTTCCCCGGCCGCGCACGCCGGCGCAACCGATACCCGCCGGCGTGCAACCGAACGGCGTTGCGCTGCCACGGTTTATCACCCCCAGCGCCGACTTCTACCGGGTGGACACCGCGCTGGTCGTTCCCCAACTCAGCCACCGCGACTGGCGGCTGCGCATTCACGGCATGGTGGACCACGAAGCCACCTACACCTTCGACGACCTCGGCCGCTTCGACGCCGTCGAAACGGTGACGACGTTGACGTGCGTGTCGAATCCCGTTGGTGGGGACCTGGTTTCGACCGGTGTGTGGACGGGCTACCGGCTGACCGATCTGCTGGCGGCGGCCGGCGTGCACGCGGACGCCGACATGGTGCTCTCGACGTCGATCGACGGGTTCACCGCCGGGACGCCGGTGCAGGCGCTCACCGACGGCCGGGAAGCGGTCCTGGCCGTCGGTCTCAACGGTCAGCCGCTGCCGGTCGAGCACGGCTACCCGGCCCGATTGGTGGTGCCCGGGCTGTACGGGTATGTGTCGGCCACCAAATGGGTCGTCGATTTGGAGCTGACCCGCTTCGACAGGGCCCAGGCGTACTGGACGCGGCAGGGCTGGGCAGCGCGTGCACCCATAAAGACCGAGTCGCGGATCGATGTGCCGAAAGACGGCCAGCAGGTTCCGGTGGGGCCCGTGGTGTTCGGCGGTGTCGCATGGGCGCAGAATCGCGGCGTGCGCGCGGTGGAGGTCCGCATCGACGACGGCGGGTGGCAGCCGGCGCAACCGGGCGCGGCCTATTCCAACGAGACGTGGCGGTTGTGGAGCTTTCCCTGGCAAGCGAAAAGCATTGGGAAACACACCATTACGGTGCGCGCCATCGACAACACCGAAGCCACGCAGACGGCGGATCGGGTTGGTCCCGTGCCCGACGGCGCCACCGGTTGGCACACGGTGCAGTTCACCGTGCAGGCGTGAGGCACTACCGCAGGGTTATTTCGCCGAGAGCTTCCGCCAGCTGAATGCCGCGATCCCGATGCCGATCAGCGCCGTGATCGGGCCGATGATGGACCAGGTCGTGGTGTTGCTCATCGGGCTACCCCCGAGGACGCCGAATCCCTGCAGCGCCCAGATCAGGCCGAACAGCGCGATGATCAACCCGAACGCGAGCGTGACGACGAATGTCCTTTTCATGAGGCGATGCTAGGCGCCCTGACTATCGCGCGGTACGGATGACAAAGGAGTCGGTGTTCTCGTCGTATTCGACGGTTTCGTCCACGAACAGCTCGCCGACGGTGTGGCCGTCTTCGGCGACCGCGAGGAAGGTCGCCTCCTCCGCGTCGTAGGTCACCGATCCCTGCACGAACATCGCCGCGACCTGGTGCCCGTCGGCCCCGAAGACGACCAGCTTCAGGCCGCCGGCGTCCTTGACGTACTGCGCCGCCTCGGCACGTGTGATGACCATCGCTGGAATTCCTTTCTGATGCTTTCGTTGCAGCGCAGTATTCCGGAGGGGCGAAGCCAGTGCGCTCGGGACGGGCCCAAACCGGTCGTCGGCTATGCCTGCCGGCGTCACGCCACCGGTCGCATTCGATCTGGAGCATCAGGGCATCTCCTGGGCGCATTTGATGTGGCCCGCGAAGCCCAGGCAGATAGCCATGGCCCGGTAGCGGTCTCGGTGGTCGCGGTAGACCGCCTCGTCGTCGCGGGCACGCGCGACCAGTGCCCGCATGCGCAGCAACGACAATTCGTTGAGGACGAATCCCGGCTCGACCGACACGGCTGCCAGCCGGTCGATTGCCGCCTGCGCCTCGTCGACGTCGGTGTCGTTGCCGCGCAAGGACAGCGCGGCCACCAGCGCAGCATCGGCGGCACCGCGTAGGAGCATCTCACCGGATTCGGTCAGCTCGTTCGCGGTGGCCCGGGCGATCTCGATGGCCTCCGCTACGTCTCCGGCCTCAGCCTTCAATTCAGCGAGGCGAATGTCTGCGGTTGCCGCGTCGAGCAAGTTGCGCTGCCGCAGCAGAGCTGCGCGCGCCTCGGAAATCAACTTCGACCCGGTTTGAGAAGCCGCGGGGTCGACGTGAGTCAACAGAAGCCCATGTGCTACCTGGGCGAGCGCCAAAGCGACATCGTCGCCTGACTTCTCGGCATCTTCAAGCACCTCGGCCGTCTCGGAAAGCGCGGCTGAATCCGGCAAGAGCAAGCCGTTCGTGGCGGCGATGGTGTAACCGTAGGTGACCACGATCACCACACCGGAGGGCCCGCGCAGGTCTTGCTGGATAGCGATAGCGCGCTTGAAATCGGTGCGCCACGATCGGTCACCGAGAGCAGCGCGCGCGTGTGCGCGGTACAGGAGGCCAACTGCCAAAGGAGATCCGAGACCGGAGACGTTGCCTTTCGAGCCGTCGTCACCCAGCAGATCAACCACCTTCTGCGCCACGCGCAGCGCCTCGGCAACCTCCCCGACATGCAGCTTGGCGAACATCGCCGCGGACATGACCGCGAAGACAGTCATCGGATCAACGGAATCGAACAGGGCTATCTGCTCGGAAGCCAGGCGGGCTGATTCGCGATGGCGATTGGCCATGCTCAACGACAACATCGCGCCCGATAACCCAGCCGCCAGTAACACGTGGTTACCGGATGCGGTGCACAGGTCACGCAGATCCTCGAGGCCGGTGTCGTCGGCGCTGCCGCCCACCCGCCAAGTGGTGAAGCACAACATCGCCCTGGGATGAATGCGCAACCCGGTGCGGTCCGGGAACTCGATGGGCAACGCGTCGGCCATCTGCCGGGCGCGTTCCCAACTTCGGCGGGCGGCAACGATGTCCCTTGTCATCAACCAAAAACCGGCCCGCAAGTATTGTGCGTATGCACCGGGCAAGTCCCCGGCAGCCTCCAGATGTTGGGCGATCAACGCGGCGTTCTCGTCCGCCGATGCGGGGTCACGTTGTTCGATCGCTACGCCCAACCGACGGTGCAGCGCGGCGCGGTCCGCCTTCAACTGTGATTCGTAAGCCACCGCACGGATTAGCGGGTGGCGAAACGCGTACTCGCCGCGGGGGCTGGCCGCCAGTTGCTCGATGAAGTCGGCCTCGATCAGCGGTGCCACCTGCGCAGCGTCCACAACCCGGGCCAAGAGTTCGGCGTCGAGGCGGGATCCGATCACGGCCGCCGCGTTCAGGGTCTGCTTCGCCGCGGCGCTGAGCCGGTCGATGCGGGCGGCCAGCGCGGCGTGCAGGGTCGCCGGCACCGTCACTTCGGCGACGTCGGTGGTGCATCGGTAGCTGCCGCGCTCGCCGTCGAGCGCGCCCCGCTCAGCCAGGTCACGAACCATCTCCTGCGCGAAAAACGGGTTGCCGCCGGCGTGTCCCAAGATGAGCGCCGTAATGCCTCTGAGGGACGGATGGGACCCCAATAGGTGGTTGAGCAGCGCCGCGGTTTCTGCATCACTCAGCCCGGCGAGTGAAATAGTTTGCGCTCCAACCACATTCGTCAGTGATCCCGTGTACTCGGGTCGGTAGGTGATCACAACCGCGGAACGCGTTGCGGGAATGACCGTCAGAAGCTCACTGAACATCGACTCACTGACGGAGTCGATCCAGTGTGCATCCTCGATGATGCACAGCGCCGGCGTGGTCTGGGCGAGCCACAGCGAGTGGATCAGGGCGATCAACCGTCGCCGGCGAGCATCGGGGGCGATGTCCGGCAAGACTGCCTCGGGGTGCCGAACGCCCAACAGGTCATCGAGCAGCAGCAGATCTTCGGGGTTGCCGTGGGGCATGCGAGCACGGACGCGCTCCCGCGCGGCGCCGCCGTCGAGATCGTTGAGTCCCAGCTGGGCCCGCAGCAACCCCGTCACCGCGTGAAACGGCACATCGCTCGTATGGGATTCGCAGTAGGTGGTGAACACCTCCGCACCGCGGTTGCCGGCCAGTTTGGCCGACTCCCGAGCGATGCGGCTCTTCCCGATACCCGGGGCGCCAACGACACCGATCACACCGCCGGCGCCGCCGCAGGCCTCATCGAGTATCCCGGCGATGGCGTTCAACTGGGATGTCCGCCCTACCAGGGTCGGGTCATGGTGCTTGCTGCGCCGACGTGGAGGAATGCTGATCAACCGAAATCCGGCCACCGGGTCGTTCGAGCCCTTGACGTGCACCATTTCCGGTGCGCTCAGCGCCACGACGTTCTCGACCAGCCGAGCAGTGGACGAGCTCAGCATGACGCCGCCCGGAGGCGCCACCGATTCCATCCGCTGGGCCATGCCGACCTGTTCACCGATCGCCGTGTAACCGAAGGCGCTCGAACCGATCGCGCCCGCGATGACCTGGCCGGAGTTGAGGCCCACCCGCAGCCTCAAATTCACACCGTCGCGACGGCTGACCGCCACGGCGAGTTGTGCGGCCGCGTCCTGGATACCCAGTGCGGCAACACATGCACGAAACGCGTGGTCCTCCAACGCCACTGGGGCACCGAACAGCGCCATGATGCCGTCGCCGGTGAACTTGTCCACTGTGCCGCCGTAGCGCCGCACCACTCCTGCTGCACGGGTCACCAGCTCAGTCATGACCTCTCGCAGCCGCTCTGGACCGACGGTCGCTGCGATGTCCATCGAGTGGACCACGTCGGCGAAGAGGACCGTGACCTGCTTGTACTCCGGGCGGATAGTCGGGTCGTTTACCGGTGAGCCGCAACTGTGGCAAAACCGCGCATCCTGCAGAGGTTCGGTGCCGCACCTGCTGCAGGCCGTTACGGCCGTCATCCGACCCTCCGCTTATCCCGGCTTCCAGCATTGTCGTGGTCCCCAAAGGATAGGCCTCGACATGATTGCGGACATACAGGTTGTCGCTCATAGGTGGAGAACGAGCCGGGTGCCTCCCGGCCCGGGGCCAATGGTGCCGATGTGACCGGAGATGATGATGGGGTCGCCAGCCCCGATCTTTGCATTGATTGCATAGATAGCATTGACACGGCAGGAAATCCGACCATAGTCGAAAGGTATGGCGCTGCTGCCAGACCCTGATCCCCGGCAGCGGCAGCACGTCGTGATCTCGGTCGACGACCACGTCATCGAGCCGCCCGACCTGTTCGTGGGGCGGCTGCCGGCCGCGCTGGCCGAGCGCGCACCGAGGGTCGTCGAGACCGACGACGGGCGGCAGGTATGGCGCTACGAGGGCCGCGAGTACCCCAACATCGGCCTCAACGCCGTGATCGGCCGGCCGCGCGAGGAGTGGAGCATGGAAGCCGCCCGCTTCGACGAAATGCGGCGCGGCTGTTGGGATATCGACGCGCGAATCGACGACATGGACCTCGCCGGCATCTGGGCATCGGTCAACTTCCCGTCGCTGATCGCCGGGTTCGCCGGCACCGTGTTCTGGAAAAGCGACGACCTCGAGCTGGGCCTGGCCACCTTGCGGGCCTGGAACGACTGGCACCTCGAGGTGTGGGCCGGCAGCTACCCGGACCGCATCATCCCGCTGCAGCTGCCCTGGCTCGCCGACCCGCGGCTCGCCCCCGACGAGGTACGCCGCAACGCCGCGCGCGGATTCAAGGCGGTCAGCTTCCCCGAGCTGCCCGCGCAATGCGGGCTGCCGAGCCTGCACAGCGGTGCCTGGGAGCCGTTCTTCGCCGCCTGCGAGGACACCGGGACGGTGGTGTGCTTGCACACCGGCTCTGCGCAGTGGGCGCCAATCCCCGCCCCGGACACGCCATTCGAGACCATCACCACCCTGTTTCCGGTGAACGGCCTGGTCGCCTGCGCCGACATGCTCTGGTCGGGCATCCCGGTGCGGTACCCGAAGCTGAAAATCACCCTGGCCGAGGGCGGCCTGGGTTGGGCGGCCATGCTCGGCGACCGCGCCGATTACGTTCTGGCGCACTCGGCTTCGGGCCACGAGGGCGGCGCGTGGAAGAGTGACCTGCTGCCCAGCGAGGTGCTGCGGCGCAACTTCTGGTTCTGTTCGATCGACGACCCGCACGCGTTCGGCGCCCTCGACGCGATCGGCGCCGACCGCATCCTCGTCGAAAGCGACTACCCGCACGCCGATTCGACCTGGCCCGACACCCAAGAGGTGGTGGCCCGCAACGTCGCGGGTCTGCCGGCGGACGACGTGGCGCGGATCACCCACCTCAACGCGGCTCAGCTGTTCCGCCACCCGTTGCCGGACGAAAGCTGGCTGGCCACAGCGTAGGAGGCCTGAAATGCTCGACCTGCTCATCCGCGACGCCCAGATCGTCGACGGCACCGGCGCGCCCGCCCGCCACGGCGACGTCGGCGTCACCAACGGCCGCATCGTCGCGGTCGGCCAGGTCGACGACCCGGCCTCGAAAACCGTTGACGCCCATGGCCGGACGCTGGCCCCGGGCTTCGTCGACCTGCACACCCACTACGACGCGCAACTGTTCTGGGACCCGACCGCGAGCCCGTCGGTGCAGCACGGCGTCACCACGGTCTTCGGCGGCAACTGCGGCTTCACGCTGGCGCCGGCGGCCGCCGAGCAGCACGACTACCTCACCCGGATGCTGGCGCGGGTGGAAGGGATGCCGCTCGACGCGCTGCGGGCCGGACTCGACTGGGGCTGGGCGTCGTTCGGCGAGTGGCTGGGCCGCCTCGACGGCCGCATCGCCGTGAATGCCGGTTTTCTGGTGGGTCATTCGGCGCTGCGACTGGCCGCGATGGGCGGCGACGCCGTCGGCGGCGAGGCCACCGCCGAACAGGTCGACAAGATGGTCGCGGTGCTGCACGACGCGCTGGCCGCCGGCGCGCTCGGGTTGTCGACGAGCCAGTCCCCGACCCACAACGACGGCTCCGGCCAGCCGGTCCCGTCACGCAGCGCGACAAAGCAAGAACTCGTCGCGCTGGCGGGCGCTCTCCGCGACCACCCCGGCACCACCCTGGAGGGGATCATCGCCGGCTGCCTGTCCGGCTTCACCGACGAGGACATCGCGCTGCTCACCGACATGTCCGTGGCCGCCGACCGGCCGCTGAACTGGAACCTGCTGGGCGTCTCGGCGGCCAACCCCGCCGGGCACGAACGACAGCTGCGCGCCTACGACGCCTCGGCGCGACGCGGCGGCCGGGTGGTGGCGCTCACCTTGCCGCAAGCCATGAAGATCCGGCTGTCGTTCCTGTCCGGCTTCGTCCTCGACGGGCTGCCGGGCTGGCGCGACACGATGCACCTGCCGGTGCCGGAACGCCTTACCGCACTGGCCGATCCGCAAGTTCGCCGGCGCCTTGCCGAGGGCGCCGCCGCCAAAGAAGCGGGCATGCTGCGCGGCCTGGCGCAGTGGGACCGCCTGGTCATCGTCGAGACGTTCGCCCCCGAGAACGCCGACGCGACGGGCCGCAGCGTCGGCGAGGTCGCCGCCGCCCGCGGTAGCCAGCCGTTCGACACCCTGCTGGACGTCGTCATCGCCGACGAGTTGCGCACCGGCCTCTCCCCTCCGCTGACGGGCGACGACGCGGCCGACTGGAAGATGCGCGCGGAGGTGTGGCGGCACCCGGGGGCGGTGATCGGCGGCTCCGACGCGGGCGCCCACCTCGACATGATGTGCGGCGCGATCTACACGACTGCGCTGCTCAGCAAGGGCGTGCGCGAGCACCGGGTCGTCACGCTCGAGGAAGCCGTCCGGCTGATCACCGACGTGCCGGCCCGGTTCTACGGCCTGACCGAACGCGGCCGCATCACACCCGGCTGGCACGCCGATCTGGTGCTGTTCGACCCCGCGACCGTCGGCCACGGGCCGGAGCGCACCCGCTACGACCTGCCGTCGGGCGCGCCCCGGTTGGTCGCCGACGCCTACGGGATCGGCTCGGTGTGGGTCGGCGGCGTCGAGGTCTGCCGCGACGGCGCCGCCACCGGCGCCCTGCCCGGCAGGGTGCTGCGGTCGGGCCGCGACACCCAGACGGTGCCGGCCTCGTGACGGTCGACGGATTCGACCCCGCCGAGCTGCAGAGTGGCCTGCTCATGCAGGTCGAAAACGTGCACGAGCGGCTGCGCGAGGCGCGGGCCCGCCACCGGGTGATGGTCGGGAACCCTTTCGCCGAGGTCAGCTCCGGGCAGGTCGGCGACCTCGGGGTGACCGTGCTCGGATACGACGAGTGCCAAACGGTGCTCACCCACCCGGACGCGTTCTCGTCGTCGATCTACGACCAGATCATGGGCCCCGTGATGGGCCGCACCCTGCTCGAACTCGAGGGCGCCGAGCACCGGGCCGGCCGGGCCCTGGTGTCCCCGTCGTTCCGCACGGCGCTGCTGGAGCGCTGGCGCGCCGAGCTGGTGGAGGTGGTGGTCCACGAGCTCATCGACCGGTTCGCGCCGCGCGGGCGCGCCGAGCTGGCCCGCGAGTTCACCTTCGCGTTCCCGGTCCAGGTCATCGCGCGGATCATGGGCCTCCCACGCCGGGATTACCCGCGCTTCCAGCGGCTGTCGATCGAGTTGCTCAACGTGGTCTACGACTGGGACCGCGGCATCGCGGCGTCCCGGGAGCTGAAGAGCTACCTCGCGGAGATCCTGGCCCAACGGCGGCGTCGCCCCCAGGACGACCTGATCAGCACGCTGGCCGAGTCGGAGATCGACGGCGCGCGCCTGACCGACGACGCGATCTTCGCGTTTTTGCTGCTGATCCTGCCCGCCGGCGTCGAGACGACCTACCGCGCGTCGGGCAACCTGCTGGTCGCCCTGCTGTGCGAGCCCGGGCTGGTCGAGGCGCTGCGCTCCGATCGCGGCCTGGTGCGCGGCGCCTTCGAGGAGGCGCTGCGCTGGGAACCGCCGATCACCACGGTGGTGCGGCGGGCGGTCCGCGACTGCGAGCTCGGCGGCGTCGCGATCCCGGCCGGCACCAACGTCAGCGTCAGCGTCGCGGCGGCCAACCGCGACCCGGCGCGCTACCCCGACCCGGACCGCTTCGACCCCACCCGCAAGAACATCGCGCACCTGACCTTCGGCGGTGGCCCACACCTGTGCCTGGGCATGCACTTGGCGCGGATGGAGGGAACGGTGGCCATCAACGCGCTGCTCGACCGGCTGGGCGACCTGCGGCTCGACCCGAGCGCCCCGGCACCGCACGTCGTCGGTGTGGCGTTCCGCTCGCCGGCGGCGCTGCCGGTCGAGTTCGCCGCGACCTGAGGTCGGCTATTTTCGCGCCAGCGCGTGCCATGCCATATCGGCTACCGCCTCGCAATAGCGGTCGTCGACCGGGACATCGGAGTAGAGGGCGCGAACGTTCAACGGCGCCAGGACGATCTGCACGGCGGCCAGGGTGTTGACGCCGTCACGCAGATCGCCACGCTTCCTGGCCCGGTCAACGACCTCGCGCACGACGGCAAAACGAGCCTCCCACACCATCATTCGCGCCTCTTCGTCGTGTGGTCCGCGACGGTCCATGACCAGCGCCCGCATGAACGCGCGGCCCGCCTTGCTGTTGATCCGATCGGACAGCTTCCGGGTCAACGCCAGCAGGTCGCCGCGCAACGAGCCGGTGTCGGCTATCGAGCTGTAGGCCTCCGCATCGGCCAGGGCCGCGGCAACGATGAGTTGCTGCCGGCTGCCCCAGAAACGGTAGATCATCTCGCGGTCGAGATTGTGGCGCTCCGCCAGGGCCTCGATGCTGAACCGCTCGACACCCCAGAGGGTCAGCTCATCGAGCGCCGCCGCCATCACCCGCGCCCGGATGTCCGCGGGAACAGCTTCAACGGGTGGCTGAGACGGCTGCATCGGTGCCCCCTTATACCCGCCTAAAGATAACCCGTCTGGTTCACCAGCCGCACCGACGATGCTCCGTCCGAATAAAACTCTGCGATGCTCAACGATGCCAGATCAAGATGCAATCGGTACAGGATCCCCGGGCCGGCGTCCAGCGCGAGCCGCAACAGCATCTTGATCGGGGTCACATGTGACACCACCAGCACCGTGGCGCCCCGGTGCGCGGCGATCACCCGCTCGCGCACCCTGAGCACCCGATCGAGCACCGCATCGAAGCTTTCACCGCCCGGCGGGGCGGTGCTGGTGTCGCGCAGCCAGCGCCGGTGCAGTTCCGGATCTCGTTCGGCCGCTTCGGCAAACGTCAACCCCTCCCACGCCCCGAAGTCGGTCTCGATCAAGTCCTCGTCCACGGTCACGTCCAGCCCGAGCGCCTTGGCGGCGGTGGCCGCGGTGTCGTAGGCGCGCTGCAGCGGCGACGAGATCACCGCGGCGATCCCGCCCCGCTGCGCCATGTAGCGCGCCGCGGCCCCCGCCTGTTGGCGCCCGGCGTCGGTCAGCGCCGGGTTGCCGCGCCCCGAGTAGCGGCGCTGCGCCGACAGCTCGGTCTGCCCGTGCCGCAGCAACAGCAGCCGGGTCGGGGTGCCGCGCGCGCCGGTCCAGCCGGGCGACGTCTTGGCCTCCACCGCTGCGGTTTTCTCCGGCTCGACGACCGGCGGATCGGATTGCGCCACCGGCTCGGCGGCGCCGGCGGCGGCGTCCATCGCCTCGTTGGCCAGCCGATCGGCGTGCGAGTTGCGGTCGCGCGGAACCCACCGGTAGCCGATCCGGTCGAACCGCGATGCCAGCTCGCGCGCCTGGGCGTGGAGCTTGATGAGGTCGGGATGTTTGACCTTCCACCGCCCGGACATCTGCTCGACCAACAGCTTGGAATCCAGGAAGACCTCGGCCTCGGTGGCGCCCGCCCGCAGGGCGTCGTCCAAACCGGCTATCAGCCCGCGGTATTCGGCGACGTTGTTGGTCGCGATGCCGATGGCCTGCTTGGCCTCGGCCAGCACGGTCTCGCGGTCCGCGCTGCGCACCACCGCGCCGTACCCGGCCGGCCCGGGGTTGCCGCGCGAGCCGCCGTCGGCCTCGATGACGACCTTCACTTGTCGAATCCCTTGACCCGCAGCAGGATTGCTCCGCATTCCGGGCAACGCACCAGCTCGTCCTCGGGGGCGGCGGAAATGCGGGACAGTTCACCGCGGCCGATCTCGATCCGGCAGGCCCCGCACCGATGCCCGAGCAACGGCCCGGCGCCCGGGCCGCCGCCGGCGCGCTGGCGCTCGTACAGGGCGGACAGGGCGGGATCCAGCGCCGCGGACAGCGCGTCGCGCCGCGACGAGTGCTGCTGGCGGGCCTCGTCGATTTCGGCGGCCGCGGCGTCGAGGGCCCGCTGGGCGTCGGCCAGCTCGGACTGCAGCGCCTCGACCGCCGCCTCGTCGGCGGCCAGCCGGGCCTGCAGCTCCTCGCGGCGCTCCATCACCTCCAGCAGGGAGTCCTCCAGGCTGGTCTGACGCCGCAGCAGGGTCTCCAGCTCGTGCTGAAGGTCCGCCAGCTGCTTGGCATCCGTGGCGCCCGATTGAAGCATCGCGCGGTCCCGGTCCTCACGCTGCCGCACCGCCTCGATCTCCGCCTCGAAGCGTGACACCTGGGCGTCCAAGTCTTCCAGGGCGATTCGCACCGCGCCCAGCCGGTCGGCGGCGGCGTTGTGGTCGGCGCGGATCCGATCGACCGCCTCTTGCTGCGGCAGGTGGGCGGCCCGGTGCTCGATGCGCGACAGCTCCGCGTCCAGCTTCGACAATTCGAGCAGCGAAAGTTGCTGTGTCACCTCGGCTTTCATGGCGGTCCTCCCCCGTCGTCGTAACCCAGATGCCCGACATTCCAAGGGTCGGTGCGGATGGTGCACACGTGCACGGGCAGCGCCGACCCGAAACGCGACCGCAGCACGCCGGCGGCCTGCTCGCACCAGGGGAATTCGCTTGCCCAGTGCGCCACGTCGACCAGGGCCACACTCGAGGCCCGGCGGTGCTCGTCGGCCGGATGGTGGCGCAGATCGGCGGTGACGTAGGCCTGCACGTCCGCGGCGGCCGCGGCGGCCAGCAGCGAGTCCCCGGCGCCGCCGCACACGGCGACCCGCGACACCGGCAGGTCGGGGTCCCCCGCCGCGCGCACGCCCCACGAGGTCCGCGGCAACGCGGCCCCGACGCGGGAGACGAAGTCGCGCAGCGGCTCCGGCCGCGGCAGCCTGCCGACGCGGCCGAGCCCGGCGTCGCTTGGCGGGGGCACCAGCGCGAAGATGTCGAACGCGGGCTCCTCGTAGGGATGGGCGGCGCGCATCGCCGCCAGCACCGCGCGCCGGGCGCGGGCGGGAGCGACGACCTCGAAGCGGTCCTCGGCCACCCGCTCGACGCTGCCGACGCTGCCGATCGCGGGAGAGGCACCCTCGTGCGGCAGGAACTGCCCGATGCCGCTGACGGTCCAGCTGCAGTGCGAGTAATCGCCGATGTGGCCGGCGCCGGCCTCGAACACGGCGTCCTGCACCGCCGCGGCGTTCTCGCGCGGCACGTAGACGACCCACTTCTCGAGATCGGCTGCGGCCGAGACCGGTTCGAGGGCGGCCTCGACGGTGAGGCCGAGGGCGTCGGCGAGCGCGTCGGACACACCCGGCGACGCGGAGTCGGCGTTGGTGTGCGCGGTGAACAGCGAACGCCGCGTTCGGATCAGGCGGTGCACCAGCGCGCCCTTCGGCGTGCTGGCGGCCACGGTGTCGACCCCGCGCAGCAGCAGCGGGTGATGGGCCAGCAGCAGGCCGGCTTCGGGCACCTCGTCGACGACGGCCGGGGTCGCGTCGACCGCGACGGTCACCGAGTCCACCGCGTCGTCGGGGTCGCCGCACACCAGCCCGACCGAATCCCACGACTGGGCCAGGCGCGGCGGGTACGCCTCGTCGAGCACGGCGATCACGTCGGCCAGCGGCACGGTCACCGCGACACCCCGGCGATCGCGTCGACCAGCAGCGGCCACTCGGGGCGCACCGCGGCCCGCAGGTACCTCTCGTCGAGGCCGACGAAGGTGTCGCACCGGCGCACGGCAATCCCCTTGCGCTCCAAATTGTTTCGCAGCGAGGCGGCGTCCGGATGCCGGAACAGGACGAACGGCGCCCGCCCGTCGACCACGTCTGCGCCCACCGACGCCAGGCCGGCCACCATCTCGGCACGCAACCGCGTCAACCGCAGCGCACCGGCCGCCGCCTCCGCCACGGCCCACGGCTCGCAGCAGGCCGCGATGGCGGTCAGCTGCAGCGTCCCCACCGGCCAGTGGGCGCGCCGCGCCGTCAACCGCGCCAGCACCTCCGGCGCGCCCAGCGCATAACCCACCCGCAGGCCGGCCAACGCCCACGTCTTGGTCAGGCTGCGCAGCACCAGCACGTCGGGCAGGGAGTCGCCGGCCAGCGACGCCGGCTCGCCGGGAACCGAATCGGCGAACGCCTCGTCGACCACCAGGATCCGGCCGGGCCGGCGCAGCGCGATCAGCTGCTCCCTGGTGTGCAGAACCGAGGTGGGGTTGGTCGGGTTGCCGACCACCACCAGGTCGGCGTCGTCGGGCACCCGCGCGCCGTCGAGGCGAAACGGCGGCTCGAGCACGACATGCTCGACGGGAACCCCGGCCGCGCCCAGCGCCACGGCCGGTTCGGTGAACGACGGCGCGACGAGCGCCGCGCGCGCCGGGCGCAGGTTGGGCAGCAGCCCGAACCCCTCGGCCGCCCCGGCCAGCGGCAGCACCTCGTCGCGGGCGCGGCCGTGTCGCGCGGCGGCCGCGTCCTGGGCCCTGTGCACGTCGCGCAGGCTCGGGTAGCTCGCCAGGTCTCCCAGCCGCTCGGCCAGTCGCCGCGTCAGCCACTCCGGCGGCCGCGGCTGCCGGACGTTGACGGCGAAATCGAGCATCCCGGGCGCGACCGCCTGATCACCGTGATAGCGGTCCGCCGCAGGCGGGCTCGGGTTCAGAGTCGCCATCCGAGAAACACTAGTGGGCCCCCGCGAGCGCGTGGCGGGAACGCCGTCGCACCAGGAAACCGGCCATCGAGGACAATAGTGAGGTGACAGGCACAGCCGCCCATTGCCCGCCTCCAGCTCACCGCGCCGCGCGTCGCGCTCCGTCGGGCGGCGCCCAGGTGGCGGACCTGGTGATCTTCGATCTCGACGGCACACTGACCGACTCGGCGGAAGGGATCGTCGCCAGCTTCCTGCACGCGCTGGGCCACATCGGGGCGGCGGTGCCCGAGGGCGATCTGGCCGCTCAGATCGTCGGCCCGCCGATGGACGACACCTTCCGCTCTCTGCTGGGCGACTCGGCCGAGGAGGCGATCGCGGCCTTTCGGGCCGAGTACGGCGCCCGCGGCTGGGCGATGAACACGCTGTTCGACGGGATCGAGCAGCTGCTGGCCGACCTGCGCGCCGCCGGCGTGCGGCTGGCGGTGGCCACCTCCAAGCTGGAGCCGACCGCCCGGCGCATCCTCGCCCATTTCGGGCTGGACCGATATTTCGAGGTCATCGCGGGCGCGGCGCCCGACGGCTCGCGCAAGAGCAAGGAAGAGGTGCTGGCCCACGCGCTGGCACAGCTGCGGCCGCTGCCCGAGCGGGTGCTCATGGTCGGCGACCGCAGTCACGACGTGCACGGCGCGGCCGCGCACGGCATCGACACCGTGGTGGTCGGCTGGGGCTACGGGCGCGACGACTTCGGCGACGCGAACAGCGCCGGGATCACGCACGCCGCGACGATCGACGACCTGCGGAGGGCCCTGGGTGTCTGAAACTCTGCACGTTACCTTCGTCTGCACCGGCAACATCTGCCGCTCCCCGATGGCCGAGAAGATGTTCGCCGACCAGCTGCAGCGGCGCGGCCTGGGTGACGCGGTGCGGGTGACCAGCGCCGGCACCGGCAATTGGCACGTCGGCAGCTGCGCCGACGACAGGGCCGCCCGGGTGCTGCGCGCCCACGGCTATTCCACCGCCCACTGCGCCGCCCAGCTCAACGATGACCACCTCGCGGCCGACCTGGTGGTGGCCTTGGGGCGCAACCACGTTCGGATGTTGCGCCAGCTCGGCGTCGACGAGGAGCGGATCCGGATGCTGCGGTCGTTCGACCCACGCTCGGGCGCCCACGCCCCCGACGTCGAGGACCCCTACTACGGCGACCCCGAGGACTTCGAGGAGGTGCTGGCCGTCATCGAGGCCGCGCTGCCCGGCCTGCACGACTGGGTCGACGAACGGCTCGCGGAGAACGGGCACGGCTGATGCGCCGCTGGGCATTTCTGCTGCGGCCGGGCTGGATAGCGCTGGCCCTGGTGGTCGTCGCCTTCACCTACCTGTGCTTCATGGTGCTCGCGCCGTGGCAGCTGGGGAAGAACACCAGGACCTCCCGGGAGAACCGCCAGATCGAGTACTCCCTCAACACCGCGCCTGTTCCCCTGAAAACGCTGCTGCCCCAGCAGGATTCGTCGGCGCCGGGCGCACAGTGGCGCCGGGTCACGGCGACCGGCCATTACCTGCCCGACGTTCAAGTCCTGGCCCGACTGCGGGTCGTCGAGGGTGACCCGGCGTTCGAAGTGCTGGCGCCGTTCGTCGTCGACGGCGGGCCCACCGTGCTGGTGGACCGCGGGTACGTGCGGCCCCAGCAGGGCTCACACGTGCCCCCGATCGCCCGCCCGCCGGCGGAGCCGGTCACCCTGACGGCCCGGCTGCGTGACTCGGAGCCCACCGCGCCGGGCAAGGATCCCTTCGTCGCAGACGGCGTGCGACAGGTGTATTCGATCAACACCGAGCAGGTCGCGGCGCTGACCAGGGTGCCGCTGGCCGGGTCGTATCTGCAGTTGGTCGAGAACCAGCCCGGCGGGCTGGGCGTGATCGGCATCCCGCACCTCGACGCCGGACCGTTCCTGTCGTACGGCATCCAGTGGATTTCGTTCGGCATCCTGGCGCCGATCGGGTTGGGCTACTTCATTTACTCCGAGATCCGCGTCCGCCGCCGGGAGAAGCACGCGGCGCCGGAGGCCCCGACGACGGTCGAGGAGAAACTCGCCGACCGCTACGGCCGCCGGCGATAGCGACGATCAGTGTGCGCTGAGGGCTTTCAGTGTGCGCTGAGGGCGCGAAAATTGCGATGATCCCGCCCTACACGCACTCTCAACGCCATCGATGCACACTCAACGCCCCGAAAAGCCCGATCAACAGCGCCGCGGCCGCCTGCACCGCCCGCGACAAGGCCACCGCGCGGCGCAGGTCGGCCACCTCGGGCTGCCGGCCGTCTCCGAGCGTCGGCCGGATCTGCAGCTCGTGGTGATACTGGGTGGGACCGCCGAGCCGGACGCCCAGCGCCCCGGCGAAGGCCGCCTCGACCACACCGGCGTTGGGGCTGGGATGCCGGGCCGCGTCGCGGCGCCAGGCGCGCAGCGCGGCCGCCGGGGATCCGTCGACGACGGGCGCGCAGAGCACCACCAGCGCCGCGGTCGCGCGCGCCGCGACATAGTTGGCCGTGTCGTCCAATCGCGCTGCGGCCCAACCGAATCGGAGATAACGTGGAGACCGGTGGCCGATCATCGAGTCCAGCGTGTTGATCGCGCGGTAGGCCAGCACCGCGGGCGCCCCGCCGGCCGCCGCCCACAGCAGCGGCGCCACCTGGGCGTCGGAGGTGTTCTCCGCGACCGATTCCAGCGCCGCGCGGGTCAGGCCGGCGGCGTCCAGCCGCGCCGGGTCGCGCCCACACAGCGACGGCAGCAGCCGTCGCGCGGCCGCGACGTCGTCCCGCTCGAGCAGCCGCGACATCTCCAGTCCCGTGCGCGCCAATGAAGTTCCGCCCAGGCATATCCACGTGGCCGCGCCGGTGGCGGCGGCGGACCGGCGGGCGACGGCCGCGGCCGGCACCGTCACCGCGCCGACCAGCAGGCCCGCGTGCAGCGCGCCGGCGGCCTTGCCGTCGCGGTAGGTGACGCGCTCGAGCGCCGCGGCCGCGCGGCCGAACAGGGCGACCGGATGGCCGCGTTGCGGGTCGCCCAGGGCGAGGTCGCCCAGGTACCCGGCCAGCACGCCCGCGATCCGGGGCCGCGTCGCAGACACCCCGGCAGCGTCTCACACGCGCCGCGGCGTCGGCCGCGCTAGATGGCCAGTACGGCGGCCACGATCACGACAATGATCAGCAGGCCCACCACCCACCACAGCAAGGCGTCGGGGTCGGCCGTCGGTGCCAGGTTAGGCGGGCGGGCGAGTGGCCGCGGGTTACCGGGTTGAGTACTCATCGTCCTCGACTGCCCATTTTCCGGCGGAAATAACGCCCTGCCGTGGTGTACTCGACGCCATGAGGGGTAATCCGCGATGATGCGGCCGGCGACCCGGATCGCCGATTTGCTGAACCCGGCGGCGGTGTTGTTGCCCGCCGCGAACGTGATCATGCAGCTGTCCTTGCCCGGCGTGGGTTACGGCGTGCTGGAAAGCCCGGTGGACAGCGGCAACGTCTACAAGCATCCGTTCAAGCGGGCCCGCACCACCGGGACCTACCTGGCGGTGGCGGCCATCGGGACCGAGTCCGACCGGGCGTTGATCCGCGGCGCCGTGGACGTCGCGCACCGGCAGGTCCGCTCGACATCGTCAAGTCCGGTGTCCTACAACGCCTTCGACCCGAAGTTGCAGCTGTGGGTGGCGTCGTGCCTGTACCGCTACTTCGTGGATCAGCACGAGTTCTTGCACGGTCCACTCGACGACTCCACCGCCGACACGGTCTACCGCGACGCCAAGCGGTTGGGGACCACGCTGCAGGTGCCCGAGCGCATGTGGCCGCCGAACCGCGCCGCGTTCGACGAGTACTGGAAGCGCTCCCTCGACGAGCTGCGCATCGACCCGCCGGTGCGCGAGCACCTGCGCGGGGTGGCCTCGCTGGCCTTTCTGCCGTGGCCGCTGCGGGCCCTGGGGCCGTTCAACATGTTCGCGACGACGGGCTTCCTGGCCCCCGAGTTCCGGGCGATGATGCGGCTGGACTGGTCCGAGGGACAGCAGCGCCGCTTCGAGTGGCTGCTGGCCGCCTTGAGGCTGGCCGACCGGCTCATCCCGCGCCGTGCGTGGATCTTCAGCTATCAGATTTACCTGTGGGACATGCGCTTTCGGGCCCGCAGGGGCTGGCGGATCGTCTAGCGCACCGTCGCGAAGAACGCGCGCACGTCGTCGACGAACAGCTCCGGCCGCTCGAACGCGGCGAAGTGCCCGCCCCGCGGCATGTCCGTCCAGTGGGTGATGTTGTACACCGGCTCACACCAGCTCCGCGGCGCCTTGAGCAGCTCGCCCGGGAAAGCGCTGACGCCGGTGGGCAATTCGACCCGGCCCAGCTGACCAAAGACCCGGAAGCTTTCCCAGTACAGCCGGGCCGACGATGCTCCGGTCGCGGTCACCCAGTACACCATCACGTTGTCCAGCAGCTCGTCGCGGCTGAACACGTTCTCGGGGTGCCCGTCGCAATCGGACCACGCCCAGAACTTCTCGACGATCCACGCCAGCTGCCCCACCGGCGAATCGACCAGCCCGTAGCCCAGCGTCTGCGGACGGGTGGACTGCTGCTTGGAATAACCGGTGCCCCACTTGCGGTGCTCGGCCATCGCGGCCAGGGCGCGTTGCTCCTCGGCGGTCGGATTCGCCAGGGATTCCTTGGTGGGCCGCCCGATCGGCATGTTCAGGTGAATGGCCGCGCAGTGCCCCCGGTTTCGGCCCATCTGGGTGGTGACGGCGGCGCCCCAGTCGCCGCCCTGCGCGCCGTAGCGGTCGTAGCCCAGGCGCAGCATGAGCGTCTCCCACGCCTCGGCTATCCTTTCGACGCCCCAACCGGTGCGGGTGGGCTTGCCGGAGAACCCGTACCCCGGCAGCGACGGGCACACGACGTGAAAGGCGTCCTCGGCGCGCCCGGACGCCGGGTTGGTCAGCGGCTCGATCACCTTGTGGAACTCCACGATCGAGCCCGGCCAGCCGTGGGTGATCACCAGTGGGAAGGCGTCGTCGTGCGGCGAACGTTGGTGGATGAAATGAATGTCGAGCCCGTCGATGTCGGTGACGAACTGGTCGAAGCGGTTGAGCGCGGCCTCACGGGAGCGCCAGTCGTACTCGGTGGCCCAGTAGCCGGCCAGCTCGCGGGTGTAGCCCAACGGGATGCCCTGGCTCCAGTCGTCGACGCACTCGGCCTCGGGCCAGCGGGTGCGCTCCAGCCGCGACCGCAGGTCCACCAGGACGTCGTCGAAGACGTCGATGCGAAACGGTCTCACGCCGATCACCATTCGTCGTCGTCGATGTGATGCCGCGGAGCGGTGTCTGCGGCGCGGCGATCCGCGCCGGCGATCAGGGTGCGGACCTCGTCGAGCAGATGGCGCATGTCGGCGCGCAGCGCATCGACGGCGGCGTACAGATCGGCCTTGGTGGCGGGCTGCTGGTCGGCCGGCAGTGGCCCGACGGGCGGCGCGGTGCGTCCGGCGCCGGCGCCGTGAAAATCGGGGTGCTCGCCCACGCCCCCAGACCTTGCCATACCGGTAGATCAGCGGCAACGCGCGGCGGCACCCGAGGGGTCCAAGGGCCCTTGTGGCCGGGGCACCTATCGTCTGTACTGCACTGGCATCGTTCCCTTCAGCGGAGGAGAAGAGGCCATGGGCCGCTACCGCGACCTGCACCGAGGCAGCCTTGCAGACCCGGCACAGTTCTGGGGGGACGCGGCGCGCGAGGTGACGTGGACCCGCCCACCGCGGCAGATCCTCGACGACAGTCGACCGCCGTTTTACCGCTGGTTTCCCGACGCCGAGCTGAACACGTGCGCCAACGCGTTGGACCGGCACGTCGAGGCCGGTCGGGGCGACCAAGCCGCGCTCGTCTACGACTCGCCGGTGACCGCAACGAAGCGCACGATCACCTACGCCGAACTGCTCGACGTCACTTCACGTTTCGCGGGCGTCCTGCGCACGCTCGGCGTTGAGAAGGGTGATCGGGTGGTGATCTACATGCCGATGATCCCCGAGGCGCTCGTCGCCATGTTGGCGTGCGCACGGATCGGGGCGGTGCACTCCGTGGTGTTCGGGGGATTCGCGGCCCATGAGCTGGCCACGCGCATCGACGACGCCCGCCCCGCCGTGGTCGTGACGGCGTCCTGCGGCATCGAGCCGACACGGGTCGTGCAGTACAAACCAATGCTCGACGCGGCGATCGACGCCAGCGTGCACCCGCCGCGGCACTGCATCATCGTTCAACGGGATCGCCTGCGCTGCAAGCTAATTGACGGCCGCGACCATGACTGGGACGCGCTGATGTCCGATGCGCAGCCCACGCCTGCCGTGCCGGTCGCGGCGACGGATCCGCTCTACATCCTGTACACCTCAGGCACGACCGGCAAGCCGAAGGGCGTCGTGCGTGACAACGGCGGTCACGCGGTGGCCCTGTTGTGGAGCATGCGCCACATTTATGGCGTATGCCCCGGGGACGTGTTCTGGGCGGCATCCGACGTCGGCTGGGTGGTTGGGCACTCCTATATCGTCTACGGGCCGCTGCTGGCCGGCGCGACCACCGTGCTGTACGAGGGCAAGCCGGTCGGAACGCCCGATGCCGGCGCGTTTTGGCGCGTGGTGGCCGAACACGGTGTCAACGTGCTCTTCACCGCCCCGACGGCCATCCGCGCGATTCGGAAGGAGGACCCGCTCGGCAGGTGGCTGGCCCGCTACGACCGCGCCTCGCTGCGATCGCTGTTCCTCGCCGGCGAGCGGCTCGACCCCGGCACCTATCACTGGGCGTCGCAGAAGCTGGACGTCCCGGTCATCGACCATTGGTGGCAGACCGAGACCGGGTGGGCAATCGCCGCCAATCCGGTTGGCATCGAAGCTCTCCCGATCAAAGCAGGGTCACCCGGGGTGGCGATGCCGGGCTACGACGTCGCCATCCTGCACCCCGACGGCAGCGGATGCCGGCCCGGGGAGGAAGGTGCGATCTGTCTCAGCCTCCCACTGCCGCCGGGCACTTTCCCGACGTTGTGGCAGGACGACGCGCGGTTCGAGTCGTCGTACCTGTGCGAGCATCCCGGCTACTACCTCACCGGCGACGGCGGATTCGTCGACGAGGACGGATACCTGTTCGTCATGGGCCGCATCGACGACGTCATCAACGTGGCCGGGCACCGGTTGTCGACCGGTGAGATCGAGGCGGTCCTGGCGTCTCATCCGGCAGTGGCCGAATGCGCCGTGATCGGGGTCGCCGACGAAATCAAGGGCCAGATTCCGCGGGGATTCGTCGTCCTGAACGCCGGCGCGGCGCCGGACGGGATCGCGGCCGAGTTGGTCGATCTGGTCCGCGAAGAGATCGGCCCGGTCGCGTGCCTGAAACAGGTCGACATCGTCGCGGCGTTGCCAAAGACCCGGTCGGGCAAGATCTTACGCAAGTCGATGCGCGCGATCGCCCATGGTCATGACGAGCCGCCCCCCTCCACCATCGAAGATCCCGACGTGCTGCATCAGCTGCGCCCCGTGCTGCGCCGATAGGGCGGGAAGCGCTCAGCCGCGATGACTTGCGCGAGCCCGCAAGCGTAACCTCACTGCGAAACTCGGAGCACAATATCGCCGTGCCGTTACGCTCGCGGCGCCGGCCAAGTCTCCGCAGGCGTAGCCGATGCCGGTAGGCAACGCTCATCCGCATGCACATCGGTGGGCGCGGACGGTATCGAACCGCCGACCGCTGGTGTGTAAAACCAGAGCTCTACCACTGAGCTACGCGCCCCTGAAACGTCCGCAGCAGGCTACACGCCGACGGGCCGAGCACCCAAACATCAGGCGTGCAGAGCCGCCAGCGCCTCGCGCCAGAGCCGCTGGTCGCGTGACTCACCGGGCTGCTTCATCTCGGCGAAACGGATTATCCCCGACCGGTCGACGACAAAGGTACCGCGATTGGGATAGCCGGCGTCGGCGTTGAACACCCCGTAGGCCTGGCTGACCTCGCCGTGCGGCCAGAAATCCGAGAGCACCGGAAACATGAACCCGCTCTCGAGCGACCAGATCTTGTGCGTGGGTGGCGGACCCACCGAGATCGCCATGGCCACGCTCTCGTCGTTTTCGAACTCGGGCAGGTGGTCGCGCAGCTGATCCAGCTCGCCCTGGCAGATCCCGGTGAACGCCAGCGGGAAGAACACCAGCAGGACGTTCTTGGCGCCGCGGAAGGAGCTCAGGGTGACGGGCTGCTGGTTCTGGTCGCGCAAGGTGAAGTCGGGGGCGGCGGTGCCGACGGACAGCATCAACGCTTCCCGGTCCGCGACTTGGGCTGCACGAGCCGGCTGGCGCTCCAATCGCCGAGGTTGACCGACGAGGTCGGCATCAGGCCGGCGGTGGGGGCCGCCTCGGCGATCTCCGCGGGCAGCACGTGTCCCGGCTTGCCGGTCTTGGGCGTCAACACCCAGATCACCCCGTCCTCGGCCAGCGGGCTGATCGCGTCCATCAGGGTGTCCACCAAGTCGCCGTCGCCGTCGCGCCACCACAACAACACGACGTCGATGACCTCGTCGGTGTCCTCGTCGAGCAGCTCGCTGCCGCACGCTTCCTCGACCGCGGCCCGGATGTCGTCGTTGGAGTCCTCGTCCCAGCCCCATTCCTGGACGACCTGGTCCCGTTGGATGCCCAGTTTGCGAGCGAAGCTCGAGGCGTCATCCGCCGCGACCACCGTGAAACCTCCCTAGACCGTCCGCGCACCGTGCGATGGGAATTATCGTCGCACAGCAGTAACGCGGTCCATAGCCGTGCCTCGTCGGGCGCCTCAGAAGGATGCCAGGCAAAGTTTCAGCGCCTTGGTCTTGGTGTCGTTGAGCTGGTCGACCCGCCGGTTGAACTCCGCGATCGACGCGTGCGTGCCGATGGCATTGGCCACCCCGCGGGCCGCGTCCACATAGGCGTTGAAGGCGTCCTTCAACTGCTGCGACAGCGCATCGTTGAAGCTGTTGGACACCGTGGTGGCGCTGTCGTTCAGCGCCCCGATCGCCGGGCCCTCGGCCGGGCCGGTGCTGCGGCCGGCGTTGAACGCCGAGACGTAGTCGTTCACCTTGTCGATCGCGTCCTTGCTGGAGGTGGCCAGCGTGTCGCAGGAGGTGCGCACCGCCCTGGTCGTCAGCGATTGCTGCCGCTGCGACTCCTTCACGCGCGACGTGGCCGAGGATGCCGACACCGACGCGGACACCGACTGCCGGTAGGCCGGGGCGACATTGGTGTCGGGTGTGGCCGTGCCGTTGGTGACGCTGGTACACCCGACGATCCCCATGACCAGCGCCGCGACACAGCCGAGCGCCAGCGCGCCTCGCCTGGGGAGATCCCCCACCTGCGCGCGAGGGACGGCACGCCATCCGATGAGCACGATTGCTGACGTTACCGGGTGCCGATTGCAGCCGCGGCTACCCGCCCGCGACGTCGGTGCGGCACGATAGGAGGACAAGACGCAGCCGACTACAGGAGTAGTGAGTTGACCACGGAGTTCGCGCGCCACGATCTGGCCAAATCCCCCAGCAGCGCAAGCGAACCCGATCGCGTTCGGGTGATCCGCGAAGGTGTGGCTTCCTATCTGCCCGACATCGATCCCGACGAGACCTCGGAGTGGCTGGAGTCCTTCGACGAACTGCTGGAGCGCTCCGGGCCGGCCCGGGCGCGCTACCTGATGCTGCGCTTGCTGGAACGGGCCGGCGAGCAGCGGGTGGCCATCCCCTCGCTGACGTCGACCGACTATGTCAACACCATCCCGACCGAGCTGGAACCGTGGTTCCCCGGCGACGAGGACGTCGAGCGCCGCTTCCGGGCGTGGATCAGGTGGAACGCGGCGATCATGGTGCACCGCGCCCAGCGCCCGGGAATCGGTGTGGGGGGCCACATTTCGACCTACGCCTCGTCCGCGGCGCTGTATGAGGTCGGGTTCAACCACTTCTTCCGCGGCAAGTCCCATCCCGGCGGCGGGGACCAGGTGTTCATCCAGGGCCACGCCTCCCCCGGCATCTACGCCCGCGCCTTCCTCGAGGGCCGGCTCAGTGAGGACCGGCTCGACGGCTTCCGCCAGGAACACAGCCACGCCGGCGGCGGGCTGCCGTCGTACCCGCACCCGCGGCTGATGCCCGACTTCTGGGAGTTCCCCACCGTGTCGATGGGCCTGGGCCCGCTCAACGCGATCTATCAGGCCCGGTTCAACCACTACCTGCACGACCGCGGCATCAAGGACACCTCCGACCAGCATGTCTGGTGCTTTTTGGGCGACGGCGAGATGGACGAGCCGGAGAGCCGCGGGCTGGCGCACGTCGGGGCGCTCGAGGGCCTGGACAACCTGACCTTCGTGATCAACTGCAACCTGCAGCGCCTCGACGGCCCGGTGCGCGGCAACGGCAAGATCATCCAGGAGCTGGAGTCGTTCTTCCGGGGCGCCGGCTGGAACGTCATCAAGGTGGTCTGGGGCCGCGAGTGGGACGCACTGTTGCACGCCGACAAGGACGGCGCCCTGGTCAACCTGATGAACACGACGCCCGACGGCGACTACCAGACCTATAAGGCCAACGACGGCGCCTACGTGCGCGACCACTTCTTCGGCCGCGATCCGCGCACCAAGGCGCTCGTCGAGCACATGACCGACTCCGAGATCTGGAACCTCAAGCGCGGCGGCCACGACTACCGCAAGGTCTACGCCGCCTACCGCGCCGCCGTCGACCACAAGGGGCAGCCGACGGTGATCCTGGCCAAGACCATCAAGGGCTACTCGCTGGGCGCGCACTTCCAGGGCCGCAACGCCACCCACCAGATGAAAAAGCTTGCGCTGGAAGACCTCAAGTGGTTCCGCGACTCGATGCGGATCCCGATCAGCGACGCGCAGCTGGACGAGAACCCCTACCTGCCGCCCTACTACCACCCCGGCCCCGACGCCCCGGAGATCCGCTACATGCTCGACCGGCGCCGCACGCTGGGCGGCTTCCTGCCGGAACGGCGGACGAAGGCCAAGGCGCTCTCACTGCCCGGCCGCGACACCTACGCCGCGCTGCGGAAGGGATCGGGCAACCAGGAGGTCGCCACCACGATGGCGACCGTGCGGACATTCAAGGAAGTGTTGCGGCACAAGGAGATTGGGCCGCGCATAGTGCCGATCATTCCCGACGAGGCACGCACGTTCGGGATGGACTCGTGGTTCCCGTCGCTGAAGATCTACAACCGCCTCGGCCAGTTGTACACCGCCGTCGACGCCGACCTGATGCTGGCCTACAAGGAAAGCGAAGTCGGACAGATCCTGCACGAGGGCATCAACGAGGCCGGGTCGGTGGGCTCCTTCATCGCGGCCGGCACGTCGTACGCGACGCACAACGAGCCGATGATCCCGATCTACATCTTCTATTCCATGTTCGGGTTCCAGCGCACCGGCGACGGCCTGTGGGCGGCCGCCGACCAGATGGCGCGCGGCTTTTTGCTCGGGGCGACGGCGGGGCGCACCACGCTGACCGGCGAGGGCCTGCAGCACGCCGACGGCCACTCGCTGCTGCTGGCCGCCACCAACCCCGCGGTGGTGTCCTACGACCCGGCGTTCGCCTTCGAGATCGCCTACATCGTGGAGAGCGGGCTGGCCCGCATGTTCGGGGAGAACCCGGAGAACGTGTTCTTCTACATCACCGTCTACAACGAGCCGTACCCGCAGCCGCCGGAGCCGGACAACTTCGATCCCGAGGGCGTGCTGCGCGGCATCTACCGCTACCGCGCCGCCACCGAACAGCGCACGAACAAGGCGCAGCTCCTGGCGTCCGGCGTCGCGATGCCGTCGGCGCTGCAGGCCGCCGACATGCTGGCCGCCGAGTGGGACGTCGCCGCCGACGTGTGGTCGGTGACCAGCTGGGGCGAGCTCAACCGCGACGGCGTCGGCGTCGAGCGGGCCCGGCTGCGCCACCCCGACCAGCCGGCCGCCACCCCGTACGTGACCCGGGCCCTCGCGGGCGCCGAGGGCCCCGTGGTCGCCGTCTCGGACTGGATGCGGGCCGTGCCCGAGCAGATCCGGCCCTGGGTGCCCGGCACCTTCGTCACGCTGGGCACCGACGGGTTCGGCTTTTCCGACACCCGGCCCGCCGCGCGGCGCTACTTCAACACCGACGCCGAGTCGCAGGTTGTCGCGGTGCTCGAGGCGCTGGCGCGCGACGGCGAGATCGACCCGTCGGTGCCGGTGGCGGCCGCGCGTGAGTACCGGATCGACGACGTGCTGGCCGCGCCCGAGCAGACCTCCGACCCCGGCGTGGCCTGAGGGCGCCCCGCACCGCTCGGGGTGCCCCCGCCCGCCGAGCGTGAAGTTAGCTTCACGCTGGGCGCCGAGCGTGAGGCTAACTTCACGCTCACGGCCCGAACCGCCGCCAACACCCCGCCGCGTTGGCGGAAAGTTCCAGAAATCTGACGTAGATTTTAGGGATGAACGACAACGCCTTCGCCGGTCCGTTCGCCTCGGCGAGACCCAGGTCGCCGCTCGAACTGCTGGACCACGTGCCGGACTCGGTTTTGCGACGGCTGAAGCAGTACTCGGGCCGGCTGGCCACCGAGGCGGTCTCGGTCATGCAGGACCGGTTGCCGTTCTTCGCCGACCTGGAGGCCTCCCAGCGGGCCAGCGTGGCGTTGGTGGTGCAGACGGCGATCAACAACTTCGTCGAGTGGATGCAGGACCCGCACAGCAACGTCAGCTACACGGCGCAGGCCTTCGAGCTGGTGCCGCAGGATCTGGCCCGCCGGATCGCGCTGCGGCACAGCGTGGACATGGTGCGGGTCACCATGGAGTTCTTCGAGGAGGTGCTGCCGCTGGTGGCGCGCTCCGAGGAGCAGTTGACCGCGCTCACGGTGGGCGTGCTGAAGTACAGCCGCGACCTGGCGTTCACCGCCGCCTCGTCCTACGCGGAGGCCGCCGAGGCGCGCGGCACCTGGGACAGCCGGATGGAGGCCAGCGTCGTCGACGCGGTGGTCCGCGGCGACACCGGCCCGGAACTGCTGTCCCGGGCGGCCGCACTGAACTGGGACACCACCGCGCCCGCGACGGTCGTGGTCGGGATACCGGCGCCGGGTCGCGACGAGCCGGACGGCGAGATCGGCAGCCAGCGGGCCAGTCAGGGCGTGCGCGACATCGCCGCGCGGCACGGCCGGGCGGCGCTCACCGACGTGCACGGCACCTGGCTGGTGGCCATCGTGTCCGGCCAATTGTCGGCGACCGATAAATTCCTGGGCGATCTGCTGAACGCGTTCTCCGACGGCCCGGTGGTCATCGGACCGACGGCGCCCATGCTGACCGCGGCCTACCACAGCGCCAGCGAGGCGATCTCCGGGATGAACGCGGTCGCCGGCTGGCGCGGCGCGCCGCGGCCGGTGTTGGCCCGGGAGCTGCTGCCCGAACGGGCCCTGATGGGCGACGCGTCGGCGATCGTGGCGCTGCACACCGACGTGATGGGGCCGCTGGCCGACGCCGGGCCGACGCTGATCGAGACCCTGGACGCTTACTTGGATTGTGGCGGCGCGATTGAAGCTTGTGCCAGAAAGTTGTTCGTTCATCCAAACACCGTGCGCTACCGGCTCAAGCGCATCACCGACTTCACCGGGCGTGATCCCACCCAGCCGCGCGACGCATATGTGCTGCGTGTGGCCTCGACGGTCGGCCAACTCAACTACCCGGCGCCGCCGTCGAGCGTCGCCGCCAGGACCGTGGCGCCGGTTCCCCTGCCGGTCAGGAGCGGTACCACGGGTTAGCACCGGCGACAGTGATTTAGCCAACAGATCGCGCGCCGGTATCAAAAACGTAGCTTAAGAAGCCGTTTTGTAAGGTGTATACAAAAACCTAAGACGAGGTTCATAATCTGTTACACCCGCCAAAACCGTTTCCACAGTGTTCTCTTAGACACGTGATTGCATTGCTTGCGCCCGGACAAGGGTCGCAGACGGAGGGGATGCTGTCGCCGTGGCTGGAGCTGCCAGGCGCCGCCGACCAGCTCGCGCTGTGGTCGAAGGCCAGTGGCCTGGACCTGGTGCGGCTGGGCACCACCGCGTCGACCGAGGAGATCACCGACACCGCGGTGACGCAGCCGCTGGTGGTCGCGAACACGCTGCTGGCCCACCAGGAGCTGACGCGGCGCGGCCTGCTCAGCGATGAGGACCTCGCCGAAATCGTCGTCGCCGGCCACTCCGTCGGGGAGATCGCGGCCTACGCGATCGCCGGGGTGCTGGCCGCCGATGACGCCGTCGCGCTGGCCGCCACCCGGGGCGCCGAGATGGCCAAAGCCTGCGCCCTCGAGCCCACCGGCATGTCCGCGGTGCTCGGCGGCGACGAGGCCGAGGTGCTGACCCGCCTCGAGGAGCTCGAGCTGTTCCCCGCCAACCGCAACGCGCCCGGACAGATCGTCGCCGCCGGCCCGCTGTCGTCGCTGGAGAAGCTCGCCGAAGACCCGCCGGCCAAGGCGCGGGTGCGCGCCCTCGGGGTGGCCGGGGCGTTCCACACCAAGTACATGGCTCCGGCCCTGGACGGCTACGCGGCGGCCGCCGCCGCCGTCGTGACCGCCGAGCCCACCGCCACGCTGCTGTCCAACCGCGACGGCAAGCCCGTCGCCTCGGCGGCGGCCGCGATGGACACCCTCGTCGCCCAGCTGACCCAGCCGGTGCGCTGGGACCTGTGCACCGAGTACCTGCGTGCGCACAACGTGACGGCGATCGTGGAGTTCCCCCCCGCGGGGACGCTCACCGGCATCGCCAAGCGCGAACTTCGGGGGGTTACGGCTCGTGCCGTCAAGTCACCCGCAGATCTGGACGAGTTGGCAAACCTCTGAACCGCCGGCTTCTGCCAGTACAAATAACAACTGCAAACGTCAATCCGATTTGCACTCAACATATTACGAAGGGAATAGGCCGTGGCCGTCAGTCAGGAAGAAATCATCGCCGGTATCGCCGAGATCATCGAAGAGGTGACCGGTATCGAGCCGTCGGAGGTCACCCCGGAGAAGTCGTTCGTCGACGACCTGGACATCGACTCGCTGTCGATGGTCGAGATCGCGGTGCAGACCGAGGACAAGTACGGCGTCAAGATCCCCGACGAGGACCTCGCCGGCCTGCGCACCGTGGGTGACGTCGTCGCCTACATCCAGAAGCTCGAGGAAGAGAACCCCGAGGCCGCCGAGGCTCTGCGCGCCAAGCTGGAGACCGAGAACCCCGAGGCCGTTGCCAACGTCAAGGCGAGGCTGGAAGCGGACAGCAAGTGACCAAGCCTTCCACTGCCAATGGCGGTTACCCCAGCGTTGTGGTAACCGCCGTCACGGCGACGACATCGATCGCGCCGGACATCGAGAGCACGTGGAAGGGTTTGTTGGCCGGCGAGAGCGGCATCCGCGTACTCGAGGACGAGTTCGTCTCCAAGTGGGACCTGCCCGTCAAGATCGGTGGGCACCTCAAGGAGCCCGTCGATAACCACATGGGCAGGCTCGACCTGCGCCGCATGTCCTACGTCCAGCGGATGAGCAAGTTGCTGTCCGGTCAGCTCTGGGAGACCGCGGGCAGCCCCGAGGTCGACCCCGACCGGTTCAGCGTCGTGGTCGGCACGGGCCTGGGCGGTGCCGAGCGGGTCATCGAGAGCTATGACCTGATGAACGAGGGCGGCCCCCGCAAGGTGTCGCCGCTCGCCGTTCAGATGATCATGCCCAACGGTGCGGCCGCCGTCGTCGGTCTGCAGCTCGGCGCCCGCGCCGGGGTGATGACCCCGGTGTCGGCCTGTTCGTCGGGCTCGGAAGCAATCGCGCACGCGTGGCGTCAAATAGTCATGGGTGACGCTGACGTCGCCGTGTGCGGCGGCGTCGAGGGTCCCATCGAGGCGCTGCCCATCGCGGCGTTCTCGATGATGCGGGCCATGTCGACCCGCAACGACGAGCCCGAGCGTGCCTCGCGCCCGTTCGACAAGGACCGCGACGGCTTCGTGTTCGGCGAGGCCGGGGCGCTGATGATGATCGAGACCGAGGAGCACGCCAAGGCCCGCGGCGCCAAGCCGCTGGCCCGGCTGCTGGGTGCCGGCATCACCTCGGACGCGTTCCACATGGTGGCGCCCGCGGCGGACGGCGTGCGCGCCGGCCGCGCGATGACGCGGTCGCTGGAGCTGGCGGGCTTGTCCCCCAAGGACGTTGACCACATCAACGCGCACGGCACCGCGACGCCGATCGGCGACACCGCGGAGGCCAACGCCATCCGGGTCGCCGGTTGCGAGCAGGCCGCGGTCTACGCGCCGAAGTCGGCGCTGGGCCACTCGATCGGGGCGGTCGGCGCGCTGGAATCTGTACTGACGGTATTGAGCCTGCGGGACGGCGTGATACCGCCCACCCTCAACTACGAGACACCGGACCCGGAGATCGACCTCGATGTCGTCGCGGGCGAACCCCGCTACGGCGAATTCCGTTACGCGATCAACAACTCGTTCGGTTTCGGTGGCCACAACGTCGCGCTCGCCTTCGGGCGTTACTGAAGCACGGCAAGTACGGAAGGAACTTTCGTTAGACCCATGACCGAACTGGTAACCGGGAAGACGCTCCCGAATGTCGTCGTCACCGGCATCGCGATGACGACCGCCCTGGCGACCGACGCCGAGAACACCTGGAAGTTGCTGCAGGACGGCCAAAGTGGCATCCGCGTCCTCGACGACCCGTTCGTCGAGGAGTTCGACCTCCCGGTTCGCATCGGCGGGCACCTGCTGGAAGAGTTCGACAGTCAGCTGACGCGCATCGAGCTGCGCCGGACGGGCTACCTGCAGCGGATGTCGACCGTTCTGGGCCGGCGGGTGTGGGAGAACGCCGGCTCGCCCGAGGTCGACACCAACCGGCTGATGGTCTCCATCGGCACCGGGATGGGTTCGTCGGAGGAAATGGTCTTCAGCTACGACGACATGCGGGCCCGCGGGCTCAAGGCGGTGTCGCCGCTCGGCGTGCAGAAGTACATGCCCAACGGCGCCGCCGCGGCGGTGGGTTTGGAGCGGCACGCCAAAGCCGGTGTCATCACGCCGGTTTCGGCGTGCGCCTCGGGTTCGGAGGGCATCGCCCAGGCCTGGCGCAACATCGTGTTCGGCGAGGCCGACATCGCGATCTGCGGTGGTGTGGAGACCAAGATCGAGGCCGTGCCGATCGCGGCGTTCGCCCAGATGCGCATCGTGATGTCCACCAAGAACGACGACCCGGTGGGCGCGTGCCGCCCGTTCGACCGGGACCGGACCGGCTTCGTGTTCGGCGAGGCCGGCGCGCTCATGGTGATCGAGACCGAGGAGCACGCCAAGGCCCGCGGCGCGAACATCCTGGCCCGGCTGATGGGGGCCAGCATCACCTCCGACGGCTACCACATGGTGGCCCCGGACCCCAACGGCGAGCGCGCCGGGCACGCGATGGCCCGGGCGATCCAGCTGGCGGGCCTGTCGCCCAAGGACATCGACCACGTCAACGCGCACGCCACCGGCACCTCGGTGGGCGACGTGGCCGAGAGCCGCGCCATCAATAAGGCACTCGGCGGCCACCAGCCGGCGGTGTACGCACCGAAGGCCGCGCTGGGTCACTCGGTGGGCGCGGTCGGTGCGGTGGAGTCGATCCTGACCGTGCTCGCGTTGCGCGACCAGGTCGTTCCGCCGACACTGAACCTGGAAAACCTCGATCCGGAGATCGATTTGGATGTGGTGGCGGGCAAGCCGCGGCCGGGCGAATACAACTACGCGATCAACAACTCGTTCGGATTCGGCGGCCACAACGTGGCACTCGCCTTCGGGCGGTACTGAACCCGCTCCCCGCGAGCACCCTCGGAACAGGAGACCTGCGATGACACTCATGGCCCCCGAGTCGGTTGGCGAGTCGCTCGACCCCCGGGACCCGTTGCTGCGTCTGAGCAACTTCTTCGACGACGGCAGCGTGGAGCTCCTGCACGAGCGTGACCGCTCGGGCGTGCTGTCCGCCGCGGGAACCGTGAACGGTGTGCGCACCATCGCGTTCTGCACGGACGGGACCGTGATGGGCGGTGCGATGGGCACCGAGGGGTGCCGGCACATCGTCAACGCCTACGACACCGCCATCGAGGAGCAGAGCCCGATCGTCGGTATCTGGCACTCCGGGGGGGCGCGGCTGGCCGAGGGGGTGCGCGCTCTGCACGCGGTCGGCACGGTGTTCGAGGCCATGATTCGCGCGTCCGGCTACATTCCACAGGTCTCGGTGGTCGTCGGCTTCGCCGCCGGCGGCGCCGCCTACGGACCCGCGCTGACGGACGTCATCATCATGGCGCCGGAGAGCCGGGTGTTCGTCACGGGGCCCGACGTGGTGCGCAGCGTCACCGGCGAGGACGTCGACATGGCCTCGCTCGGCGGCCCGGAGACCCACCACAAGAAGTCCGGGGTGTGCCACATCGTCGCCGACGACGAGCTCGACGCCTATGAGCGCGGCCGCCGGTTGGTCGGATTGTTCTGCCAGCAGGGCCATTTCGACCGCAGCAAGGCCGAGGCCGGCGAGACCGACATCCACGCGCTGCTGCCCGAGTCCGCGCGGCGGGCCTACGACGTGCACCCGATCGTGACGGCGATCCTCGACACGGACGCGCCGTTCGACGAGTTCCAGGCCAACTGGGCGCCATCGATGGTGGTCGGGCTGGGCCGGTTGTCCGGCCGCACGGTCGGCGTGCTGGCCAACAACCCGCTGCGCCTCGGCGGCTGCCTGAACTCCGAAAGCGCCGAGAAGGCGGCGCGTTTCGTGCGGCTGTGCGACGCATTCGGAATCCCGCTGATCGTGGTCGTCGACGTCCCGGGCTACCTGCCGGGCGTCGACCAGGAGTGGGGCGGTGTGGTGCGCCGCGGTGCCAAGCTGCTGCACGCGTTCGGCGAGTGCACGGTGCCGCGCGTCACGCTGGTCACCCGAAAGACCTACGGCGGGGCCTACATCGCGATGAACTCCCGTTCGCTGAACGCCACCAAGGTGTTCGCCTGGCCGGACGCCGAGGTCGCGGTGATGGGCGCCAAGGCCGCCGTCGGCATCCTGCACAAGAAGAAGCTGGCCGCCGCGCCCGAGCACGAGCGCGAGGCGCTGCACGAGGAACTGGCGGCCGAGCACGAGCGGATCGCCGGTGGCGTGGACAGCGCCATCGAGATCGGCGTGGTCGACGAGAAGATCGACCCGGCGCACACCCGCGGCAAGCTCACCGAGGCGCTGGCCCAGGCGCCGGCGCGCCGCGGCCGCCACAAGAACATCCCGCTGTAGGTCACCTTTTCTTCCGCGAGCAGACGCAAAAGCCCCGCGACACGCCGAGTGTGGGGGGCTTTTGTGTCTGCTCGCGGAGGTGGTTACCGGCACACGATCGCCGAGAGTGCCTGGCGTAGTGCGCCATCCGGGTCGGCGGGAAACTCCTCGCAACGCCAGCCGACGAAATCGTCCGGGCGAACCAACAGCGCCCCGGACGCGTCGAGCCCGGTAATCGACTCCCACTCCGCGCTCCGGATGCGATGTGCGGCGACCGACACGGAAGCCGCTGCCGCACACCATCGCTCGTCCCCGGTCAGCACGGTGAACCCCGGACCGAGCAGGTCGAGCGTCGAGACGCCGTCGCGCACCCACACGTGCGGAACCCGGGTCCCCGGTTGCCCGCGCAGCTCCTCCACCAGTTGCACCGCATCAGCCGCGGGCTCGGCAGGCAACACCGCCGCCGAGCGGTACCGGTAGCCGATGAGCAACGAAAACATCGAACACTCCTCATCGGCGGGCAGTTGCGGCCGGTCGTCGCTCAAGGGCAGCACGGCCAGCGTCGGGCCGGTCAGCGACTGCCGGGCCGCGAAGCGCCCCACCGGATGACGCTCGGCGTGGTAGGTGTCTAGCAGTGCCGGACCGGCGGTCCCGTCCAAGACCGCGGCCAGCTTCCAGGCCAGGTTGTGCGCGCTCTGGATGGCGGTGTTGGCTCCCCCGGCCTTGAACGGCGGCATGGTGTGCGCCGCGTCGCCGACGAGAAAGACTCGCCCACAACGGAATTGGTCGGCCACCTGTTCGTAGGGCTGCCACGCCGCAACCTCGATGATCTCGGTGTCCAGCGGCTCGCCGAACGCCTTCGTGAGCGTCTCCCGGCAGCGTTGCGGCGTGAACTGGTCCGCCGTCTCGCCCTTGCCGGGGAAATAGGTGGTGATGAACATGCCGAGATCGCCCTTGGCCACCAGAAAGATGCCATCCACGTCGGCGTTCTTCACTTGCACGCCATCACCGTCACCGAGGTGCGGCACCAGCTTTCGCCACGGCGCGCGGAAGTAGATGAAGACGACATAGATCGGCAGCGCACCGTAACCAGACGTGTTGATGCCCAATCGCTTCCGGATCGGGCTGTGCACGCCGTCGGCGGCGACGAGGTAGTCGGCCCGGACCGTGTCGCCGCCGGACAGCACCGCGGTGACGCCGTCGTCGTCGACTTCGAGCGACGACAGTTCGGTCCCGTACCGCACTTCGCCACCGCGCCGTCGTGTCTCCTCGAGCAGCATCGGCTCGAGCCGGCTCTGCGGGCAGTACTGCGCGGCGGGCTCGGGGCTGAGCTTCTCCATGCCTGCGAAGATCGAGTCGACGTCGATGGCCAGCTTTTCGTCGGGGCTGTTCAGCGCCGGCTTGACCGTCATCGCCGACACGCGGTCGGCGACCGCATGGACTTCCTCGCTCAAGCCCAGGGCGCGCAGGATCTCCAGGCTGCGGAAGCTCAGGTTGCGGGCTTTCGGGTAGATGAAGGTTTCGCGCCGCTTCTCGACCAGCAGCGACCGAACGCCGTATTTGGCCAGCAGGGCCGAGCTGGCGAGCCCCGCCGCGCCGGCGCCCACGATCAGGACGGGGACGCGTGTGTCGTTGCTGCTCATGTCACCTCCGCGCAGTGTGCGAACCAGGCGGAACGTATCAGTTCCGTTCCACGGCTAGAGTCGCACGGATCGCGGCGCCACGCAAGCGCTAGTCGCCCGAGCCGGCCGTCGTCAGCGGCAGCAACAGCTGCTCGAGAGCGCGGCGAACGTAGACGCGATCGATCGGCCGTCCCGTCATCAGGCGCAACACGTTGAGGCCCATCAGCGCGTCGGGGACCAGGCTCACGTCGCGGCCCGGCGGAATCTCGCCGCGGGCAACCGCGTGGTCGAGGACCACCCTCATCATCTGGCGGGGGGCGGACAGCACGAGCTCGTCCAGCGCCGCCGCCAGGACCGGGTGGTGCATCGCCGCCGTCGCCACCCCGACGATCACTTTGATCGTGCTCAGGGCGGTTTCGTCGAAGTCGGGCACCGCGGCCACCAGCGCGTCGATGTCACCGCGAAGGCTTCCGGTGTCCGGCGGCTCGACCGGCCCGAGGCCCCGTCGCCAGTGGGCGATCGCATCGGCGACCACTGCGGCCTTCGACGGCCATCGGCGATAGATCGCGGCCTTGCCCACTTTCGCCCGCGCCGCGATGTCGTCCATGCTCATCCGGTCGTAGCCGCGTTCGGCCACCCCCTGCAGAGCGGCCTCGAGGATGGCGGCGTCGAGGGAGGGATCAAAGCGTCCGGGATTTCTCCCCACCGGTCGGCGTGCCGTGGTCAATGACGGGTATTCCTTCGCTTGAGGCGATACGTGTCAGTTCCGCCCAATCTATCATCAGCCCCGCAAGGCCAGGAACTCTTCCGCCACCGGCACCACCCGCTCCCGGTCCCCCGCCACCAGGCCGATGCGGGTCCGCCGATCGACGATGTCGTCGACGTCCAGCGCGCCCTCGTGGGTCACCGCGTACTCGAACTCCGCCCGCGTCACGTCGATGCCGTCGGCGACCGGATCGGCCGGACGGTCACACGTCGCGCTCGCGATGACCGTCGCCGCTTCACCGCCGTAGCGCGCCACCAGCGACGCCGGCACGGCACGGGACCCCGAGCCCGCACCCGGGTTGGCCGGCGCACCGATCAGCGGCAGGTCGCGGGTGCGGCAGTCGGCCGCGCGCAGGGGCCGCCGTCCGATCGCGAAGTCCAGCACGTCCTCGGCCATGTAGCGGTATTCGGTCAGCTTGCCGCCGATCACGCTGATGACGCCCGACGGCGCTTCGATGACGGCGTGCTCGCGCGACACGTCGGCGGTGCGGCCCTCACCGGTGTCGATCAGCGGCCGCAGCCCGGCGTAGGCGCCGGTCACGTCGCCGGCGCCGAGGGCGGTCCCGAGCGCGGTGTTCACCGTGTCCAGCAGGAACGCGACCTCCTTGCCCGACGGCTCCGGTACGTCGGGGATCGGGCCGGGCGCCTCCTCGTCGGTCAGGCCCAGGTAGACGCGGCCCAACTGCTCGGGCATTGCGAACACGAAGCGGTTGAGCTCGCCGGGGATCGGAATGGTAAGGGCCGCAGTCGGATTCCCGAACGCCCGTGCATCGAAGACCAGGTGTGTGCCGCGGCTGGGCCGCAACCGCAACGAACCGTCGATCTCGGCCGCCCACACGCCGGCCGCGTTGATCACCGCGGCGGCCGACACGTCGAACGACTGCCCGGTGCGCCGATCGGTCAACCGCACCGAGGTGCCCGTCGCCTCGGACGCCGCGACGTAGGTCAGGATCCGGGCGCCGTGCTGCGCGGCGGTGCGCGCGACCGCGGTGACGAGCCGGGCGTCGTCGATCAATTGGCCGTCGTAGGCCAGAAAGCCGCCGTCGAGGCCGTCGCGCCGAACCGTGGGCGCCATCTCCACGACGCGCTGCGCCGAAACCCGCCGCGACCGCGGCAGCACCGACGACGGCGTGCCCGCCAGCGCCCGCAACCCGTCACCGGCCAGGAACCCGGCGCGCACCAGCGCGCGCTTGCCGCGGCCCATCGACGGCAGCAGCGGCACCACTTGCGGCATCGCGTGAACCAGATGAGGGGCGTTGCGCGTCATCAGGATTCCGCGCTCGACGGCGCTGCGCCGGGCGATGCCCACGTTGCCGCTGGCCAGATAGCGCAGGCCGCCGTGCACCAGCTTGGAGCTCCAGCGGCTGGTGCCGAACGCCAGATCGTGCTTCTCCACCAGCGCCACCCGCAGGCCGCGCGACGCGGCATCCAGGGCGATGCCGGCGCCGGTGATGCCGCCGCCGATCACGACGACGTCCAGCGCGGCGCCGTCGGCGAGGGCATTCAGGTCGGCGGTGCGACGCGCGGCGTTCAGCGCGGTGGACCTCATGCCAGGTATCCGTTCAGCGAGTACGTGAGTTCGGCGGCCAGCGCATGGGCGTCGAGGATCGGCCGCACGATCCGCTCGGACTGGATCGTCGACTGGGCGATCAGCAGCACCATGGTGGCCATCTGCAGCGGATCGCCGGCGCGGACGCTGCCATGGCGCTGGGCGACCCGCAGCCGCTCGGCCAGGGCGTCGATCAACATCTGCTGGCTGGCCCCCAGGCGTTCGGTGATGTAGATGGGCGCGAGCTCCGAGTGCAGCACCGACATCACCAGCCGGTCGCGACGCAGCAGGTCGGCCACCGTAACGATCTGTCGCACAAGCGATTCCCGGTCATCGCCGAGCAGCGGGGCGTCGCGCAGCACGCCGGTGACGTGTTGGGTCAGCAGCGCCGCGACGATCGACTTGGTGTCGGGCCAGCGGCGGTAGACGGTCGGCCGGCTGACGCCCGCCCGACGCGCGATCTCGGCCAGGGTCACCCGGTCCACCCCGAAATCGACCACGCAGCTCGCCGCCGCCGCCAGGATCCGGTCCCCGGTGTCCGACGGAACGTTACTGATTGACAGCATGTGTAATACTGTAACGCATGACGCACGCCGAGGAACTCCTCCCGCCGATGAAATGGGACGCGTGGGGGGATCCCGCCGCGGCAAAGCCCCTGTCCGAGGGCATCCGCTCGCTGCTGGAACAGACTGTGGGCCTGCGGGATTCGCCCGAAGCCGAGCTCGGCGCCGACGACGTCAGGCTGCGACCGTCGGCGCTGTCGCCGGCCGACCAAGACGCGCTGGCCGGCATCGTCGGCGCCGAATACTGCCGCGCCGGCGACCGCGACCGGCTGCTGCACGCCGGCGGCAAGTCCACCCTCGACCTGCTGCGCCGCAAGGACCGCGGGATCCAGGACGCGCCCGACGCCGTCCTGCTGCCCGGAGACGACGACGCCGTCGCGGCGGTCCTGCGCTACTGCTCCGAGCACCGCATCGCCGTCATCCCGTTCGGCGGCGGGACCAACGTGGTCGGCGGGCTCGATCCCACGCGCGCCGGCTTCGACGCCGTGGTGTCGCTGGACCTGCGCCGGTTCAACGAGCTCATCGAGCTCGACGAGGTGTCGGGCCAGGCCGTCTTCGGCGCCGGCGTCACCGGGCCGGACGCCGAAAGTTTGCTTGGCGCCCAAGGCTTTTCGCTCGGGCATTTCCCGCAGAGCTTCGAGTACGCCACCATCGGCGGCTTCGCGGCGACGCGTTCGTCGGGTCAGGACTCGGCCGGCTACGGCCGGTTCAACGACATGGTGCGCGGGCTGCGGATGGTCACGCCGGTCGGCACGCTGGAGCTTGGCCGCGCGCCGGAATCCGCCGCCGGCCCCGACCTGCGCCAGCTGGTGCTCGGGTCGGAGGGCACCTTCGGCGTCATCACCCGGGTCCGGCTGCGGGTGCATCGCATCCCGGAGGCCGTGCGCTACGAGGCCTGGTCGTTCCCCGATTTCGAGACCGGCTCCGCCGCCCTGCGCGCCGTCACCCAGACTGGCACCGGTCCGACAGTCATCCGGCTCTCCGACGAGGTCGAGACCGGCGTCAACCTGGCCACCACCGAGGCGATCGGCGAAAGCCAGATCACCGGCGGTTGCCTGGGAATCACGGTGTTCGAGGGCGCCAAGGAGCACGTCGAAAGCCGACACGCCGAGACCGGCGCCCTGCTGGCGGCGCGGGGCGGCACATCGCTGGGTGAGGCACCGGCGCGGGCCTGGGAACGGGGCCGGTTCGGGGCGCCGTACCTGCGCGACTCGCTGTTGTCCGCGGGCGCGCTCTGCGAGACGCTCGAAACCGCCACCGACTGGTCGAACGTTCCCACGCTGAAAGCCGCTGTCACCCAAGCGCTTACCAGCGCGCTGGCCGAGTCGGGCACCCCGGCGCTGGTGATGTGCCACATCTCGCACGTCTACCCCACCGGCGCCTCGCTCTACTTCACCATCGTCGCCGGGCAGCGGGGCAATCCGATCGAGCAGTGGCGCGCGGCCAAGAAGGCCGCGTCGGACGCGATCGTCGCCAACGGCGGCACCATCACGCACCACCACGCCGTGGGCGCCGACCACCGACCCTGGATGCGCGACGAGGTCGGCGAGCTGGGCGTCCAGGTGTTGCGCGCGGTCAAGGCGACGCTCGATCCGGCCGGAATCCTCAACCCCGGCAAGCTGATTCCGTGATCGGGCGTGAGGTCGCCAAGGTGACTGCGCTGACGAATCCCGTCTCGGGACACGGCGCCGCGATCCGCGCGGCCCAGGTCGCGATCGCCCGGCTGCACGAGCGGGGGGTGGAGGTCACCGAGATCATCGGCGACGACGCGCGGGACGCGCGTTATCTCGTCGGCGCGGAGCTGGAACGCGGGACCGATGCGGTGATGGTCACCGGCGGTGACGGCGTCGTCTCCAACGCGCTGCAGGTGCTGGCGGGCACCGATGTCCCGCTCGGCATCGTCCCGGCCGGCACCGGCAACGACCATGCCCGTGAATTCGGGATCCCGACAAAGGATCCCGCGGCCGCCGCGGACGTCGTCGCCGACGGCTGGGCGGAAACCATCGACCTGGGCCGGATCCGGTGGGGCGACGACGACAAGTGGTTCGGCACCGTCGCGGCCACCGGCTTCGACTCGCTGGTGACCGACCGCGCCAACCGGATGAGCTGGCCGCACGGGCGGTTGCGCTACTACCTCGCGATGCTCGCCGAGCTGTCGGCGCTGCGGCTGCTGCCGTTCCGGCTGGTGCTCGACGGCACCAAGGAGATCGACGCCGACATCACGCTGGCCGCATTCGGCAACACCCGCAGCTACGGCGGCGGGCTGCTGATCTGTCCCAATGCCGATCCCACCGACGGTTTGCTCGACATCACCATGGCGCACTCGGCGTCCCGGACCAAGCTGGTCCGCCTGTTCCCCACCGTCATGAAGGGCACGCACGTCGACCTCGACGAGGTGACCACCGCGCGGGCCACGACGATCCACGTCGAGTGTCCGGGCATCAACGTCTACGCCGACGGCGACTTCGCGTGCGCGCTGCCCGCCGAGATCTCGGCGGTGCCCGCGGCGCTGCGGATCCTGCGGCCGAGTGCGCCTAGCCGACGCCCCGGCTGAGCCAGGTCACCTCGCCGGCGTCGCCGCCGTCGCGATAGACCTCGAGCGCCTCGTCCCACGCCGTGCCCAGCACCGAGTCCAACTCGGCGGCCAGATAGTCGGCGCCCTGCGCCATCATCGAGCGCAGCCGCATCTCGCCGACCATGATGTCGCCGTTGGCGCTCATCGACCCGCTCCACAGGCCCAGTTGGGGGGTGTGGCTGAACCGCTGGCCGTCGACCCCGGGGCTGGGATCCTCGGTGACCTCGAAGCGCAGCACCGACCAGGACCGCAGGGCGTTGGCCAGCCGGGCGCCGGTGCCGACCGGCCCGACCCAGTTGGTGACCGCGCGCAGCTGCCCCGGCATCGCCGGCTGCGGTGTCCAGACCAGGTTGGCCTTGGACTGCAGGGTCGATGACAACGCCCACTCGACATGCGGGCATACCGCCGCCGGCGAGGCATGGACGTACACCACGCCTGTCGTCACGTCGGCGAATTGGTTCGACGCACGCATCTCCTGCTCCTTCGGTTCCACGAGGGACGTCTTCCCCAACGACCTGGTGGACCGCTCGAAGCGGGATGCATGGCGGATATCCGCCCGTATTTTTTGTGTCCTGCGTGTCTATTGTGCCCTCTGATACCCCTGTTGCGCTAGTGTGCGGAGTGGCTGAATATCACTGGGCCAAGACCCGGTCCGAAAGCGCAGGCCACGGCGCCAAAGCCCACTCCCCGAAATCGCGGTCGGTGAGGACCACCAGCGCCAGGTCCGCCTCGGGATCCACCCAGATGAAGCCGCCCGCCTGGCCGAAGTGGCCGTACGTCCGCGCCGAGTTGCGCGCCCCCGTCCAGTGCGGCGACTTGGCGTCCCGGATCTCGAAGCCCAGGCCCCAGTCGTTGGGTCGCTGCACCCCGTAACCCGGCAGCACCCCGTCCAGGCCGGGGAATTGCACGGTCGTGGCCTCGGTGTGCAGCTGCGCCGACACCGTCGACGGGCGCAGCAGGTCAGCGGCGAATAACGCCAGGTCGGCGACCGTCGACGTCGCCCCGAACCCGGCGGCCTCGGCGCCGCCGACCAGCCGGGTGCGCGCCATGCCCAGCGGCTCGCACACGGCCTCGGTCAGGTAGCGGCCGAATTCGATGCCCGACTCGGCCTGCAGGGTCCGGGCCAGCACCTCGAAACCGTAGTTCGAGTAAATCCGCCGGGTGCCGGGCCTGGCCAGCACTCGATCGTTGTGCATCGCCAGACCCGACGCGTGCGCCAGCAGGTGGCGGATCGTGGCGCCGGGCGGGCCGGCCGGGGTGTCCAGCTCGACGACGCCCTCCTCGATCGCGACGTGCGCGGCCCGGGCCACCAGCGGCTTGGTGACCGACGCCAGCTCGAAGACCCGCCCGGTGTCGCCGTGGCCGGCCAGGAGCCCGTCGGGCCCGACGATCGCGGCGGCCGCATTGGCCACCGGCCAGTCGGCAATGAAGTCGAGCGCGTCGAGGGCGGTCACTTCCTGGCGATGTAGTAGTTGTTGATCGGGTCGCCCTCGACCTCGGTCACCCGGACGTCGTCGAACCCGGCGTCGGCGAGCATCGAGGTGGCCAGCTGCGTCCCCCAGGCAGTGCCCAGCCCGGCGCCGTCCAGCGCCAGCGACACCGTCATGCAGTGCATCAGCGAGACGGTGTACAGGTAGGTACTCATCGGGATGCCGACGTTCTCCTCGAGCCGGCTCGACGCCTTGATGTCGGCCATCAGGAAGACACCGCCCGGCCGCAGCGCGCGGTAGATGTTCTCCAGCACCCGCGCCGGGTGTGCCTGATCGTGGATGGCGTCGAACACGGTGATGACGTCGTAGGCCTCGCGCTTGTCGAGCTGCGTCAGGTTGTGGCTCTCGAAGGTGGCGTTCGTCAGGCCGAGGGCGGCCGCCTCGGCGACGCCGGCCGCGACGGCCTCCTCGGAGAAGTCGATGCCGGTGAACCGGCTCGCCGGAAACGCCCGGGCCATCACGTTGATCGCGTGGCCGCTGCCGCACCCGAAGTCGGCCACGTCGGCCCCCGCCCGCAGCCGTTGCGGCAGGCCGTCGACCAACGGCAGCACGACGTTGACGAGCGAGATGTCGTACACCGCGGCGCTCTGCTCGGCCATCAGCGCGTGGAAGCGCGGGAATTCGCTGTAGGGCAGCCCGCCACCCTCGCGGAAGCAGCCGACGATCTTCTGCTCGACCTCGGCGAGGTGCGGAATGAACAGCGCGACGAGCGCCAGGTTGTCCGGCCCGGCCGCGCGGGTCAGCACGCCGGCCCGGTGCGCGGGCAACGAGTAGGTGCCGGCGTCGGCGTCGTAGTCGATGACGTGCCCGGTCGTCATGCCGCCCAGCCACTCCCGGACGTAGCGTTCGTTGAGGCCGGCGGCCCCGGCGATCTGCGCGCTGGTGGCGGGCGGCAGGCCGGCCATCGTGTCCAGCAGGCCGGTCTGATGCCCGATGCTCAGCAGGAGCGTCAGGCTCGCGCCGTCGATGGCCGCAACCATTCGCCCCGCGAAATCTTCGGTGGTTTCCGAGGTGGTCTCAGGTGCCGTCACGCTCTGCAGACGCTACACCGCCTTCCTTCACACCGAGACTGCGCTCAGCGCGTCCATTTCGCCGAGTTGGGCGATCTCAGCGCAGACTCGATGCGACCAGAGCGCCAGGCCGCCAGTAGGTTGGAGGCCATGAGTCAGACAGTGCGCGGAGTGATTTCACGCAAGAAGGGCGAACCGGTCGAGCTGGTCGACATCGTCGTCCCGGACCCCGGGCCCGGCGAAGCGGTGGTCGACATCATCGCCTGCGGGGTGTGCCACACCGACCTGACCTACCGCGAGGGCGGCATCAACGACGAGTACCCGTTCCTCCTCGGCCACGAGGCCGCCGGCACCGTCGAGGCGGTCGGGCCGGGCGTGACGGCGGTGGAGCCGGGCGACTTCGTGATCCTGAACTGGCGCGCGGTGTGCGGGCAGTGCCGGGCCTGCAGGCGCGGCCGGCCGCAGTACTGCTTCAGCAGCCTCAACGCCGAACAGAAGATGACGCTGACCGACGGCACCGAGCTGACGCCGGCGCTGGGCATCGGCGCGTTCTGCGACAAGACGCTGGTGGCCGCGGGCCAGTGCACCAAGGTCGACCGACAGGCCGACCCGGCGGTCGCCGGGCTGCTGGGCTGCGGCGTGATGGCCGGGCTGGGCGCGGCGATCAACACCGGCGGCATCACCCGCGACGACACCGTCGCCGTGATCGGCTGCGGCGGCGTGGGCGACGCCGCGATCGCGGGGGCCGCGCTGGTCGGGGCCCGGCAGATCATCGCCGTCGACACCGACAACACCAAGCTGGACCTGGCCCGCAAGTTCGGCGCCACCCACACCATCAACGCCCGCGAGTTCGACGTCGTCAAGACCATCCAGGACCTCACCGACGGCTTCGGGGTCAACGTGGCGATCGACGCGGTGGGCCGGCCGGAAACGTGGAAGCAGGCGTTCTACGCCCGTGACCTCGCCGGAACCGTTGTGCTGGTTGGGGTTCCGACGCCCGACATGCGACTGGACATGCCGCTGCTGGACTTCTTCAGCCACGGCGGGTCGCTGAAGTCGTCGTGGTACGGCGACTGCCTGCCCGAACGCGACTTTCCCACCCTGGTCGACCTGTACCTGCAGGGCCGGCTCCCGCTGGACAAGTTCGTCTCCGAGCGCATCGGCCTCGGCGACGTCGAGGAGGCGTTCCACCGGATGCACGGCGGCAAGGTACTGCGTTCGGTGGTGATCCTGTAATGGTCACGATCGACCGGGTGATCACGCACGGCACGTTCGAACTGGACGGCGGCAGTTGGGAAGTCGACAACAACATCTGGCTCATCGGTGACAATTCGAACGTCGTGGTCTTCGACGCCGCTCATGACGCGGCGCCGATCGTCGAGGCCGTCGGCGGCCGCCACGTGGTGGCGGTGGTGTGCACGCACGGGCACAACGACCACGTCACGGTGGCCCCCGAACTGGGTAGGACACTCGACGCGCCGGTGCTGCTACATCCCGCCGACGAGGTGCTGTGGCGAATGACCCACCCGGACAAAGATTTTCGCAGCGTGTCCGACGGTGAGAGGTTGAGTGTCGGCGGAACCGAGCTGACGGCGCTGCACACCCCGGGCCACTCCCCCGGATCGGTGTGCTGGTACGTGCATGACCTGGGCGTCGTGTTCAGCGGCGACACCCTGTTCGCCGGCGGTCCCGGCGCGACGGGACGCTCCTACTCGGACTTCCCGACGATTTTGCGGTCCATCTCCGAGCGGCTGGGCACGTTGCCCGGCGACACCGTCGTGCATACCGGTCACGGCGACAGCACCACCGTCGGCGACGAGATCGTCCACTACGAGGAGTGGGTCGCCCGGGGGCACTGAAAGGTGTTGCCGGCGAACGGCTATGCGTTTCCGGGCGGTCGAAGGCCCAGAGCGCCCAGCAGTTCCTCGCGTCCCCACGGCTTGCTCTTGGCAGCCTCGCGGAGTTCCTCGCGCCATTCCTCTTTGTCTCGAAGCCCGGACCGCATGCCGCGGCGTAACCCCCTCGGTATGCGAAGCCTGAGCAGGGGAAGGGGCACCGCCGCCTTGTCGTGGGGAATATCGGCCGGGTGGGACGCATCGCCGGATTGCGCCGGGTTGCCCTGATGCAGCGGCTGGCCCTTGGGGGCCGTCGGTATCGGCGGCGGGGCCGCCGGGGAGGCGGCCACGGCGGAGGCCGCGGGTACCACCGGTTCAGCGAAGCCGCCGATCGCGGCCGGATCGCCGCCAAGGCCGACCGCGGCAGGCACGCCCAGCCCCGCCGCTGCCGGGTAGCCACCCGCGACGACGGGGGGCGCGGCCGGCGGCGTGGCAAAGTGCGGCATCACTGGCCCAGTCGGCGCCGCCGGCGCCACCGGTGCCCAAGCGGCTGGGACGGCGGCGGCCGCGGCAAGGCCCGGACCGGCGACGCCCCCGCCATTGGTCGCGCCCACGGCTGCGCCGCCATCACCGCTGGCGCCGCCGCCGGCCGTGACGCCTTGCGGACCACCGGGCGCGGCCGGGTGGGCGTCCGCGCCGGATGGGCCGAGCCCGCCGCCCGCCAGGTTGCCGCTGGACATGCTGACGCCGCCGCTGGGCACCGGCGCGGCCATGCCCCCATGCTGGGCGGTACCCGCGCCGCTGCCCAGGTGCGACGCGTTCGCGGTCTCGGCATTGCCGTAGGTTCCCGCGCTCGCCCGCAGGACCTGTACAAACATGTCGTGAAAGTAGTTCGCCTGAATGCCGGCGGCCTGATAGGACTCGGCGTGCGCGGCGAACAGCGCCGATACGTACGCCGACACCGCGTCGCCGCCCGGGGCGTCCACTTCAGCGGTGCCGGCCGCCGCGTTCGCGTTGGCCGTGTTGATCGACGAACCGACCGAGGCCAAATCCCCGGCCGCAGCCTCCACCGCGTGCGGCGTTGTTGTCACGTGCGACATGAGCGAACTCCCAACCATCTGCCCGTGCAGATCGTAGCGCGACGGGAACCGACATCCTAGGGTTTCGTGGCACGGCCTTCTGGGTGCCGCGAGCGTAACCACCCTGCGAAATTCGGCCGCCACATGCGCGGCCAGGTTACGCTCGCGGACGACAAAGGCCCTAATGCCCCTCGAGGATCCGGCGCTTCTCGGCCTCGAACTCCTCGGCGGTCAGCGCGCCGGAATCCCGCAGCGCGGCAAGGGTTTTGAGCCGTTCGAGGCGCACCCCCTCGTCACTGGGCTCCACAGGCGCCACGGCGGGCGGGTGGTACGGGCTGGCCGCCACCACGGCCCGCCGCCGCGTGCGACCCAGCCACATTCCGGACATGATCGATCCGGCCAGCCCCACCACGAACAGCCCGACGAACAACCACACCAGAAAGCCGTAGGAACTCCTGCGGCCGAAGGCCAGTCGCGGATTGATGTATCCGTTGACCTGGCCGTCGGTGGTGATGTCGTAGTTGCCGCTGACCGGAATCTGAGCCACCCACACCCGCACGTGCGCGTCGTTGTTGACCGTCGTTGTGCTGCCGATGCTTTCGTTCAGCGCGGGCTGCGCCACCCCCTCGGGCGGCGCGATCGTGACGCCCAGCGGCGGCACCGGCAGCCCCCCGTTGGGACTGCCGATGATGACGGTGTGCAGGCTGACGGTGACCTCGCCGGCCGGCAGGTAGACCCTGCCGGTTCCCGGGATCGGCACCTCGCCGTAGGCGTTGTACTTGTCCAGGAAGAACGCGTTGAGTACCAGGGCGACGATGAAGCCGCCCACCGACACGATCATCAGCACGACGGCGGCGGCCAGCGAAACCTTGGCGAGCCGCCTGCTGTTCATCCAGGCAGTGTGTCACCTCCGCGTCGGGGACGACACTGTCGACGAGCCGAGACAAAGAGCACACTATGACGGGGCGCTCAGGAAAGGAGTTGAACGCATGGCCAACGATCTCGTCGCCACGGTGCCCGACCTGTCAGGCAAGCTGGCGATCATCACCGGCGCCAACAGCGGGCTGGGCTTCGGGCTGGCCCGGCGCCTGTCGGCCGCCGGCGCCGACGTCGTCATGGCGATCCGCAACCGCGCCAAAGGGGAAAAGGCGATCGAGGAGATCCGCGCCACGGTCCCCGACGCGAAGCTGACCATCAAGCCGCTGGACCTGTCGTCGCTGGCCTCGGTCGCCGCCCTGGGCGAACAACTCAACGCCGAGGGCCGCCCGATCGACATCCTGATCAACAACGCCGGCGTCATGACGCCACCGGAACGCGACACCACCGCCGACGGTTTCGAATTGCAGTTCGGCAGCAACCATCTCGGGCACTTCGCGCTGACCGGGCACGTGCTGCCGCTGCTGCGCGCCGCCGACAAGGCGCGCGTCGTCTCGCTGAGCAGCCTGGCCGCGCGCCAGAGCGGCAAGATCCATTTCGACGACCCCAACTTCGAGAAGTCCTACGCGGCGATGTCGGCCTACGGCCAGTCCAAGCTGGCGGTGTTGATGTTCGCCCTCGAGCTGGACCGGCGCAGCCGCGCGGGCGGCTGGGGCATCGTCTCCAACGCCGCGCACCCCGGCCTGACCAAGACCAACCTGCAGATCGCCGGGCCCTCGCACGGCCGCGAACAGCCCGCGCTGATGGAGCGGTTGTACCGGGCGTCGTGGCGTTTCACCCCGTTCTTGTGGCAAGAGATCGACGAGGGCATCCTGCCCGCGCTGTACGCGGCCGCCGCGCCGCACGCCGAGGGCGGCGCGTTCTACGGCCCCCGCGGGTTCCAGGAGCTGGCCGGCGGAGGGGTCCGGCAGGCCAGGGTCCCTGCGAATGCCCGCAACCAGGACGACTGCCGGCGGCTGTGGGAGCTGTCCGAGCAGCTCACCGGCGTGCGCTACCCGGAGACCGACTGACTATCGTTGGTGCATGCGGCCGGAACCCCGTCTGCCCGAATCGAGCATCGTGGTCCGGCCCGAGCCGACGGACAGCGCCACCTACACCCAGTCGTCGCGGCTGCAGGCCGCCGGCCTGGCGCACGCCATCGCGTTGTTCGAGCGGGCCGCGGAGCAGGTGCCGCTCCCGGCGGCCCCGCAGCCGATCGTCATCGCCGACTACGGCGCCGCCGACGGGCACAACTCGCTGAAGCCGCTGTCGGCGGCCATCGCGGTGCTGCGCCGGCGCACCCGCTCCGACCACGCGATCCTGGTGGCGCACACCGATGTTCCCGGAAACGACTTCACCGCGCTTTTCCAAACCCTGGCCGACGACCCGGACAGCTACTTGCACACGGACACAACGAGTTTCGCCTCGGCGATCGGCCGGTCCTTCTACGGACAGATCGTGCCGTCCAAGACGGTCAACCTCGGCTGGACGTCGTGGGCCACGCAGTGGGTGAGCCGGATCCCCCACGAGCTCCACGACCACGTGCACGCCGCCTACAGCACCGACGAGGCGGCCCGCGCCGCCTACACCCAGCAGGCGGCCAAGGACTGGCACGACTTCGTGGCGTTCCGCGGGCGCGAGTTGGCGCCCGAGGGGCGGTTGGTGGTGCTCACGCTGGGCGTCGACGACGACGGCAAGCCGGGCTTCAAGACGCTGCTCGACGCGATCGTGGCGGCGCTGGCCGATCAGGCGCGCGACGGCCTGCTCGGCGAGGACGAGCTTCGGCGCATGGCCATCCCCACGTTTGGCCGCAGCGAGAAGGACTTTCGGGCCCCGTTCGCCCCGAGCGGGCGGTTCGAGGGCTTGACCATCGAGCACCTCGAGATGTTCAACGCCGAGGACCGGTTCTGGGCCCGCTACCAAATTGACGACGACGCAAACGCTTTCGGAGCGCGGTGGGCGGCGTTCGCGCGGTCCGCGGTGTTCGCGGCCCTGGCTTGCGGGCTGGACGGCGGCGCCGGCGACCCGCGGGCGGCCCAGTTCGTCGACCGGCTGGAGTCCGCGGTCGCCGGACGTTTGTCAAGCGCGCCAGAGCCGATGCGGATTCCGCTCGCGTCGGTGGTGCTGGTCAAGAGCCGCCGCTCGGGCTGACGAGAGTTTCGACACAGTGCAACAGCGGGTACCCGCCGCATGGTCGGAACTGCGACTCCAAAGGGGGTAGGTGCATGAGCGTGCAGGACGACAAAGAGGCTGGCCAGGAAGAGGACCAGAAGTTAACCGAAAAGCCCGAGGTCCAGGAAGAGCACAAGCAACAGGCCGCCGAGATGATGAAGGCCTATAAGGACGAGCCGACCGTGGTGCTGCCCGGATCCGGCGGCATGGTGTCCGGCACGGCGGTCAACGATTGGCTGGACGAGGGCGGCAACCCCCAACACAACGTTCCTGATGGGCGCGACTCGGACGAGGGCGACGAAGGCAGGGACGATGAGGCCCGCAAAGAGCAGATCGAGAAGGACAAGGCTCTCAACGAGGAGCTGAGGAAGGCCGCGGCCGCGGAGAACAAGGGCGAAAAGGGCTGAGCTGAAATCCAATTCAGTGGGCGCGCGGGGCGATCTGGCTGATCAGGGTGGGGATTTCCGGGAAACCGGGGATCGGCGCGTTGAGCCCCGGTATTGGAGGCAGCGGCGGGATCTCGGGGATTCGGATGCGCGGAATCGCGGCCCGCGGGGGCGGCGGCGCAGGCGCCGCCGGGACGTCTTGAACCGCAGGTGGAGCGGCGGCGGTCGGCGTATCCGGCGCCGGTGCCGGGGTGGTGTCCGGGCTTGAGGGCGGCGGTGGCTGCTGGGTCGGCGGCGGGGGCGGAGAACTGGTGGTGCTCGTCGGGGGCGCCGGCGAGGCGGGAGTCGTGCTTGCGCCCGGATTGGTCATCACCTGGTTATTCGAGCCCAACCCGATCGCCAGGGCGACGCCGGCGAGCACCATCACCGCCAGGGCGCCGAGGACCAGGATCAGCGGCAGCCGGCGCCAGGGAATCACCGACTTCTTGGGTGCCGGCGCGGCGGGTTCGGGCTCCTCGACCTTCACCGCGGCACCGGCGGCGGTTTTAGGCCAGGGGCGCGCGGCAGTGGGCATGGCGCTCGAGCCGGCGCCGTCCTGCGCCCAGGCCCGGGCGGGCATCCCGCCGGACACCGCCGCCGGCGCCCAAGCCGCGGCCGCCGCTGTCGCCGTTGCCGTTGCCGTTGCCGCCGGGGCCTGCGCGGTCGGGCCGTTGTCGTCGGGACGGCGCTCCGCGCGCAAGGCGGCGCCCGTGGCGGCCGCCAATTGCGGTCGGGGCGTCGTGACGACCGGGACGCGGAGGTGTCCGGACAGCCGGGTGGTGACCGCCGGGATGTTCGCGCCACCGCCCACCGAGACCACCGCGACGAGATCGCGAATGCCATTGCGCCGCAAGGACTCATCCAGCAGCGCGACGAAGTTGTTCAGCGAGTCGCGGATCGCGTCGTCGAGCTCGTCGCGGGTGAGCCGGACGTCGGACAGCGTGGCCACGGTGTTTGACGAGAGCTGCTCCTTGGCGCCGCGGCACCCGGTTCGCAGCCGGCTCAGCGAGCCGATCGCCGAGGTACCCGAGGGGTCGAACGCGCCCGTGCTCGGCATGTTGGCCATGACGGCGGTCAACAACGCCTGGTCGATCATGTCGCCGCAGAAGTCGTGATGCCGCACGGTCGGCGCGATCGGCTGGTCGCCGGCGGCGTCCATCAACGTGATGCTGGTGCCGCTGCCGCCGAAATCGCATACGGCCACCGTTCCGCGCCCGGGAATGCCCGGACTGGTCCGCACCGCCGTCAGCGTCGCCGCCGCGTCGGAAATCAGCACCGGCGGCCGGGCAAGATCGGACCATTCGACCACCCCACGCAGCGCACCGCGCAGGGCGTCCACCGACTTGGCTGACCAGTGCGCCGGGTAGGTCACCGCGACGCTCTCGGGCAACGGGCGCCCGCCGGTGGCGGCGTAGGCCAGGGCGCGCAGGGCGTCGGCGATCAGCGCGCCGCTGCGGTGCACCGAGCCGTCGGCGGCCACGATGCCCACCGAGTCGCCGACCCTATCCACGAAATCGGTGACGACCAGGCCGGGCTCATCAAGCCGCGGGTTCTCCGAGGGCACGCCGACCTCGGGCCCGCGCTGGCGATACAGCGTGAGGACAGGCTTGCGGACGAGTGCGAGATCTGCGGTCACGGCCGCCAGGTTGGTGGAACCTATCGACAAACCCAGCGCCGGTCTTGCTCTGACGGCCATCTATCCATCCCCATATTCAGCGGCACTGGGTATTGTGTCGCTGATTCCTATAGCCATTCAAAGCGTCCGCTATGCGTGAGCTGTGCGACTCCAGGGCCGCGGGCGCGCTCAGCGAATGGCGCCCACCCCGGCGATCAGCGGCAGGTCCAGCGGGGTGACCCAGCCCGGACGCAGGTCGTTGACGGCCGGCACCGCGTTGAGGGCCCGCATCCCCGTCGCCAGGCACCCGGCGGTGGCCGCGTCGCGGCCCGAGCCGTCGGTGAACCGGAACGCGGTCTCCTGAAAGATGCTCGGGGTGCCCTCGATGTCCACCCGGTAGACGTCGTTGTCGTGGCCCGACGGCCAGTCCGGGGCGGCGTCGAGCCCGATACGGTTGACGTGCTCGAGCTGAATTCGCGTCTCCCCCTTGTAGATTCCGTTGATGGTGAACCGCACGGCGGCGACGTGCCCGGCCTTGATGACGCCCTTGACCGTCGTGCGCTCCGTCGGGGTCACCCACTTGTCCCACGTGGTGGTGATCTCGTCGAGCATGATGCCGGCGGCGTGCGCGATCATCGGGACTGTGGCGCCCCACGCGAAGATCAACATGTTGGAGTCTTCGAGCAGCGGGCTGTATTCGGGCTCGCGCCCGATGCCCATCTCGACTTCGTAGTCGCCCTCGTAGTTCGTGTAGTCCAACAGCTCCGAGGCCCGGACCCGGCGCACCTCCGAGCACAGGCCCATCAGCGTCATGGGGAACAGGTCGTTGGCGAAGCCGGGGTCGATGCCGGTGGTGAAGCACGACGACTCGCCCAGCTCGCACGCCTCGGTGATGGGCTCGATCCAGCTCGGCGGGTTGAGGTGCATCGTCGGCCACACCCACGGCGTCATCGCCGTCGAGCACACGTCGATGCCGGCCCGCAGGAAGCGGGTGATCAGCGCGATGTTGTCCTTGGCGTGCATCGCCGTCGGACCGTAGTGCACCAGCGCGTCGGGCTTGAGGGCGATCAGCGCGTCGACGTCGTCGGTGGCGATGATGCCGGTCGGTTCGGGCAGCCCGCAGATGTCGGCGACGTCGCGGCCGACCTTGTCGGGGTTGCTCACGCCGACACCGACCAACTCGAACAGCGGATGCTTGACGATCTCGGCGATCACCATCTTGCCGACGAAGCCGGTGCCCCAGACCACCACGCGCTTTGAGCCGTGTTCCGACATACACACCTTCCTGACCTTCAGCCCCCGGTTCACCCGCGTTCACCCTATAGACCAGGCGATGTTCGTGGTGACACGATGTGAAACCATGACCAGTCATCTGCGCGGGCCCGCGATCCTGTTCGCCGTCGGCATCGGGCTCGCCAACAGCTGCGGCGGCGTGGCGAGCGCGAACGAGAACCCCCAAGTCCGCTACGAGGTGAGCGGACCCGGCGTCGCGGAGTACATCTCGTATCAAACCAACGGCGGCCAGCAGCGCGCGGTGAACGCGAAGCTGCCGTGGTCGACGCAGTTCACCGGCTTCGGGGGCGAGGTGTTCGTGCTAAGTGCGCAAGGGCCCGGGCCGATCAACTGCAAGATCCTGATGGACGGCAACGTCGTGAGCGATGCGACGGCAACGGTGGGGGCGCCGGCCAGGACCGTCTGCACCCACTGAGAGGAATTTCCGTGCCACTCACGACCGGTATCGCGACGCGAGTCAACGGTGCGCCACCGCCCGAGGTGCCGCTTTCCGACATTCATCTCGAGTCGCTGGAGTTCTGGGGGCGCGACGACGACTACCGCGACGGCGCTTTCGCCACCCTGCGCCGCCAGGCGCCGATCTCGTTCTGGCCGGCCATCGAATACGAGGGCTTCGAGGCCGGCCCCGGGTATTGGGCGCTGACCAAGCTGGACGACGTGCACTACGCGAGCCGGCACCCGGACGTCTTCAGCTCCGCGGGCGGCATCACGATCGGCGACCAGATGCCGGAGTTGGCCGAGTACTTCGGTTCGATGATCGTGATGGACGATCCGCGACACCAGCGGCTGCGCTCGATCGTCAGCCGGGCGTTCACCCCGAAGGTGGTGGCGCGCATCGAGGCGTCGGTGCGCGAGCGGGCGCGGCGGCTGGTGGCGTCGCTGATCGCCGATCATCCGGGCGGCGAGGCCGACCTGGTCAGCGAGCTCGCCGGGCCGCTGCCGTTGCAGATCATCTGCGACATGATGGGGATTCCCGAGGACGATCACCAGCGCGTATTCCATTGGACCAACGTGATTCTCGGGTTCGGCGACCCCGACCTGTCAACCGATTTCGAGGAGTTCACCCGGGTTTCGATGGACATCGGCGCCTACGCCACCGCGCTGGCCGAGGATCGCCGCGTCAACCACCACGACGACCTGACCACCAGCCTGGTGGAGGCCGAGGTCGACGGCGAGCGGCTGACGTCGCAGGAGATCGCGTCGTTCTTCATCCTGCTGGTGGTCGCCGGCAACGAGACCACGCGCAACGCGATCAGCCACGGCGTGCTGGCCCTGTCGCGCTACCCCGACCAGCGGGAGAGGTGGTGGGCCGACTACGACGGCCTGGCTCCCACCGCGGTCGAGGAGATCGTGCGGTGGGCCTCGCCCGTCGTCTACATGCGACGCACCCTGACCCGCGACGTCGAGCTGAGCGGCGTCAAGATGGCGGCCGGCGACAAGGCCGCGCTGTGGTACAACTCGGCCAACCGGGACGAGTCAAAGTTCGCCAATCCCTGGATGTTCGACGTCGGCCGCGACCCGAATCCGCATCTCGGTTTCGGCGGCGGCGGCGCGCATTTCTGCCTGGGCGCCAACCTGGCCCGCCGCGAGATCCGGGTCGTCTTCGACGAACTGCGGCGCGAGATCCCCGACATCGTCGCGGTCGAGGAACCCGCGATGCTGCTGTCGCAGTTCATTCACGGCATCAAGCGGCTGCCGGTCGCCTGGACTCCCCCGAGCTGACCTCTCGCGAGCAGTCACAAAAGCCCCCTGCGCCCCGGCGTGTCGCGGGCTTTTGCGTCTGCTCGCCGGACCATACGCTGGCCAGCGTGACCATTCCCGCCTTTCCCGCTCCCGAGGTGCTCGCCGCCCGCGAGAAGCTCGTGCTCGACCACTTCCACGACGAGGTCCGCCAGGACTGGGACGACGTGTTGGCGACCTTCCCGCATCCGCGCTACGAGCTGATCCCGCAGATGGTCGTCCACGACGGCGACGAGGCGGTGCGCGGCTACTACGTCTACACCCGGACCGCGTTCCCCGACCAGGATCACGAGATCATCGCGCTGCGGCACAGCGCCGACGCGGTGATCGTGGAGTTCTGGCTGATGGGCACCCACCGCGGGTATCTCGGCAAGGTTCCGCCGACGGGCAGCCGGTTCCGCGTCCGCATGACCGCCTACTTCGTCTTTGACGACGCCGAAACCCTTGTCTGCGAACGCATCTACTTCGACACGCTGACCATGATCAAGCAGCTGCTGGGCGGGCTGGACATGAAGAAGCCGGCGAACTGGCTGCTGGCCGCCCGCTGCGTGCGCGGCTTCCTGTCGATGTCGTCGGAAAAGCCGGACCCCGCACTGACTTCGGCATAGCACGGCCGCAGCGGCCCACCGCTAGCAGCCCAGTTGGGCTGCTAGGTCGAGGAAGTCGGACGCGTTGACGTCGAAGTCGTCGGAGTAGGCCACGTCGGCGTCGCCGTCGGCCCCGAACTCCAGCGGCCGCGCGACGAAGGCCGTCGCAAACCCCAGCCGGCCCGCCGCACGGATGTCGTATTTGTGGCTGGCCACCATCATGATGTCGCGGGGGTCCAAGCCGAGGTAGGTCGCGGCCAGGCGATAGATCGCCGGGTCGGGCTTGAACACCCCGGCCATCTCGGCGGCGAAGATCGCGTCCCAGGGCAGGCCCGCGCGCTTGGAGATGTTGATCACCGCCGACGCGTCGGCGTTCGACAGGGTGGCCAGCGTGTACCGGCTCTTCAACCGCGTCAGCCCGGGCACCACGTCGGGCCACGGCCTCAGCCGCTGCCAGGCCAGCGTGAGCTCGTCGCGTTCGGCGTCGGTGAATCCCGCGATGCCGCAGCCGTCTAGGGCGGTGTCGAGCGCGCGGCGATACACCGAGTGCACCGAAACCCAGCCGCTCCCCTGCCCGCCCTGCAGCGCCGCGAAGTAGCCTGCGCGCCAACGGCGCACCAGCCCGGGCCAATCGGCGCCCGGGTGCCGCCCCGCACTGATCCGCGCCGCCTCGTCGCACACGGTCGAATGGAAATCCGTCGCCGTGCCCTGCACGTCGAACAACAGCGCCTTGACCACACGCCTCATCATGCCTTGCTGCGATTAGAATCTGCGGCGTCCAAACGCTTGACCCCACAAGCCCTGCGAGGTACGCCGTGGCCGACGACACCGCCACCGGGCACGACGAGCGCGAACCCGACTACCGCTTCACCCTCGCCAATGAGCGCACGTTCCTGGCGTGGCAGCGCACCGCGCTGGGGTTGCTCGCCGCGGCGGTCGCCCTGGTGCAGCTGGTTCCGGAGCTGGCCGTCCCCGGCGCGCGGCGCGCGCTCGGGATCGGGCTCGCGGCGCTGGCCACCCTCACCAGCGGGATGGGGCTGCTGCGCTGGCAGCAGGCGGACCGCGCGATGCGGCGCGGCGATCCCCTGCCGCGCCATCCCACGCCGGCCTACCTCGCGGTGGGTCTCAGCGTGGTCGGGCTGGTCGCGCTCGGGCTGGTGATCGCCAAGGCGGTCATGGGTTGAGCGATTATCGGCGGCCGCCCGGCCAGACCGAGGATCGGACGGTCCTGGCCTGGACGCGAACGTCGTTCGCGTTCCTGGGCAACGGCGCGCTGCTGATGATCCGGAACCTGCACGGCCCCGCCGGCCCGCTGCAGTTGCTGCCCGCCTATCTGGCCGCCGCCGTGGCGTTGGGCACATACCTGATCGCGCTGCAGCGCCAGCGCACGCTGCAGCGACGGCCCCTCCCGGCGCGGATAAACCCCCGCCGCTCGGTGTACGTCATCGGTACGGCCGTGCTGGTGCTCATCGTCGTCACCACCGTTGCCCAGCTGATTTAGCGCGCGGTACCGGCGGTTCGTCGTTTCGTGGCGCGAGCCGAGCCAGGCCCGAAACCCCAAGCAATTTCACAGGTTTGGGACACGCTCCCGCGGGCAAATTTGCCGTCATGATCGCACGTCACATCACCCGTTTCGTTGTTTCTGCAGTCGTCGCGGCGTCCGGTCTCAGCGCCTCGGTCCTCGCGCCTGCCCTCCCCTTCGCCTCCGCCCAATGCCCGGACGTGCAAGTGGTTTACGCCCGCGGCACCGGTGAGCCCCCCGGCGTCGGCGCCACGGGGCAGGCGTTCGTCGACGACCTGCGCTCGCGCATCGGCGGCAAGTCGCTCGACGTCTACCCGGTCAACTACCCCGCCAGCAACGACTGGGACACCGGCCTCGACGGCATCCGCGACGCCGGCGCCCACGTCGTGTCCATGGCCCACGACTGCCCCAACACCAAAATGGTGCTCAGCGGCTACTCCCAGGGCGCGGCCGTGATGGGCTTCGTCACCTCCGCCGCCGTGCCCGACGGCGTCGACCCCAACACCGTGCCCAAGCCCATGGACCCCTCGGTCGCCGACCACGTGTCCTCGGTCGTGCTCTTCGGCATGCCCAACGTCCGCGCGATGAACTTCCTCAACGAGCCCCCGGTCGCCATCGGCCCGCTGTATCAGCCCAAGACCATCAAGGTCTGCGCCCCCGAGGACCCGGTGTGCTCCGACGGCATGAACTTCGCCGCGCACAACACCTACGCCTCCGACGGCCAGATGATCGACAAGGGCGCGGCCTTCGCGGCCAGCCACCTCGGCGGGAACGGCGCAGCGCCGGCGTCGGCTCCCGGTGGGGGCTTCGGCAGCTGAGCCGATGACTTTCGTCCCTGGCGGACCACCCGGTGCCGGCGGTCAACTGGGTGCCGAGGGAGGTGGTCATGGGCAAGCGACTGGCTGGGCTGCTGCTGGTGCTCGCGGTTCTCGGCTGGCTGGTGGTGTTGCCGAGAATCATCAGGCGCAACCGTGGCATTTTGTTCAACCGCGGCTGGTTCAAGACGTTTTTGACGACGTATAACGGGATGACCCGCAAGATTTCGGGAACGAAACGCTCGTCGTGGGGGCTGCTGACCCACGTCGGGCGCCGTAGCGGGCGCGTCTACCAGACGTCGCTGGGCACGGCCGCGTACGGTGACGGCTTCCTGTTGCCGCTGGGTTATGGCCGGCAGACCGACTGGTACCGCAACCTGATGTCCGCGGGGACCGGCACGCTCGCCTGGAAGGGGCGCACCTATGCGCTCGAGCGGCCCGAACTGATTTCCGGGCCCGAGGCGATGCGAGCGTGGCCGCTCGTGTCGCGGATGCTGTTGCGGCTGTCAGGAATACACGAGTTCGTGTGGCTGCACCACAGCCAGGCCGCGGAGCCGCTCGCCTCGTCGGCGCAACACGCAACGCAGTGAAGACCTTGCCGGTCCCGGGCGGGGTGGACAGCCGTGACGTCGTCGTGCGCGGCGTCCGCACCCGGGTGTACGAGGTTGACCCTCGCAACGACGCCACCCCGCTGTTCCTGCTGCACGGTGGTGGGGTCGACTCGGCGCTCGTCACGTTCGGGTCCGCGCTGGTGGCCCTGGGGCAGCGCCGGCGGGTGATCGCTCCCGACCTTCCCGGGTACGGCGAAACCGACTTCCCCGAGTCAGACTTCTCCATCCCGTGGTACGCCGACTGGGTCGACGCTCTCATTGGGGGCTACGGCTTCGACCGGGTCGATCTCGGGGGGCTGTCGCTCGGCGGATGGATCACGCTCGAAGTGGCCATCAGCCACCCCGAGGTGGTGCGCCGCATCGTCGCGATCAATCCCGGCGGTATCACCGAGACGTTCAAGTTCCTGCGCACCGCGAAGTGGTTGGCCAACCGGCCGCGACTGGCGAACCGCATGGACTGGTTGTCGGTGAGCCTGGGCCGCAAGCTCCTTCGCATGCAACTGCGCGCCGGCCTCGGCATGCAGAATGCCTCGGCGCTGACCGACGAGCTGGTCGACGCGGTCATCGTCAGCGGCAAGCGCCCGCATGCGGGCGAAGCGTTCGCGGGCACACAGCGCTGGGCCTTCAGCGCGGGGTCCGAGGGCCTGTCGCTGGTGTCCCGGCTGCCAAGGATCGGCGCCAAGACGCTGTTCATCGCAGGGCGTGACGACAGGCTGGTGCCCGTCGCGGATTCGATTAGGGCCGCGCAGCTCGTCGCGAACGGGGACGTGCGGGTGTTCGAGCGGTGCGGTCACTGGCTCGTGCGGGAGTGCCCTGCGGAGTTCGTCGACGCGGTGAATCAATTCCTCGACGCGCCATGACCTTTGGGCGGCCGGGCGAGCGCGCGATCGACATAGGCGGCGAGGCGCGCCTCGGTGATCCCGCCGATACCGAAGATCGTTCGGAAGTAAATCGGCGCCAAGATGCAGTCGTAGACATCGGTCTGGTCGAGGGCGGCCTCGCCGCGTTCGCCACCGCGGTCAAGCATCGCCTGGATCCGTGCACCACGCGCACGCAGCGCGGCGCTACGCGAAGGTTGGCCTTGCTCACCGACGGCGAGCACGGCCTGCAGGAAAGCCAACCCCCCGGGGCGGGCGACGTCGCCGGCCGCACGGGCGGCGAAGGCGAGCAAGTCGCCGCGCAGTGTTCCCGTGTCGGGAAGCGGCGGAAGCCGCGCCGCCTCGACATCGAGGACGAGCGCCTCAAGGGTGCCCCAGCGCCGGTAGATGCTGGTCGGGTTCACGCCCGCCCGCTCGGCTATCTCGGCAACCGTGAGCTGACGCGGGTTTCCCTGCGCCACAATCTTATTGACCGCGCCGTGCACCGCCGCGACGACCCTTGCGCTGCGCCCACCCGTGCGTCGTCGTACCTCCCGTACATCCGTCACGCTCAAATGTTAACGCAACTATTATTGCTTTAGCGGGCGATCCGGTCGTATTGTCGGTGACTACTAGCTGTTGATTGAGGAATCCGCAATGAAGCCGCTCCTGTTTCCCGAGGACACCTCGTTCTGGTTTGAGACCCTGCGGGTCCTGGGCCACACCGCGTACGGCGGTGCCGACATCGGCGAGGTGCTCACCACAGCGCAGGCCATCACCGCCGGCGATTACGACAGCTGGTATGACGAATGGTCGGCCACCGCGGACTGGGTTGCGGCCGAGGCCGAAAAGGCTCTGGCCGCAGGCCACCGCATCAGCGCCCGCGATGGGCTCATGCGGGCCAACAACTACTATCGGTCCGCCGAGTTCTACTTGCACGGAAACCCCGATGATCCCCGCATCGACCACGTCTACAACCGAAGCCGCGAGTGCTTTCACACCGCCGCCACTCTCTTCGACCCACCGATCGAGCCCGTTGAGATCCCTTATGAGGGAACCGTGTTGCACGGCTACTTCTATCGGGCGTCCGGAACCGGCGACGAAAGCGCCACGCGCCCAACGGTGATCATGCACAGTGGATTCGACGGCACGTGCGAGGAGCTGCACTGGTTCGGCGCCGCCGCCGGGCAGGAACGCGGCTACCACGTGCTGACGTTCGACGGGCCAGGGCAGCCCGCGGCCCGTCGCCTCGACGGCCTGGTCTTTCGTCCCGACTGGGAGAACGTCGTCACTCCCGTGCTCGACTGGCTCCTTGAGCGTCCCGGCATCGACCCGGCCCGAACCGCGCTCTTCGGTCTCTCCATGGGAGGCCTGCTCGCTCCACGGGCCGCCGCATTCGAGCACCGATTGGCCGCCTGCATTGCCATGGACGGCGCCTACGACCTCGGCATCACTGTCACCGAGCCCATGCCGTTGGCACGCGCGGACGCCGAGGCCCTACTCCGGGCCAAATCGGCACCGGAGGCCGACGCGATGATCGAGCAGTTGATCGCGTCCAACCCGAATATCAGATGGGCGACCGCCCACGGCCAATACGTTATGGGCGTCAACACCCCCCGCGCCTTCCTGGCCTGCTATCTCGACTACACGCTGGCCGATGGCATCGCCGAGCGCATCAGCTGCCCCACCCTGGTCTGCGACGCCGCCGAGGACATCTTCTTCCCGGGTCAACCCAAGCTGCTTTTCGAGCACCTGACGTGTGAGAAAACGCTTTTGGCGTTCACGGCAGCCGAAGGCGCGGAAGCGCACTGCCAATCCGGCGCCCAACGCCTCGCGCTGGGGCGCGTCTACGACTGGCTCGACACCGTACTGGCCGGCACCTAGCCGACCTTGGCGTTCAGGAACGCGACGATCCCCCGGGTGACGGCGTCGGCGTACCTCGCCCGGCCGTCGGGGGTTTCCATCCGCGCGGCTTCGTCGGCGTTCTTCATATTGCCCAGCTCGACGAGGACGGCCGGATACTCGGCCAGGTTCAGCCCCGCCAGGTCGTCGCGCCCATACAGGCCGTCCGACCCGATGTAGGTGGACGGGTGGAAACCCGCCTGCACCAACGCGTCCCGCATCGCGCGCGCCAGCTGCAGGGAGGGTCCGGCTTGGGCGTCGTTCAACGGCGGGCTCGAGTAGTTCACGTGGAATCCCGAGCCCGACGCCGGTCCGCCGTCGGCGTGGACGCTCACGATGGCGTCCGGGCGCATCGCGTTGGCCAGCGCGGCACGCTGGTCGACGCACGGTCCAACGGACCCGTCGTTGTCGCGGGACAGCTGGGTGCGAACGCCCATCTGGTTGAGCTGACCGGCGATCAGCCCCACCACCGCCCAGGTGAACGCGTGCTCCGGGTAGCCGTCGTCGGCCGCGGCGCCCGACGTCTGACACTCCTTGGTCCCGCCCCGGCCATTGGGCACCTGCCGGGTGATCGAGGCGTCGTTCACCGCGTTGTGGCCCGGGTCGAGAAAGACGCCCATCCCCGCGATGCCGGCCCCCGCGCGGGGGGCGTTGATCAGCGCGCCCATCCCCAGCAGTGCCGGCGCGGCGACGGCGCAGCGCAAGGCGTCACGCCGTGAAAGGGGCCGCAGCCAACCGGGGTCACTCACTCGCGCGATGGTAACAACCGCTGCAGAGACCTCCTTTCGGGATAGAGGTAGTGCATGAGCTTGGCGCCTTCGACGCCGTAGACGCCGCGGTCGTCGCCGCGCAGCACCCAGTTGTGCTGTTGATCGGCGCGGAAGCGGAGCGCGGCCCGATGGGCTGCACGGAGTTCGGCGCGCCGGCGCCCGTCTCGCACGATGGCCCGCACCAGGAAAAAGAGGCCGACAAGCGCCGCCGCCCCGGCGATCCACCAGATCAACTTGACGATGATCCAGATGATCAGCGCCAGCCCCAACAACCCACCCAGCCCGCCGGCCGAGCTCGCATTGGCCTTACTCATGCCAAGAAGGTAACCGGCCCCACCGACATTTACGGCTCGTCGACGGCGGCCGCCAGGGCGTCACCGACGCTCTTCAAGAAGGTGGCCGGCACGCTGTAGCCACAAGTCACCATCCGCAGCCCACCCTCGTAGGTGGTGATCCCGGTGACGTACTCGCCGTCGGTCTGGCCTTGCACGAGCGGCCCCCACACCGCCGTGGGCCGCAGCGGTCCGGCGCCGTCGAGGTTCTGCACACCTAGGTTGCTGACGAGCATGTCGAACGGGCACACCCGGCTGAAGAGGTCCTCGGCGTGGCCGGTTTCGGCGTCGACCGTGATCGCCTGCTGCACGGCGAGCGACGCCGTGCGGATCCCCCGCGCCGAGCGGGCCACCGCGAGGTGCGCGGTGATCTCGCGGGCCTGCTCCCAGAACGGCGCGCCGTCCCACGGCGCCAATCCCGTCCAGGTCGACTGGATGTAGAGCCCACAGTCCTGTCCGGCGCCGATCAGCGCGCGGAAGTTGATGGGGTTGAGCACGCGCACGAAGTCTTCGCCGCGCTCGAAGGACCGCACCCGGCACATGGCGACCACCATCGCCGAGTGCACCGTGGTGCACTCGGCGCGGCAACGCTGAACCAACCGCTCGGTGTCCACGGCCGCGATTTCCGTCGTGTGCACATTGGTCAGGGCGCCGTCGAAGGGCCGGATGGTGGTGGGCGTTCGCATCCTCGGGTCGTCGGGCAACTCGGCGGGGTCGAACGGCTCGGCGTCCCCGAGCGCGTGTGCGGTCAACTGCTCCTGTGATTGCGGCACAGGCAGATTCGACAGCGTCTCGCCGTTGAGCGCGGCGAGAATGTCGTGGAGAACGAGCACCGAGGAAATCCCGTCCGCGAGGGTGTGGTCGAAGGTCAGCAACAGCGCACTGCTCGACGGCCCCTGCAGCAGTGAGGCCCGCATCAGCGGCGCCCGTGAACGGTCGAAGGTTCGGCTGAGCTCCTCGGCCGCGACCGCGTCCCAGGACAATTCCGCGCTGCGGTGCACGGTCAACTCGATGCGCGCGACCGCCGGCGCGCGGTAGAAACCGAGGCGGGTGCCCGGGCGGTCCTCGACGTGCACCGTCAGCAAGGGGTGGCGGCGCTGGACGGCGGCCAGCGCAGGCCTGAGCCGGGCGGCGGTGAGCACTTCGTCGAACTCGGCCACCAACAAGAAGTGCGTCGGGTGGCGCTCGCTGTAGCGGTAGAAAAGTCGTTCTGCGGCGCCGAGGGGGCGAACGCTTTCGATCACCAAGTCTCCAAACGTCGTTGGGTCACTGCGACACCCTGCAGACGGGTCCCGGCGACGCTCGGTTCAGGCCGGAGAAGACAACGGGGGTTGTCGGGCCGATCCTGACGACGTACGGTTGTCAGGGAAAGCCTGACACCAAGGAATCGCGATGAGCCCTACCGCCGACAAGACCGCGCAAGTGTGGTGTTCGTTCTGCGGCAAATCCAACACCGAGGTCGACAAGCTGGTCGCCGGCCCGGGCGTGCAGATCTGCAACGAATGCATCGATTTGTCCCAGGCCATCATCGACGAGTATCGCGACAAGCCGAACGAGCTTCGCATGCCGATCTGGGAATCGTGGAGCGACGAGCAGATGCTCGACCACATCCCCCGCATCGCCGTGGTGGCCCGGCGGGTGGAGGCCGACCTGCGCGACTGGGTACGCGAACTTCGCCGGCGCGGCATCACCTGGGCGAAAATCGGCCACACCCTGGGCATTACGCGCCAGTCCGCGTGGGAGCGATTCTCCGGCGAATAGCTCTCAGGTGTTGGTCAGCGCCCGCGCCGCGGCGCGGAACATGGTCTGCTTGATCGCGCCGAGCGTGCCGGGATCCTTGCTCCCCAACGGGCGCAACGAATCAGCGGCCGCGGCGGTCACCTCGCCCTCCGCCGCGGTGGCGTCGACGATGCCGAACTCTGTCGCCTCGAGGCCGCCGAACCGCCGCCCGGTCGTCATCGACGCCACCGCTGCACGGGGGGTCAGCTTGGCCTGGATCAGCGCGGCCATGCCGTCGGTGAACGGGATGCGGATGTCGACCTCGGGGAAGCAGAAGTAGCCGCGGTCGGCGCGCATCACCCGCACGTCGTGGGCCATGGCCAGCATGGCCCCGGCGCCGAACGCGTGTCCGGTGACGGCGGCGGCGGTCGGGATCGGGAAGGTCAGCACGCGCGCCAGCAGGGCCTGCACGCGGGCGACGTAGGGCTGTCCCTGCTCGGCATGGGCGGCGAGCCAGTCCAGGTCCAGGCCGTTCGTGTAGAACTTGCCGCCCGCGGTGGTGACCAGACCCTGCGCGCCGGCCGTTTTGACGTCGTCGAGGTGGGCGTTGACGGCGTCGAGAAAGCCTGGCGAGAACCGGTTTTCGTCGTCGCCGAGGTCGACGACGGCGATCTTGTCGTCCCAGGTCAGTGTCGGTGTCATTTCGTGTTCCCTTCTCTGGTTCTGCGCCGTGGCGGGGGCGGGCCGACGGCCAGGACAGCGCGGACGGCGGCTTGGAGGCGGTTTTGGGCGTCGTGGTCGTGGATTCGGTTGCGTTGCAACAGAATCGCGGTCGGCAGATCGACGATGCACATGGTGATGACGTCGACGGCCGCCGCGTCCTTGCGGTCCCACAGGGCGCGGGCCAGTCGGATCATGGTCTCGACGAGCAGCCGGTCCAGGTCATGCATTTGGGTGGCGATCTCGGGCGGCGTTTCGGCGCCCAGGAGCTCGTCGCGGCGCACCGTCAGCAACAACTGCGACGAATGCGGATGCTCTTCGGCGAACACCGCGGGCGCCTCGGCCGCGGCCACCACCGCGGCAACGGCGTCGCCCTGGGGTGCGGCGTCGATCAATTCACCTTGCGCACTGAGGAATCGGTGCCCGGCACGCAGCCAGGCGCGGCCAACCAGGCCCGCGCGGGACCCGAACGTGTGATAGACCGCGCCGTTGGACACGCCGATCGCGTCGCTGATCGCGCGGATCGTGACGGCATTCGGCCCCGACTGCACGGCGATCCGCTCGACGGCATCCAGGATCTGGTCCTGGTCGTACAGGCGGGGGCGCGGCATGCCGACACTATAACAGAGCGATCGCTCTGTTATGTGGTAGCGCATCCGCCACCACGTTCGCGGGCCACCTCATCCCCGCAACCACCCGTCCCGGGGGCATGTGGTGGTCGCCGAACTCGGTAGCACATCCGCCACCACGTTCGCCGTTATCGAGCCGGGGGCCCCAGAGCGGCTCCCCGATTCAGCCCTGCTGAATGTTGTTGTCGTAGCCCGAATCGGTGATCTTCGGTGTGCCCGAGTGGTAGGTGACATTGTTGGAGTATCCGGAGACGGTGATGCTGTCGACGCTGTCGACGGTGACCTTGTTGTTGTAGCTGGAGATCGCGAGGCTGGCGCAGTGGCCGGTGACGCTGAATTCGATGCCGTAGCTCGACAGCTTCAGGCTGCCGTTGTTGCAGGCGTGGTCGATGACCGTGTTGCTGTAGCCGGTGGACTCGAGGGTGTCGGCGCTGTCGACGGTGACGTTGTTGTAGTAGCCGCCCGCCGTGACGCTCGCGCAGTGGCCGGTCACCACGTATTTGCTGTTGTAGCCGGCCAGGATGAGCCTGCCGTCGTTGCAGGCGACCTGCCTGGTCTCGCCGGTGCCGCTCAGTCGCAGCTCGCCGCCCTGGGGTACGGCGGTGGGACCGCTCGACGTCGTCTTGGCGCCGCCGCCCCGGGAGATCGAGGTGCTTGAACCCGACCTGACGAAGACCATCACCAGGCTGACGACGGCCGGCACCACCACCGCCAGCAGGATGAGGACGAGGAACCAGCGGTAGGGCTTTCTGCGCCGCGGTGGCGTGCCGAAGCCGTACGGCGCGCCGCCCGTGTATGTCGGACCGCTCGTGTACGTCCCACCGCCCGTGTACGGCGGGGGATTCTCGGTATACGTCGCGCCCCCGGTGTACGGGGGCGTGCTCGGCGGGGTCCGCGTGACGTCGGCAAGCTCTTGTTCCAGCTCGCGGATCCGCTTTTCGGGATCGTCGTCCTTCATTTGCCACATGGTTCCACATCCGCAGCCCGCCGCACAGCCCTCAATTTGCGGGGGATCGGCGGGCGGCGAGCAAGGCAATTTGCTTTGGCGCATCGCATTTTTGGCACGCCTGGCCGAGACGAGCCCCTACGGAAGCGGTAACGGCGGGATCGGGTTGCCCAACGGGATCGACGAACAGTTCTGCGGCGCAGGCACATTGGCGAAGCGCTGCTTGATCCAGGCGATCGAGTTCGGCAGCCACAGCGCGAGGCTCAAGATGTGGCTGAGCGCGGCGTACTCCTCGTAGTGGATCGCCGTGCCCGCCGCGCAGTAGTCGCGGGCGAGCGTGCGCACGTCGCCGGCGATCATCACGCCGTCGCCGGCGCCGATGCCCGGCTTGTTGCCCGCCGTGCCCTCGCGCTCCCCGCCGGCGCCCTGGCCGATGAACAGCGGGATCTTCGGCGTGCCGCCGGTGCCCATGATCAGCTTGTTGACCGTCTCGACGTAGATCGGGATGCTCTCGGGGGTCGGGTACTCGGGCTTGGCCAGCTGCTGCCACGTCAGGCCCGCGTACCTCAGGCCGAGGACGTCGACGATCGACGCATTCTGCAGCTCCTTGCAGATCTCGATGCCGCGGTCACTGAGATACGGCGTGAAATCGATTGCGAACGCGCGCGCGATACCGACGAGCGCCATTGGCATGACACCGGCCCACATCTGGCTGCCCTCGACGTAGTGCAGGTTGTGCGCCGGGTGGACGAGCACGCCGCCGATCGCCGCGCCGATCAGGTGCTGGTAGACGTCGGGTGCGTACGTCTTCGCGTATTCGGCGGCCCACTCGGTGGCGATCGCACCGCCGGAATACCCGAGCATCGCAACCTTGGCGTCGCTGTCGATGGCCGACGAGTTGAACGCGGCCCGGATCGAGTCGAGCGTGTTGATTCCGTACTCGGGACCCGCGGCGAAGTCCGCCGCCTGACCCTCGGTGTCGGGGACGATGACCGTGTACCCCTCGGCGAGGAACGGGCCGAAGACGCCCAGCTCGACGTTGGGGACGAGTCCGGCGAGCGTGGGTCGTCCGCCCGAGATCGCATATGACGGCTCGTCGTTCTGGTTGAGCGAGTCGTAGGCGGACTGATACGAGATCACCTTCGTCTTGTGTCCCAACCCCCGCGGTCGGATGACCGACGTGACATTGACGGTCGGGGTGTTCCTCTGGCCGGTCGACCGGTAGAGCAGCTGCGTGGTCTCGAGCAGCGTTGGCAAACCCACGATGTGGTACGGAACGTGGCGCGTCTTCAGCACCGTTCCCGCCGTGATGTCCGGCAGCGGCTTGTCGCCGGTGTACGAGTAGAACGGGTCATCCTTCGGATGCGGCGGGATCATGGCCTCCCCTTAAGCGTGGCGCTGCGCCTTCGACCGGCTCGGCGCGGTCGCTGGCCTCTTGCCGTTGGACCGCACGGTGGCAGGCTGCCGCTTGCGTGGCGGGATGGTCCTGGGCACCCGGTCGAAGGCGGCGGGGTCGGCCAGGTACGCGCGGAAGATGCCGGCCATCGTCGCCGCCTGGTAGCCGTCGACGAACCGGTGGTCCAGGCCGATCGACAGCGGCAGCACCGGGCGCACGACGGGTTGGCCGCCCAACGCCAACACCTTGTCCCTCACCGCGCCGATCATGATCCCGAGCGGCACATGGCAGAACGTGGGCCAGGGGGCGGCGGCCGTGTCGAGGCCGTAGGTGCCCACATTGCTCACGAGTATCGAGCCGTACGGGCGGGCTTCCAGCCCGAGGAAGGGAATGGGCAACTGCAGGCTTTCGGTGATAAAGCCCATCGCATCCATCACCGGGCGAAGGAGCAGCGGCGGCAGCCCCTTGACCATCGCCTTGCCCTTCTTGAACTGCGGATCCTCGTCGTGGCGAATGCGTGCGACGTGATCGGCGAGTTCCTTGGCGATCGCCCAGGGCGGTTTCTCGTTGATGCGGCGCACCACGGTGCCGGAGAGATCGGTGCCGGCGGCTGCGGCTCCGGATATCAGGTCCGTCCGCAGCGATACCACGAAGAAGCAGTCGACGGTCGGGGACGGCAGGAAGCCGCCCAGCACCACCCGGCCGTTAAGGCCCGGCAGCGCTTCGATGACCTTGCCGGCGGCCCGACCGACGAGGTCCATGGGGGTGACGTGCTGGCCCGTCGCCTCCCGGACCTGGCGCAGGTACTCGAGCAGCCGCGCCGCTTCGATATCCATCGTCGCCCAAATGATCGGGTCTTTCCGCGGCCGCCAGGTGGCCATGGCGACCTTCCGCCAGACGGAGAACGGGATGACGGATGGAGTGGTCCACATGATCGGAACTTCCTCTTCGAAGCAGGTACCCGAGTCTTCGCCCGGAGTCGGAATGCGGACAGAGCACAAGGTCCCCTCGTCCCCGGGTGAATTCCTGCCCAACAGGCGGCGAAGCGGAAGGATCGCGCGGAAACACGGGTGTAACGTCCGGACTCGACAGACCACCTGCTCACTCTTGGCCTGCTCGCCTGCAAGCCAACGGATTCATAGGGGATGCCGTGAGCACATCCGAGATGGCCGACGAGGTCGTCGTCTCCCTCCACGACGAGGGGTTGCTGCTCGGCGGTGACCCCGCCGCCGTCGAGTCCTACCTGGCGCGGCTGCGGGCCACTGCCGGGCACGCCATGCGGGTCGCCGGGATCGACGGCTCCTCGCTCGCGAGCGGGCTCGCCGGGCTGGCCGCTCTGCTTGCCGAGTCCGGCAAGTACGTGCAGCTGCATCGTGACGGCCTCGAAGCGTTGCGGGATGGCAACCTGGTTCCCCTCAGCGACGGCATCTTTCGGTTGACGACGGGCGCTGAGGTCCTCGCGCCCCTGCAGTGGCGACCGGCGGGGCTCGGCCCAGAAGCGATGCTGTCGGCACAGATGATTGCCGTGCAGATGGCGTTGACGTCCGCGGTGGCCCAGGTGGAGGACGCCGTCCGGCGCGTGGAGGACAAGGTCGAATCCGTGCTCGAAGTCGCCCGGGCCCAGCGTGCCGGCGACGTGCTGGGCAATAACCTGACGCTGTCGCGGATGGTCGAGTCGCTGGAAAAGTACGGGTCGCTGCCCGAGGCGTACTGGGACTCGGTGGCCGCGCTGGGGCCTGCGCTCAATGTCACCGTCGAGCAACTGCGCAACCATGTCCGGCGCATCCTGGCGTCGTTCGATCACACCGTGGGTGTGCAGCACCGGGCCGAGAAGTTGCGAAATGCGATCAACGACAACCGGCTTGGCGACACGCTGAGCCTGCTGGTGATCGCGGAGGAAGCGCTGCACAAGTGGCAGCGCCTGCACCTCGCGCGCATCGAGTCGACGCAACCGGAGGAGCTGCTGCGCGCGATCGATGAGGCTCGCGAGCTCGTCGACCATCATTTCCGCGAGGACGTCGACATCTACGGCAGCGCGAAGGAAGTCCTCGACCGGTTCGGGAAGCCTTCGGTTCTCGACGGTTTCCGATTCTGGGCGGTGCGGGAGCTGGCCAAACAGCGCTGCGCGCTGCGCGACGAGCTCGACCGTTTCGCCGAGGCCCGCCACCACCAGGTAGAGACCTGGGAGGACTTCCACATTCCGAGCGTGTTCGACGCGGCCTTCGCCACTATCGGTGCTGTCGGAGCCACCACCGGCCATGCGCTGGTTGCCGTGGGCCGCGGGCTCGTCTGGGTGGGCGGTCAGCTGGCGGGGCCGTTCCGGGACAAGGGCGCCGAAGAGGGGCCGAATGTCAAGGACGGCAAGGACTCTGAATGTCAGGCGGACAGCGCCGGGCTCGAGGAAACCGCGTCACTGCCATAGGCCCACATCGGGCCGCGTCGGTCACCTCCGTCCACCAGCCTCGCGGCCAAACCACCATGCGAAGTGTCCGCCTAACAGCGACTTTCAGCGACAAGGTGGTTACTGCCGTCAGGTCAGCGCCGACCGAGCGCTTTGCGCTTGCTCGACGTGGCCCTGGTTGAGCGATCCGCGGGGCCGCCTTTGACCTTCTTGGCCGCGCGCACCGGTCGAACATCGAATGTCAGGCCGACTGGTGCGAGCATGTTGACCAGGGCATCGAGGCTGAACTTGGTGATCTTTCCGTTCAGGAGATCCGAAACTCGGGGCTGGGTCACGCGCAGGCGCGCGGCGGCTTCGGTCTGCGTCCAACCTTCTTCCCTGATCCGCTGCTCGATGGCGATCATGAGGAGGCCGCGCGCGGTCAGGTTGGCGGCCTCCTCTGGGGTCTCAGCGAGGTCGTAGAACACGCTGTCAGCCATCTCTTGCCTCCCGGTAGCGCTTCCTGGCCAGATCGATATCGGTCTTCGGTGTCCTCTGCGACTTCTTCGTCAAGACGTGAAGGACGCAGATCGTGCCGTGGAACTTCGCGACGTACAAAAGCCGCGCAATGCCGTCGGCGTCCTGCACTCGTATCTCGTAAGCACCAGGGCCTACGGCGCTTACCGGTTTGTAGTTGTTGGGCATCAGCCCCATCTGCAGTCGAAGCAACTGCTGGCCGAACTCATACCGAATGGCCGGACGTTGCTCGCGGACGTCGTCGCGACTTGTGCCAAGCCATCTAATCGGCTTCAGGGCAATGCCCACTTTATATCAGAACCAATATAGATGCCAGACGCGGAAACTCGCCCGGCAACTGACGTCGACGGCCATGACCGCATCTAAGCGCCGGACACCGACACGTAACCACGACTACGGCAGCCCGCCCGCGGCGCGGGCCGGAGGCTGCCGTGTCGGCCCAGGACGACAGACCTCGGGCTGAAATCGGCTCTTGCTTTTCGTAACGTTGTTTCGTAACGTCGATACAAATCAATGCGGCCTGAGGGAGCATCATGAGCGGACCGGTCACCTATCGTCGCGACGAGTCCATTGCGCTGATCACGATGGACGACGGCAAGGTCAACGCGCTGGGGCCGACCATGCTGCAGGCGCTCAACGAGGCGCTCGACAACGCCGATCGCGACGACGTCGGCGCGGTGGTCATCGCCGGCAACCACCGGGTGTTCAGCGGTGGCTTTGACCTGAAGGTCTTCAAAGCCGGCGAGCCACAAGCGGCGATCGACATGCTCAGGGCCGGGTTCGAGCTGTCCTACCGGCTGCTGTCCTCCCCGAAGCCGGTCGTCATGGCGTGCACGGGCCCGGCCATCGCGATGGGAGCATTCCTGGTGTGCAGCGGCGATCACCGAATCGCCGCACCGGGATACAACATTCAGGCCAACGAGGTCGCCATCGGGATGGTCCTCCCCTACGCGGCCCTGGCGATCATGAAGCTGCGCCTGACGCCGTCGGCGTATCAGCAGTCGGCCGGGCTGTCCAAGGTGTTCTTCGGCGAGACCGCCCTGGCCGCGGGATTCATCGACGAGATCGACCTGCCGGAGCGGGTGCTCGGCCGCGCCCAGGAGGCCGCCCTCGAATTCACCAAGCTCGATCCCGCCGCGCATGCGGCCAGCAAGCTGCGCGCCCGCGCCGATGCCCTCAAGGAGCTGCGCGCCGGAATAGACCGCGTGCCAGCCGAACTCGGGGCCCAGTAGCAGCGGGATGCCGAGGCCCAAACAGCGCACCCCGGAGCTTCGCGACCAACTGCTGAAGGTCGCGGTCTCGACGCTGAACGAGGAGGGCCTGTCGGGGTTGACCACCCGGCGCGTGGCCGAGCAGGCCGGCACCTCGGTGCCCGCGGTGTACGAGTTGTTCCAGGACAAGCGCGGGCTGTTGCGTGCGGTGTTCTTCGAGGGATTCCGGATGCTCTCCGGCCGGCTGCTCGCCGTGCCCGAGACCGACGACGCGGTCGCCGACGTGCAGCGACTCATTCCGGTGTTTCGCCGGTTCTGTCTGGACTATCCGGCGCTGGCCCGGGTGATGTTCTCGCGACCGTTTCAGGATTTCGACCCCGGCCCCGAGGAACTCGAGGCGTCGCCGTCAATGCGAGAAATCTTCGTCGGCAGGATCACGCGGTGCACCGATGCCGGACTGCTTACCGGCGACCCGCTCGATATCGCACACGTATTGCTTGCTCTGGCACAGGGTTTGGCGGTGCAGGAGGGCGGCCGCTGGCTGGGCGAGTCGAAGGCGTCGGTGAACCGGCGCTGGGAGGTCGGGGTCACCGGGATTCTGAGGGGCTTTGCAGGCTGAAGCCTCGGCCCTCGTACTACAAATACGTAGTACAATGGCTGGCATGTCCGAAGTGCCGGTGCGTGAGCTTAACCAAAATACTGCCGGGGTGCTCGCACGCGTAAAGCGCGGAGAGCAAATCGACATCACCGAGCGCGGCGTCGTCGTGGCCCGCCTGGTCCCGGCGCAGGAAAATCCCCTAGCCGAAATGATCAGCGCGGGAAGGCTTCATCCCGCCACCCTCAGCGGACCGGCGCCGCGTCCATCCGGACCGGTGAAGACCGACCATGAGGCCGGCCAACTGCTGCGCGAGCTGCGAGACGACGAGCGCTACTGATGCTTTATCTCGACACGTCGGCCCTGATGAAACTGATACGGCGTGAACCCGAAAGCGATACGCTCGCCGACTGGCTTGACGCGAGAACGCCGGCGCCGTGGGTGTCGTCGACGCTGATCGAGGTTGAAATCCCCCGCGCCCTCCGCCGGGTCGAGCCTTCGCTGCTCGCCGATGTTCCCGCGATCGTGGCTCGAGTGGGGCGCTACGAAATCGACGAGGTGGTCCGGGCCGCCGCCGCGGCGTATCCGGACACAGCGTTGCGGCCGCTCGACGCGATCCATCTCGCGACCGCGGACGCGGTGTTCGGGACCCGGTTGACTGCGTTCGTTACCTACGACGAACGCCTCCTCACGGCCGCGGCGGCAGCCGGCCTGCCGACCGCTGCTCCGGGCCGCTGAAAGTCTGAAGTCCGAACCTTGCGGTGATTGACAGCGGTCGAGACTGGGGAGATCGGCCCGATCGCGGGCCGCAACGCGCTGCCCGGATTTACCGCGTCGACGGCGCTGTTCATCGACGACGCGACATGAGCCGCGGCCTGGGCGTGGGCATCCAATAGACGGCGAACAGGAGGGTTCAGGCACATCGGCCGTGCGGACGCACACAGTGCCAGATGACAGAGCGTCCGCGCTAGGATCCATGCGAGCGAAACCTGTTGTGCCGCAGAGAACCACCGAGCACGAAGCGGCTCGCGATCGGCAGCGCTACGGCCGCAGGACGATTTTGCCCCGAGTGTGGCGCCGTTCCAGGGTGCGGTAGGCGCGCTGAACCTCGTCGAGCGGAACAACTTCGGCGATCGGCACTTCCAATTCGCCGGCCGCGATCAGTGCGGCGAGCTCGGCCAGCACCGCGGCGTCGGCGGCATCCTGATTGCCGACGAACATGACCCCGAATCGCTCCAGCGCCGGAAAGTCGATGAGCGTATCAATGCGCTGCGGCGCGATGCCCAGCTCGGTCACGGCCAATTCGACGTAGCCGCCGCCAAAGAAGTCCAACAGGGCGTCCACTCGGCCGTCGGGTGCCGCGGCCCGTAGCCTGTCCGCGAGACCATCGCCGTAATTGACGGGGATCGCGCCGTGCGCAGCCAGCCACTCGTCGTTGGACGGGCCGGCGATGCCGAGCACGGTCGCGCCGGTGCGTTGGGCCAGCTGCACGGCTATCGTGCCCACCCCGCCGGCGGCGTTGGCAATGGCGACGGTGTCACCGGGCGCCAATGCGACCGACCGGACCGCGGCGTATGCCGTGGTGCCCGCCACGAACAGGCCCCCCGCGGCTTCCCATGACACCGCCGGCGGCTTGGACGTGAGCTGACCGGCGGGCACCACCACGAATTCGGCCTGGCTGGCTCGGTCGTTCGTGAAACCCAGCACCTCGTCGCCCACGGAGAAGGCAGCGACGCCGGTGCCGACCTCGGCGACGACACCGGCGAGATCACTGCCCTGCCCGGACGGAAATGTCGCCGGGAAGATCTGCTCCATCGCACCCTGGCGAATCATCGCCTCGCCCGGGTTGATGCCGGCTGCCTTCACCTCGACCAGCACTTCACCGGCACCAGGTTGCGGGCGGGGAACCTCGCGTACATCGAGGACGTCTATACCGCCATAGCGATCGAATCGCACCGCTTTCATGCGCTGTCCGCCCTCCGCTTTTTGGGTGTTGCGCGGCACCGGTGATGATCCAGGTTGTGAGTGGGATGCTAGTCGTGACGCGCCAGCCACCGCGTGCAGTAAGGAGACACCGATGTCCGCTGCTTTTGATCGAGCGGCCGAAGCCGCTGGCGTGCCCGATGCCGTCGGCGCGACTGCTCCGGGCAACCTGCTGCGCGCCGGAGAACTGCGGGCCATTTCCGAATACCTGGTGGCGCAGCTTTCCCGCGACGTGATTGCCCGCTGGCCCCACGGCGACGGACACCCCGTGCTGGTGATTCCCGGGTTTCTGGCCGGTGCGCGATCAACACAGTTCCTGCGCAGCGTCCTGCGCCAGCTGGGATATCACGCTCACGACTGGCGACTCGGTGTCAACCTGGGGTACCGGCCCACCATGAACGACCAGCTGCCGGCGCGTCTTCACCAGCTAAAGTCGCGCCACGGGCGGCGGGTCAGCATCATCGGCTGGAGCGCCGGCGGCATCTATGCCCGCGAGTTGGCCCGCGCATTCCCCGAGGATGTGCGGTCGGTGATCACCTTGGGTTCCCCATTCCGCGGCGACCACCGCACCAACCACGCCTGGCGCATGTGGCGGCTGCTCAACCGCGGCCCGAGCGCCACCGCGGTCGTCTCGGAAGCCGGCCGCATCAGGCGCGAGCAGCCGTTGACGGTGCCGACCACCTGCATCTACAGCAAATCCGACGGCGTCGTGGCCTGGCAGTGCTGCACCAGCCTGCCCGCGCCGCACACCGAAAACATCGAAGTCCATGGCAGCCATTGCGGATACGGGCACAGCCTCGAAACCCTCTACGTGATCGCCGATCGCCTCGCGCAACCCGAAGGCCGCTGGCAACCGATGCAGCGTTCCGCCGATCAGGAGTTGCCGTAAGCAACGAGGTGGTCCGGCCCGTCCGACGCTTGCACCCAACAACTTCCGGTGATTGACAGCGGTCGGGGCTGTCTCAATACTCCACCAGTACGACCGTCGGCCAGCACCGGTCCGAGGCTGACTGGTTGGGGCGCAAGGGAGGTCGGCCGTGATCGATATGGGACTATCCGGCAAGCGCGCCGTGGTGTCGGGCGCGGGCTACATCCCGGAGCGCGCGGGCCACGGCTGGTTCACGTCGCTGGCCCTCGCCGAGGCGGGCGCGATGGTGGCCTGTATCGACATCGACGAGCAGCGCGCGCATCGCATCGTCGACGAGATCGCCGGCCGGGGAGGCAAGGCCGTCCCGATCGTCGCCGACATGACCGACCCCGTGCAGGTCGGTCGGGCGATCGACGACGCCGTCGCGGCGCTGGGCGGGGTCGACGTGTGCGTCGACATCATCGGCGGGGCGACCTGGTCGAAGGTCGAGGACTTCACCAACCAGTTGTGGGACGCGGCGATCCACTACAACCTGACCCAGGTGTTCTACCTTTTCCAAGCCGTTGGGAGGTACATGATCGCCCAGGGCAGCGGTGGATCGTTGGTGGCGATCGCCTCGGTCGACGGCATTGCGGCGGCGACCTACCACGCCGCCTACGGCGCCGCCAAGGCCGGCGTCATCTCGCTCGTCAAGACCTTCGCAGACGAGCTGGGACGGTACGGCATTCGCGCCAACGCGGTCGCGCCCGGCAACGTGGGCACCGGCAACGAGGACCAGCCGCCAAACGAGTACGCCGTCAACGGAATTAATCCACTGGCGGCGCCCCGCGCGCATGACATCGCCAACGCCGCGTTGTTCCTGTCCTCCGAGCTGGCCGCCCGAATCACCGGTCAGACGCTCGTCGTCGACGGCGGTGCCACCATTCGGCAACTATGGGACCTGTCCGCATCGAGGATCCCGTCCAACCCGGAGGACGCGCTGCCCGACTTCATGCGGCCCGGGCCGTCGGGCTAGCGCTGGTGGATTAGCGGCAGGCCCGGCACTGAGCTTCTCCCCTTGAGCACGTATGGGGTCGTGATCGAGCCGATGTAAATGTCACGCATGTGGTGGCCGCCCCAGGCGATGCTGGTCGGGCCGCTCAACAGCGTGCCGTCGGTGTCTTCGATCACGGTTGTCGCCCGCCCGTCCGGGCTGATCGCCACGATCTTGTTGGCGAGAACCAGTGTCACCCAGAGGTTTCCCTCGGCGTCGAAAGCACATCCGTCGGCCATCCCCCACCGGCGACCCACCTGCGGGTAGGCCAGGAACCGGCCGTGCTCGGGGCCGAATTCGTCGGCGCGCCGGCCGCCCAGCGGCGGGCCGAATCGCTCTGGCGGCCCGAGTGTTTCGCCCCGTATAGGAAACCGCACCACGTCTGCAGCTACCGTGCGGACCACATACAGATAGTCCTCGTTGCGGTCGAGCGCCATGCAGTTCGGGAAGCCCACCGCATCGGCGACCACTCGTGCCGACTGGCGATCCGGTGCGACCCGAAAGATGAATCCATCGGCGGTGCCGCGCGCGATGGTATCCATAAGGTCGTCTGCCATAGTGCTCACCGAACACCACAACGTCCCAACGGAATCCACTAGAACAAAGTTCAGCCATCGCAGCGGGCGTCCGTCGAGGTGTCCTTCCAGCACCGCCGTAATCGCACCGGTCACCGGGTCGAGATCCTGCAGCACGCCCAAGCCCCAATTGGCGATCAGAAAGTGGCCGTCGCGGTCGAGCGCGATCCCGTTCGGCTCGCCGCCCGCCCGTCCGATACGCCGAACGTTGTTCTCATCAACGAGTTCTGCGACACCTGAGACCTTGTCGGAGGCGAACACCAGACCGTCAGCGGCCACCACAACGTGTTCCGGGCGTTCCACGCCGCGCCCGACGGGGTGCAAACCGGTCACCCCGATGTTGGTCTCACCCGTTTCGTTCATCGGTGCCCCTTGTGGACCGGTAACAGCGCAGTGTCAGGTTAGCGGAGGTGGCGCGCCATAGAACTGCGTGGATCGCAGTGGGCGTTTTCCAGCGCGCCCGACTCCGTGGCGGGTCGCGGGATACTCGGACGGTGCAGCACTCGGTATGCGATTACCGTCCTCGCTGAGGACCGCCGGCCGGCATTCGGTTAGCGATAAGGCCGATGCCCAGTCCAACAACGCCGATCCTTCCCGAACCGTTTGGACGGTTGTCCGCCTCTTAGGGGACACGGGGGGCGGGTGCGTCTCGGATACTGGGCGCCGCTGGCCTTCCCAACTAGCCTGAGACTGTGATGGCCATCCCGACCCTCAAGTTCAGCTATGGCAATTTGCTGCTCGCGCGCCTGCGCGAGCTTGGCTCAGCGAATATCGAAGAACTTCTCGGCGACCATGCAACGCAACTCTTCAAGTCTGGCGAATCAATTGAGAACCCGAAAACGCGGGCCAGTGATTGTCTTCGGTTCGCGCGAATGCTTGATCTGGTGGTAGAGGAGGAGCGCAGATTCAAGCTGACCCCGTCGGGTCTCAAGTATGCCGAAAACGTTGATCCCAGCAATCCTTGGATTGTAGATGAAACTCAGGCTGGCGTCCTTCGTGACCGGCTATCCGGTAGTGCTGATCTGGCTAACGACGCCCGAATCGCTCTTCAGATTGTTCATGAAAAACCAGCGGGCTGGTCCAACGACGATCTCGGGCGCGCGCTAGCGGAGCATTCGAATTCCGGCCAATGGCAATCGGACCGGACCTTCGAGTCGCAAGGCGCTCGCTACCGAGAACTTCTCACAGAGAGTGGGCTTATTGATAGAAGAGGTGAACTAACCGAGCACGGAGTCTCTTTTCTTGGACGGCAAGCTTCGGTCTGGTGGGTGAATCAAGGCGCCAGTTACGCGAAGGAGCGCGATGGTGGGTTCCTGTGGGCCCCGATGCGGAATAAGGCGGGCCGCACGCTATATCACTGGGAGACCATGGATGAGGTTCGCGAAGGTGACGTTGTTTTGCATTACAGCAACGGCTCATTGCGAGCCGCGAGCCATGTAACCGCAGCTGCGAGGCCGGCGCCGAATCCGCTCGACGACCAAGCTTGGGAGGCCGAGGGCCGACTGGTCGAGTTGCAGTATCAGGAGCTGAATGAGCCGGTCGCACTTGCCGCCATCGACGAGGGCGCCCGAATTAGGCAGGGTTCGCCGTTCACCGTGACGGGATCCGTCCAGCAAGTGTATCTCGTTCGCCTCCAGGGAGACTTCATAAGCGAACTGGCCCACCGGTTCCCCGAGCTCGCGCCCCACCTGCCTTCGGGCCCGGCCACTGCTCGTTTAACACCAACACTGCCGGATGCGCCGACGCCGTCCGAACTATTCCGTGACTTTGCCGAAGCGGTGGAAGCTTCTGGACTCCGCTTCTCAGCAGGCTCGAACCTCATTCGATCATTCTTGAGCAGTCTGCTTGCCAAACCCTTCGCGATCCTGACGGGACTCGCCGGCTCGGGCAAGACTCAGCTCGCGATGAGACTCGGTGAATGGTTCGGCACAGATGAACGCGGACGTCATCGCCACGTCGTCGTACCCGTGCGGCCTGACTGGACAGGCCCAGAATCCATCTTTGGTTATGAGGACGCGCTACGTTCGTCAACGTCTGGCGCCCCAGTGTGGTTCGTTCCGGAAGCATTCGAGTTTGTTCTCCGCGCAGCGAACGACCCCGAGCACCCGTACTTGCTGATCCTGGACGAGATGAACTTGGCCCACGTCGAGCGTTACTTCTCGGACTTTCTCTCCGGGGTCGAATCACGGCGCCCTGTCTTACCGGATCTGGTCTTCGATCAACCTTCTCGCCAATGGGTCCTGCGCGACGTAGAAGCGCAGAGGCTGCCGTTGCCACGGAACCTTTTCGTAGTCGGTACCGTCAACGTGGACGAGACGACCTACATGTTCTCGCCGAAGGTTCTCGACAGGGCCTCCACCTTTGAGTTTCGGGTGACCTCCGAAGAACTCGACGCCGAACTTCAACGACCCATTGCTACGCCTGCGGCGGACGACCAGAGAGTGCGCGCCTTCGCGTCGCTGGCAGAAAACGACGATTGGCAGCGAGAGCATCCTCATCCGGCTCGCGCCGAAATTGTGTCGACGCTTCGACAGGCGCACGGGATCTTGACTGGCGCCAACCAAGAGTTCGGGCACCGGACGCTGTACGAGATCCTGCGGTTCTGCGCGTTCTTCGCAGCGACGGGAGACACCGATGTCGATACCGCGCTCGACCTCGCGATTATGCAGAAGGTTCTGCCGAAGGTACACGGGTCGCGACGGCGCGTCGAACCCGTTCTCACGGAGCTCGATGCGCTGGCAGTGGGCGCCGGTCCGGCCCCGCGGCTGCCTATTACGCACCACAAGATCGTCCGCATGATCGAGTCCGTCCGCGCGAATCAGTTCGTCAGTTTCGCCGAGTAACCATGTCCCAGGGTTCCGTGCGTTGGGCGCTTCGAAATGACGATGGTCACGTCGTCGGTGAACTGCTGGTCGCCAACCTTCCAGGTCGGCAGGACACTACGTTCTCGCGGCGCGGTGAGGTCGCATTGCGTGAAGCGGCGACCTACCGTTACGAAATAATCAGCGATGCAACGAATGTCAACCTTGAGCCACGTGAGTTGTTCGATCCGGATGACGCGAGTTGGAAGCAGGGGCGGCTACAACCCGGTCAAGCCGTTGGCCGCGTCCGGATTCGGGTCGTTGATTGTGCGATGGGGCTATCAGGGACGACCGAAGTCGACGTTCTGGCAGTCAAACTGGACCACGAGACTGAGTACCGCCAGATGCTGACTGATATCTCCACTTTCGCTGCTGAGGCAGTGTTGCAGGGATTTGCGCCAAGTTTGTTGGATCTTGCGCCAAGCGAGCTACCTGTCGAACTGCTATACCTCCGCTTCGCGATGATCGCCGCGTATCTGCGTGATCCGACGGTCGAGGCCGCAATTGCGCGTGTGACCTCGCACCCACACCGCACATGGGTGTCTGAGCAAGAGATCCGTCCGGTTGGATCGCCGTTTCCAGCGGGGGCCGCTTTTCGTCGCGCAGTATGCGCGCCCGGTCGACGGGTGCCGTGGACGGGTGGTTCAACCACACTCGATTCTTTGCCTGCCGCTCTCACCCGTCACCGCACCGAAGCGAGCGTCGACAACTCCGCTAATCAGTTCGTCAAGTTTGCTTTAGAGAGTTGGCGAGCCGTCGCGCTCGAACTGTTGAGTGGGCTATCCCTAGCCTCGCAGAAGGTCGAGTCAGGGCCGCTGCGCCGCGGTCAGCAGATCGCTGCTGAGATCGGTGCTCAACTCGACGAGTACCTGGCTCATCCACACTTCCGCGAGGTTAGCTCCTTAAGGAGAATGCCTAATTCGGACCAGGTGTTACTCAAGCGGGCGGGCTACCGCGAAATTTTCCGAACGTTTGCGATGACTGAGTCGGGCGCCACTGTGCAGATTGATCACAGGGATATGACCGATGTCTTCGCAGCTTCGCAACGCAACATTGCGACGCTCTACGAGTTCTGGTGCTTTCTTGCGATAGTGAGTTCACTCGGACGAGTGTGCGAGGAAGACCAGACTGCGCGGGCCTTCACGGCCGCCGCTGATGGCACCTCCATGATTATGCGGTCAGGCAGCGCGTCGAAGTTGTCGTGGTCGATCAAGCGAGGAGGCCGTCCACTTCGTGTCGAAGTTTTTTTTAATCGGACGTTCGCCGGACGAGACGATCGACGGGGCTCATGGAGCCAAGCGATGCGTCCTGACTGCTCGGTGCGCATCCGACCAGAAGGCAGCACGCCTTCGCGGGTCCCCATGCAAGAGTTCGAGATCTGGCTTCATTTCGATGCGAAGTACCGTGTCGACAATCTGCTTGCGCAGCTGACAGCAGCTACTGATTCGGATGAATTGGTCAGCGAATCGACGACCACTGGCGGTGCTAAGCGCGACGACCTGCTCAAGATGCATGCCTACCGAGACGCGATCTCGCGAACGGCAGGAGCCTACGTGCTGTATCCGGGGTCAGAGATTAAGGACATCCGGCGACATCCCGGCTTCAAAGAAGTGTTGCCTGGCCTCGGTGCCTTTCCGCTCAGGCCGAACAGCGATGGCCTACCGTCGTCATCGCAAGCCCTCGACCAATTTTTAAGCGATGTGCTGACGCATGTCGCCAGTCAGGTCACGCGTGACGAGCGGCATCGGTTCTGGACCGCAACTGTGCATCGACCTGGTAGCCCCACCCTCACGTCATTACTGACAACGGACTTTTTGGATGAACCTCCTGCCGATACGGATGTGCTTCTGGGTTTCGTCCGAAATTCTGAGCACCTTCGATGGATAGAGCGGTTGCGGCAGTACAACATTCGTGCGGGAGATCGGACTGGCGCGGTCGAAATCGGCGGGCGCGAGCTCGGTGCCAAGCTTCTACTCTTGTACCAGAACCTGGACGGTTACCTCCACGTGGCCAGCGCTGCAAAGGTAGTGCGCTGGCGCCCAGCGACTGCGGGCGACTTGTTGGCCACTGGCTATCCCAACCCTCGCGGTGATATCTACTTCCTAGCCGACCTCGAGTTCGTTGAACATCTGCCCACGTGGACCGACTCGATCGACCTCGAGCTTCTAACATCAGATGTCCGTGAAGGGGCGCCAATTGTCGTGACCTGGTGGGACGTCATCCGAGCTGCGTCGATTGTCGAACCCTGAGCCGATGGGCGACCAAGGCGGCATCGATGCCCGTTTACACGTCATATCCCATACCGCGCGAGTACGCAGTGGGCGTAGCAATTCCCACGAGGGCGTGTCGCGTAGGTCAACTCAAAACTGCATCGCCAAACCCTAAGGTCGAGGCGGCAATGCCGACAACCACCCGTCCGCAAGCAGTTCCAGCAACTGTCCATCGGGATCGCGGATCATCGCCATCGCCTCCGTGACAGTCGCGTCGACCACCGCTCCCCCGAACTCCTCGACCTTTTTCAACGCGCCGCCCAGATCGGACACTGAAAACGAGATGTGCGTCAGACCAATCTGATCCATCACCCGTTCCGACCCGGTGTGAACCTGACGCTTTGAGTAGTCCATCAGTTCGAGCACAAACCCGTCGCGCACCAAGTAGGTCGCATGCACCCCAAGCGGCTCGGGGAGCTGCACAAGCTTTGCGGTCGGGCCGTCGGGCGGATCAAGCTCCCACCAGAACTGAAAGCCGAGCACGTTCTCGTAGAACCGCCGCGACCGCTCGCGATCGGAGACACACAATCCGACGTGGTTGAAGGTCGTCCGGTGACTACTCATCGCGGCCTTTCTCGACGAACCCACGAGCGTAATAATGCAAAGATAGTGTAGATAGCCGAGCTCTCGTCGCGGTGGAGGAATTCCGGATGACAACCCGTCCCGACGTCGCCGATGACGCAATAGTCAACTTCGACCATCACTCCGACGACTTCAACCTCAACGAGCTGGCCGTCAACGCCGAACTACGACACAAGTGTCCCGTCGCCTGGAACACCAACTACGGCGGCTTCTGGTTCCTCGGCAGCTACGACGCGGTCAGCCGAGCGGCAAGAGATGGCGACATCTTCGCCCACAAATACGAACCCAATGCCCCAGACGGCGTCGACTACCAGGGCGAGATGGGCGTCCCCCGCCCCGAAGGCCAGCCGGCCCTGGGCATCGGCGAGGTCGACGGCCCCTACCACCTTGCCCTCCGGCACGCCCTGGCTCCGTTCCTGTCACCCGGCGCCGTTCTAAAGCTAAAGCCGTTCATGGAGCAAAAATCCCACGAGTTCCTCGACCAGAAAATCGAAGACGGCCACATGGACCTCGTCCTCGACTACGCCAGCCCGGTCCCGGCCATCCTCACCATGAAGCTGATGGGCCTGCCCCTCGACAACTGGCACCTCTACGCCAACCTCTTCCACTCCGTCATGGCCGTCCCGCAGGACAGCCCTCAGTACCTCGACGCCATCGCCAAAGTCCCGGAAATGATGCAAGGCGTCCTCGACTACGCCGCCACCCGACGAGCCAACCCGAAAGACGACCTGACCAGCTTCCTCCTGCAGTTCGAATTCGACGGCCAGCGCCTCACCGACGAACAGCTGCTCAACATCCTGTGGAACCTCATCGGCGGCGGCGTCGACACCACCACCTCCCAGACCGCGCTGACGCTCCAACACCTGGGCACCCACCCGGCCCTCAGGCAGCAGCTCATCGACCACCCGGAGCTCTACCGCACCGCCACCGACGAATTCCTGCGCTACTTCTCGGTCAACCAAACCCTGAGCCGCACCGTCACCAAAGACGTCGAGCTCAACGGCCAACACCTCCGCAAAAACGACAGAGTCGTCATCAGCTGGCTCTCCGCCAACCACGACGAGAAGGAATTCGAAAAGCCCGAAGAGATCATTCTCGACCGAACACCCAACCGCCACCTCGCCTTTGGACTCGGACCGCATCGCTGCATCGGCTCGCACCTGGCGCGCCTGATGTCCGAGGTGATGGTCAGGGCGGTCCTCGACTGCATCCCCGACTACCAAGTCGACGTCGACAACGTCCACCACTACCTCGGCAACCCGAGCATGACCGGGCTAGGCAAGCTGCCGGTCACCTTCACCCCTGGATCCACGCGAGCCTAGACAACCGCCGCGGCCGGCCAGCGGTTCCCTCGACCTCAACCGTATGCAAGCTGATCTCCAGCGCGAGGTCGTCGACGGTCCGAGGTCTACGCCCAAATGACCCACCGGCCCAGCGAAATGTCAATGCTAAGCACAGGCTCACACGAATTCTTACAAATCTGCTGTGATCAACGCTGTCGGCGCATACGCTCCCATCGACGAAGTGGGTGACGTCAGCCAGGGGAAGGTCACCAAGCGGGGAGGTTGGGGGCGTGTTGTCATGAGTTCGCGATCGATGCTGGAACGCTGGGAAGGCCGCACAGAATGGCCGCTTGCCGGCATTGCTGTCTTCTTCCTGGTCACCTTCTCCGTCAAGGTGCTCGCCCACCCCGGTGGACTCGCCTTGCGCGCGCTGGACCTGATCTTGTGGGCGCTTTGGGCGGGATTTTCCGTCGACTACTTGGTCCGGCTTGCGCTCACACCCCAGCGAGGGCGGTGGTTCATCCGACACATCTTGGATTTCGTGATAGTCGCCGTCCCATTCCTACGACCACTCCGCTTGCTGCGATTGGTCGTGATCGTCGCGGCCCTGCAAAAGGCGTTCGGCGATGCCGTGCGCGGGCGCATCGTCATGTACACCGCCACCACCGCCGTGCTCCTCGTCTACGCAGCATCGCTTGCCGTTCTTCAAGCCGAACGTTCCGACCCAGCCGCCCACATCAAAAACTTCGGCGACGCCGTCTGGTGGTCGATCACCACCATCACCACCGTCGGATACGGGGACTTCTACCCGGTGACCACACAAGGTCGGTTGGTTGCGGTGTTGCTCATGATCGGCGGTATGAGCCTCATCGGCATGATCACCGCGACGGTGGCGTCTTGGATCGTCCATCGTGTCGCGGAGGAAGACACCACAAAGCAGGCCGCTACGGCCGCGCAAATCGACGAGCTGCGCTTGCAGATCGCCCAACTCACGACGTTGTTGACGAAAACTTCCGGCGAGCCGGTTGCCGTCGCCCCGCGACGCGCTGCGGCAACGCCGTGATGACTGCAGCGGTCGGTTAGGAGAGCACAGCGGACCCGAATTAGGAACAACACCATGACCGTTGACAAGACCTATCCCATCAGCGACGAGCTGTGGACCGAGCTGGCTGGGCACCTGAAAACCAGCGGCTGTCTGCTCGCCCCTGCGCTGCGCTACATGGAGCAAGGGCTGACACCAGAGGACTACGCCGCAGCAATCGACGCCAACCTTGAGTACGAGCGGTGGAAGTACTCGATGATTCGGGACATGCAGCGGGGCCGCGTCTATGCTGGGACGTCCGAGGGCGCTCACCTCGTCGCCATCAACTACCGCTACGTTCTGGACCAACCACTGTCACCAGAATTACGCCACTACGTGAGCCAGATCATCGGAGAACTGCATCGGGCATTTCCCGAAGTGCTGGTGACTCCGGCGCGAATACTTGGGCCCCAAGGACATTGGCGCTCGAATGTGAAGCCCGATCCGCCACTGTGCCCAGAGTGCTGGCAACACCACGTCGGCGAATGCCTCTAATTCGCACCGCAACCGACTGACTTCTCCCGCCTTGGAGGCGTTGCCTCTTCAGGCCAGCCACACGGGATTTGTCAGCGCCACCATCGCGCCGAGCGGGCGCCGCGGCGCCTCGCGGATCTCCAGCCGCGCGAAGCGTGCCGACGCGGCGTCGACTTCCCACCGCAGCATGGTCCGCGCTGGCCCTCGCACCGCCGCCCGGCCGACGCAACCCTCCGCGGTGACCAGGGCGGCGGTCGTCCCGGCGGCCCCGGTGATCATCGCGGTGACGGTCACCGGCGCCTCGGGCGGCACCCGCAGCGTCTCACCGGGACCGGCTCCCCGACCCGCACACGATGCGGTGAATTCGACTGTGACAGAACGTGATCGCGCGATATACGAACGACCACGGCGCAACCCGTCGACCAAAGCCGGTGTCGACAGCTCTCGCGCGTACACAACCGTCTGCGGCGAACCCACCGGCTGTTGACGAGCATGGGAGTCGCTGCCGCCGACCGCCACGACGCGCCGGCCCTGACACAGCAGCCGCTGCCACATGCGCAGCGACACCTCGTCGTCGAGGTTCCACCGGCCGTTCCACACCTCGAGCCCATCGACATGGTCAAAACCGAACTCCCACAACGACCCCGGCACCGGCGCGGCGGGATGGGCGGCAAAAACCAGCCCGCCGGCCGAGCGGACCTCCGAGGCGAAGCGCGGGAACACCCCGTCGCGCGGCGCGTATCGCCAATCGACCCAGCCACCCGGCGGCAGCCCGACGGCGAGCCAGTGCCCGTGCCTGGTGGTGACCTCCTCGCCGGGAATCACCAACAACCCGCCGGTGCGGCACGCCGGCCACACCCGGTTGGCGGAGTTGGTGTTGTGGTCGGTGGAGACGATGAAGTCCAGACCGCTGTCGTGCGCGGCCGCCACCAGCTCACCCGGATGGCGTTCGCCGTCGGAGTGCACGGTGTGCAGGTGCAGGTCCCCGCGGTACCAGCCGGCACGGCCGGCGGGCGGCGCCGGATACGCGACGAACGGGCCGCTGTCCGGGCCGGGCTGCCCGCGTTCCAGGGTGACGCGCGCCTCCCAGGCCATTCCCCACGGGCTTAGCACCACCGGACCGAGGGCCACCGCCCACAGGCCCGGCTCGATGCGCCCCGCCAGGTAACCCGGGGTGGCGTGGCCGGCGGAGATCTCAAAGCCGTCGCGGGCGCCGCCCGACCATCCCCGGAATCCGGCCGCATTGCCCAGGTCGTGACCCGCCGGCCCAAACATGCCCAGATCCAACACGTTTCGGATCGGCCCGCCCACCGCGAAGCGGTCATGCGACGTGGTGACCCGGATTCGCTGCACGCCCAACGGGACCTCGAACGGCAGGTAAGCCCACTGATCGATCCCGAACCGGAACCGGCCCGAAAACAACAGCTGGATCGCCTGTGCGTCGCGCTGCTCGGTCGCGATGCTCACGGCCTTCCTCCCCTATCGGTACAGGCCCAGGATCCCGCACGAAGGAGTAACCACCCGTTACTGCGACACGAACTCCCGCCGTCGGGCCACTGTCATTTGGATGCTGAGTTACTTAGGGTCTGCGTATGAGCATCGACGACGAGCCCGTCACGACGCTGGACGACCTCAAAACCGATCTGGCGGGCCGGCACAAATGGACACCGAGCGGCGGCGCGTCCGTCGACCCCGCGATCGTCGACGCGGACATGGCGGCCCTCGACCGCGACGGCTACGTCATCTGGGAGAACCTGCTCGGCGCCGACGAGTGCCAACAGATCCGCGACACCGTCGGCCCGATGCTCGCCCACACCGGACGCAACTCCTTCGAGGGACGGCGCACCCAACGCATCTACAGCGTGCTGAGCAGGACCCGCGTGTGCGACCGGCTCGTCGATCACCCGCGGGTGCTCGCGGTGCTCGACCGCCTCCTGATGCCCAACTACCTGCTTTCGGCGTTGCAGGCCATCAACATTCAGCCCGGGGAGTCGGCGCAGCTGGCCCATCACGACGACGGCTTCTACCCGATCCCGCGGCCGCGGGCTCCCCTGGCCGCCGCGACGATCTGGGCGATCGACGACTTCACCGCCGACAACGGCGCCACCGTGCTATTCCCTGGCAGTCACCACTGGGGCGCGCGCCGGCCCGGGCCCGACGACCGCGCGCTGCCCGTCGTCATGCCCGCCGGCTCGTGCGTCTTCTTCGTCGGAACCCTGTGGCACGGCGGCGGCGCCAACACGACCGCCCACGCGCGGCTGGCCGTCACGGCCCAGTACTGCCAACCGTGGCTGCGGCCGATGGAGTCATACACTCTGTCGATGCCACGCGACGTCGCCCGCACGGTCTCCGCCGACATCCAGCGCATGATCGGCTACAGCATCCACCCGCCGTTCGTCGGCAACGTCGACGGCCTGCACCCGCTGCGCCTGCTGGAGCAGCCGTGAGCGACGTGGCAGAACGGTTCGCGAGCATCGTCGGCGAGCACAACTTCCTGACCGGCGACGCGATCCCCGAGGACTATTGGCACGACGAGGTGCTGACGACGCCGCCGCAGAAGCCGGCCTACGTCGCCAAACCGGCCACCGCGGAAGAGGTTTCGCAGCTGCTCAAAGCCGCCAGCGAGAACAACATCCCGGTGACGGCCCGCGGGTCGGGCAGCGGCCTGTCCGGCGCGGCGATCCCGCGCGCCGACGGGCTGCTGATCTCCTTCGAGCGGATGAACGCGATCCTCGAGGTCGACACCACCAACCAGGTCGCCGTCGTCCAGCCCGGCGTGACGCTGACCGAGCTGGACGCCGCGACCGTCGACTCCGGGCTGAGCTACATGGTGCACCCGGGCGAGCTGTCTTCGAGCGTCGGCGGCAACGTCGGCACCAACGCCGGCGGCATGCGCGCGGTCAAGTACGGCATCGCCCGCCACAACGTGCTCGGGCTGCAGGCGGTGCTGCCGACCGGCGAGATCATCCGCACCGGCGGCAAGATCGCCAAGGTGTCCACCGGCTACGACCTGACCCAGCTCATCGTCGGCTCCGAAGGCACCCTCGCGCTGGCCACCGAGGTCATCGTCAAGCTGCACCCGCGGCTCGCCCACGCCGCCACCGTGCTCGCCCCGTTCGCCGACTTCGACCAGGTGATGGCGGCGGTGCCCCAGGTGCTGGCCAGCGGCCTGGCGCCCTACATCCTCGAGTACATCGACAACATGACGATGGCCGCGCTCGTCCACACCCAGAACCTCGAACTCGGCGTCCCCGACGACGTCCGCGACAGCTGCCAGGCGTATCTCGTTGTGGCGCTTGAGAATCGCACCGCCGACCGGCTGGACGAGGACGTCGAGCGGGCCGGCGAGCTGGTGGTCGAGCTGGGCGCCGTCGACGCCTATGTGCTGGAAGGGATCTCGGCGCGCAAGCTGATCGAGGCGCGGGAGAAGGCGTTCTGGACGGCCAAGGCGATCGGCGCCGACGACATCATCGACACCGTGGTGCCGCGCTCGGCGATGCCGAAGTTCCTCGCCGGCGCGCGGAGCCTGGCAGCCGAAGCCGGTGGCGCCGCGGCGGGCTGCGGACACGCGGGCGACGGCAACGTGCACCTGGCCATCATCTGCAAAGACCCGGCGAAAAAGAAGCAGCTGATGACCGACATCCTGGCGCTGGCAATGGAATTGGGCGGCGCAATCTCGGGCGAACACGGCCTGGGCCGCGCCAAGACCCCGTACTTCCTGCAGCTGGAAGACCCGGTCAAGGTCGACCTGATGCGCCGCATCAAGCAGAGCTTCGACCCGGCGGGCATCCTCAACCCCGACGTGCTGTTCGGCCAGCGCTAAGTGGCCGAGGCGTATTCCAGCACCGGCTCCGACGAGTCGACGTGGCCGTTGCTGATGATCCGCAGCCGGTCTGGGCGCACCTCGTAACGAACCCCGTTGTCCGGATTGGTCACATCGAATCCGCCCGAAGACCGCACCGCGTCGGTCAGCTCGATGTGGGCGCCGTCGCGGATGCGCTCGCCGCGGTAGTAGAAACTGCCGGGCGCGCTCTGGCACACCACCGCGAGCGACTGGGCGGTCCGCACCACTGCGGCGGGCGGGTTGCCCGGGTCGCATCGCGCGGTATGGCCGACGAAGCCCAGGCCGTCGGCGCCCTGGACGGGCCGCGACAGCGACGGCGTCTTCGTCGTCGACGGCGCCGGGGGCGCCCCCGATGCTTCCTCATGGGGTGAACCGCCGTGGTTGCCGAACAGGATCACGAACGTCGCCATGACCGCCGCGACCACCAGCAAAATCGCCGCCGCCCCGGCGACGACGATCGGCGCCCGGCGAACAGCCGGACTCAATGGCCGCTGGCGCGGAGGCGCGGGAGGTGGATACGGGCTGTAACCGGTGTCGTCGGGGTTGGGGAAGACCGCCGAGAACGGCCGAGTGCGCGACGGCGGTTCGGGCGGCGCCGCCGGCGTCTGCCCGAAGGCCGCCCTGGCCAGTTCACCCGCGGACGAGAACCGCGCGGCGGGATCCTTGGCCATGCCCCGGGCGATGACGCCGTCGAACGCCTTGTCGATCCCCCGGCGCATGATGCTCGGCCGGGGCGGCGGCGAGAACAGGTGCGCGCTGATCAGCGGCGGGATTTCGGCGGCCTCGAACGGCGGTTGACCGGTGAGGCATTCGTAGAGCACGCACGCCAGCGAGTAGACGTCGGTCTGCGGGCCCACCCAGGTGCCGTTGAATCGCTCGGGCGCCATGTAGGCGCACGACCCGATCAGCGGCCCGCCCGCCGTCAAGCTGGGATCCCCGCCGGCGTAGGCGATGCCGAAGTCGACCAGGTACGCGAACCCGTCGTCGGTGAGCAGCACATTCTCCGGCTTCACGTCGCGGTGCACCAGCCCGTCGGCATGCGCCGCGTCCAGGGCGGACGCCACCTGGGCCGTGATCGACGCCGCCTGCGCGGGTTCGAGCGCGCCGCGCTCGCGCAGCAGGTCTTTCAGGCTGCGGCCATCGACCAGGCGCATGTCGATGAAGAGCACGCCGTCGATTTCGCCGAAGTCGTGCACCGGGATGACGTGCGGTTCCTGCAGCCGCGCCGCCAGCCGCGATTCTCGCCGGAAGCGCTCCTGGAAACCCGCGTCCGCCGCCATCTCGGGACGCAACAGCTTCAGCGCGACCATCCGGCCCTTCCGCGTGTCGAAGGCCCGGTACACCTCGCCCATTCCGCCCGCACCGATCAGCGATCGCAGCTCGTAGGGCCCGAACCGGGTGCCCAGGCGCGGGCGACGGTACGTCGAAAACACGTCGACCAGGGTTCCCACATCGAGCGCGCAGATAACCCCAGACGCGGCCGCCTCACATGCCGAAGTGCGCGCGCCCCATTGCGTCGACGGCCTCGCCCGGCCCGCTCACCTCGACTTTCGCCGCGCCCCGGCGCCCAAAGAGATAGAGGAGGAGTTCGCCCGGCGGACCGCTGAGAAGCGCCGTCGGTGCACCCGGCCGCACGACCACCCGCTCGTCGGTGCCGGCCCACTCGAGCTCGAGCCCGCACCCGCGCAGCCGACGGCTCAGAAAGCGGCCGCCGCGGCGCACGTTTCGCCACAACCCGGCGTCCATGGCCGGCGTCAGGCCGCGAACGCCGAGCCCGTTGGCCCTGCGGAGGTCTTCGTGATGGACGAAGCACTCGTTGAGGTTTGCCATGTCGCGCACCCATCCGATGCGGAAGAACCCGACGGGCGGACCGGACCGGATCCGCGCTACCAGCCCCGCAAAGTTCGAGCGCCCGGCCAACCGAGCCCGGCGCCGCTCGGCGAACCGTTCGAAGGGCCCGGGCAGCACGAGGCACGGCCCCCCGAGGAGATCATGTTCGCGCTGCACGAGGTGGGCGGCGAGATCGTGCGCGGTCCAGCCGTCCAGCAGCGTCGGGACGGCAGGGCCGAGCTCCCCGAAAGAATCGCAGAGCTCGACGCGCTCCTGGGCATCGAGCGGGACGTCACCCACGAAGCCGGAGTTTACGAGCGGTTATGGTGGCCGCATGCAGAAGGCTCGACTCATGGACCATCTCCGGCAGATCGCGTCGCTGGTGGTCACGGCGGTAACGGCGCTGTCCACCCTCAACGCCTATCGACCGCTGGCGCGCACCGGTTACCTGTCGCTGTTCTCGTGGATGTTCGGCCTGGTTGTCACAGAACTGCCGCTGCAGACGATGGCCAGCCAGCTCGGCGGGCTTGCGTTGACGTCCCGCCGCCTGACCCGGCCGGTGCGGGCGCTCGCGTGGGTCACGGCGGCGGTCTCGGCGGCGGGCCTGCTGAATTTCAGCCGTGCCGGCCACCAGGCCAACGTGCCGCTCAATAAGGCCCTGGACGACGGGCTGGGGGCCGCCCGCCGCACCGACTCGGAGGGCCTGTGGCGCCGGCCGACCGGCGCCGGCAGCGCCAAGGCGCCCGGCCTGCTGCGCATGATGCGGATCTACCGCGACTACGCTCACGACTCCAACATCAGCTACGGCGAATTCGGCAGCGCCAACCACCTGGACATCTGGCGGCGCCCCGACCTCGATCCACATGGCAAGGCGCCGGTGCTCTTCCAAATCCCCGGCGGCGCCTGGACGACGGGAAACAAACGCGGACAGGCCCATCCGTTGATGAGCCACCTCGCCGAGCGCGGCTGGATCTGCGTGGCGATCAACTACCGCCACAGCCCGCGCAACACCTGGCCCGCCCACATCGTCGACGTGAAACGGGCGCTCGCCTGGGTCAAGGCCAACATCGCCGATTACGGCGGCGACCCGAACTTCATCGCCATCACCGGCGGTTCGGCCGGCGGCCACCTGTCGGCGCTGGCGGCGCTGACGCCCAACGATCCGCAATTTCAGCCGGGTTTCGAGGACGCCGACACGAGTGTGCAAGCGGCCGTGCCGTTTTACGGGATCTACGACTTCACCCGGCTCGACGACTCGCTGCACGCGATGATGCCCGGCCTGCTGATCAAATCGATCATCAAACAGCGGCCCTCGACGCACCTGCAGACGTTCGCCGACGCGTCGCCGATCCATCGGGTCAACGCCGATGCCCCACCGTTTTTCGTGCTGCACGGCAAGAACGACTCGCTGGCCTTCGTCGAGCAGGCGCGCGCCTTCACCACCAGGCTGCGCGAAGTCAGCAACCAACCCGTGGTCTACGCCGAATTGCCATACACCCAGCACGCTTTCGACATCTTCGGCTCGGCCCGCGCGGCGCACGCCGCGGTCGCCGTCGAGCAGTTCCTCGCCGAGGTCTACACGGCGCAGCTGAAGGCCAACGCGGCCTAACCGAGCACCCGCTCCACCACCCCCGCGATCAACGCCTCCGGGTCCTGCTCGATCCCGACCGCGGCCAGCTCGCCGCCGATGGCAAGCGACGCGACGCCGTGCACCAGCGACCACAGCGGCGCGGCAACCGCCCGCGGATCCTGAGCGTCGGCGAGCCCCGCGATCGCGTCGAGCAGGTCACCGAACGCCCGATCAGCGGCCGCCCCCAGGGCCGGGTGCTCCGCCTTGGAGATCTCCGACCCGAACATCACCCGGTAGTGGTCCGGATGCGCGACGGCCCAGCGCACGTAGGCGCGGCCCAGCTCGACCACCCTGGCCTTCGGGTCGGACGCGCCGTCCGCGGCCGCGACCAGCGCAGCGTGCAGATCGTCGAATCCCTGTTCGGCGACGGTGGCCAGCAGCTCGGCCTTGTCGGCGAAGTGGCGGTACGGGGCCGCGGCGCTGACGCCGGCGCGGCGCGCGGCCTCGGTCAGGGTGAAGCCCTTCGGCCCCTTCTCGGCCACCAGCGACAGCGCGGCGCTGGTCAGCGCCCGTTTGAGGTCGCCGTGGTGGTAGCTGCCCCGCCGCGACGCGGCCGTCTTCCGTGACATGTTGACGACATTAACATCGTGGTCTATGTTAATGCTATTCACATCAGCTGGAAAGGGAAGTGACCATGACCGCCACGACCGTCCGCGTCGGCAACCGCGACCGGCAGACGACCGCCGATCGCCTGGGACAGGCGCTCGCACAGGGCTATCTGGGGTTGGACGAGTACGAGCGGCGCGTGCAAAGGGTGTTCCAGACGCACACAGCCGGGGAGCTCACGGACGTGGTCGCCGACCTGCCGCTCGATCGCATCCGGCGCGCCGACCCCCGCCGCCACGCCGCCAAGGCCGCCGCCGCCCGACTCGGGGTGCGCATCCACCTCGGCGCGTACCTCGCGATGACGGCCATCGTGCTCGCCGTCTGGGCGGCGGTCGCGGTCACGAGCGGCGCGACGTACTTCTGGCCGATCTGGCCCATCCTCGGCGCGGCGATCGGCCTCGTCAGCCACGCCTTGGCCGTCCGGCCGGTCACGAAAACCGCTACACGCCAAGGAGCTTCAGCCGCGTGATGCCCGGGCCGCTGTCGGCGCGCGTCGCCGGGCGGATGTGCAACCGGCCTAGCCCAGGATCGGGAAGCGGCGCTTGCGCGCCAGCTCATCGAGGCACTTCTGCATCAGGCCGCGCACGAGCGCGTCGAGGTGTTCGACGTCGGGGGCCTCACCGAATTCGGCGGTGATGTGGATCGGCTTCAACACCTCGGTGACGATCTTGGTGGGCAGTGGCACGTTGACCGGCGCAAGCACGCTCAGGCCGAACGGCCACCCGAAAGTGATTGGCAGGATGTCGGTTCGGAAGAACTTGCGCTCGAACTTGGTGAGCCGAAGCAGCCGCGACAGCCACGTGCCGCGGCTCAGGTACAGCTGGCCCTCCTGCCCGCCGATGGAGACCGCCGGCACGATCGGCACCCCGGCCTCGATGGCCGTGGTCACGTAGCCGGTGCGGCCGCCGAAGTTGATGACGTTCTCGCGCATGCTGGGCCGATAGACGTCGAAATCCCCGCCGGGGAAGACCAAGACGACGGCGCCGGAGGCCAAGGCCTTGGCCGCGTTGTCGCGGGTCGCCCGGATCACGCCCGTGCGGTTGAGGAATTCGCCCGCGGGTCCGGCGAATATGGTGTCGAACCCCAGCGCAAAAAGCGGGCGCTCGTAGCCGAATTTGTCGTAATAGTCGACGGCGAACACCGACAGGTCGAACGAAGTGAAGCCGCCGGAATGGTTTGACACCACCAACGACGCGCCGGGCGGGATGTTGTCCAGGCCGCGGACCTCGGACCGGAAATAGCGCTTGACGATCGGCCGGGTCAGCGCGACGACGTGCTCGGTCAGGCCGCGATCCCATTTGTCGATGTCGCTCATTCACCGAGTTTCATCCGCACAAATAGCGGTCAATAGGGTATTTGGTCAGCTAGAGCTTGCGACGAACGCCTGGCTACTGCACCGTCACCCTCGCCGTGTACGTGCACGCGGGTTGGGTGTTCTTGCCGACGAAGCTCGTGTACGAGGTGGTGATCGTCGTCGTCCCCGGTTTCAGCGCCGCGAACGTCCACACCTCCGTGCCGGGCGCCCCCAGCGCGTCGGAGGTGGGTTGCACGAACTCGTGGCTGGTTTGCTTGATGACCGTCGAATCCCCGATCTTGGTGTCGATCGCCCACCGGTACGGGGTGGAATAGTTGGAGCCCAGCTTCACCGTGAGCGTGTTGCCGACGGCCAGCGTGACGTTCTGCGTGATGGCGCTCTGCTTCAGCACGTCACCCATGGGGACCTCGAGCGTCTTGCTGTTCGGCGGGTTCCTGGATCCGAAGTGACAGCCCACGGCCATCGACGCCATGAGCACGGCGACCGCCAGGAGCAGCCTGGTCTTCACGAACATTCCCCCTTCGATGCGCCTTCCAACGCCTCCGCACCCTAATATCCCAGCTTCGGCGTTGTCGCGAAGGTGCGCTGGTAGCGGGGGTCAGTGCGACCGTCTGCGGGGGCCGCGCGGCAGATATGCGCGGATGGCGTCGCGGTAGGGCAGTTGACCCGCGGCCAGCTGTTCGCGGAGGTATTGCTCGAAGGTGATGGTTCCGGCGGCGTTTTCCGGGACCAGCAAGGCCCCGGCGCGGATGCCGCCAAACACCTTGCCGGGCAATCGGATCGGGACGACGGGTCGGCGCTTACCGACAATCGCCAGGTAGCCGGCGGCCAGGTCGTCGAGCCCACGCGCCCGCGGGCCGCCGAAGTCCGGGGCGCGCCCGACCGGCTCGCCGAGCGCCAGGTGGGCCAACCGCGCGCCGACGTCGCGCACGTCGACCGGTTGGAACCTCAGGCCCGACGGCAGCGCCATGACCGGCGGTTTCGCGAGCATGCGCAGCACGAAGGCGATCAGGTCGTGGAACTGCGTCGCGCGCAGCACGGTCCAGGGCAGGCCCGACGCGGCGATCGTGCGCTCGTTGGCGAGCATCGTGCGATACAGGGCGAACGGGACACGGTCGATCCCGACGATGGAGACGTAAACCAGGTGCGGCGATCCCGCCTGTTCGGCGGCCGCGACCAGGTGCTCGGTGGGATAGACGCAGTGCACGATCGTGTCGACACCGTTCATCGCCACGTCGAGCCCTGCACCGGTTCGCACGTCGCCGACGACATGTTCGACGTCGGCGCCCTGGTGCGGCCGCCGCCCGCGGCTCAGGACCCGCACGTCTTTGCCCGCGGCGGTCAACTGTTCGACGACGACGCGGCCCACGGTGCCGGTGCCGCCGGTTACCAATACTCGATTCGCCATGGCCTAGGAACCGGGCAGGCGCGCCGGATGTGACAGCAGATCGCTCACCCTGCCAGCCTGCCACGCCGGTGCCTACGATTCGCAAGTGACGTTATTGGCGGCGCGACTGGTCCTGGCGGGAATGTTCACGGTCGCCGCGCTGGCGAAGCTGTCAGATCGCGGTGGCGCGCGGCGGGCGGTGACGGCGTTCGGGGTGCCAAGCGCGGCTGCGGGATTCGCGGGAACGGCGCTGGTCGCCGCCGAGTTCGGCGTCGCGGCGCTCCTGCTGACAGCGCCGCGGACGGGCGCGGTGGCCGCCTTGATCGCGCTCGCCGCATTCAGCGCGGCCGCGCTGGTGAGCCTCTGTCGCGGGCGGCGCCTGGAGTGCCACTGCTTCGGGCGGTTGTCGTCCGGACCGCTGGGGTGGTCCACACTGGCCCGCAATGGATGCTTCGCGGCGCCGGCCGCATTGATGGCTCTCGACGGTCACTTCGCTTGGCTCACAACGACTTTCGCGGTGGTCATGCTCGGGCTGTGGCTCGGCCCCGCGTCGCGCCGGCGGTCTACCGCCACCGGCTTGGCGCTGCCGGGCCGGGACGGCCGGATCCGGACGCTCGACAGCCTGCAGGACGACCACCGGCCGCTCGTCCTCGTCTTCAGCCAACCCGGCTGCGGCGCGTGCGAGGCGTTGCTGCCCGAGCTGGCCGGCTGGCAACGCGACCTGGCCGGGCGCGTCACCGTCGCACTGATCAACGGCGGTCCCGCCGGCAACCGCGTGCCGACGGAGCTCGTCGACGAGTCGCGGGCGGCGTTTGCCGCCTACGGCATCACCGCCACGCCCAGCGCGGTGCTCATCGACGGCGGCCGCCGGGTGGACACGGCGCGCGGCGCCGACGCCATCGGCGAGCTCGTCCATCGCGCGGCGCAGGCTTCCGGTCGGACCGGGCTGACCCGCCGCGGACTGCTCCGGGGAGCATCGGTGGGCTTGCTTCCCGCCGTCGCGGCCACCGCGGCCGCCTGCGACGGGGGTGGCAAGAACAGCCTGCCGAGCAACATCGACGCCTTCGAGGTCGACGGCGCCTGGTTGTGCAACCAGACCTTCGCGCTCTGCACGACGGCGCCCTGTGTGCCGTCGCCGACCGACCCCGGCATCTCGGTGTGCGACTGCGTCGTCGTCAACGGCTACTCGGTCGGATTCCGCAATTGCAACGACCGGGCACAGTCGGGCAGCAAGGTGCGGTCGGCCTTCTCGACGGTCAACGTCAACGCGAATTTCGGTGTGCTGACCTGCCCGTCGGGGGTGCCGTGGGCCAACTGCCTCGACGTCGAGTGCGAGATCGATCCCAACAACCCGGCGGTGGCCAAGTGCCAATGCCTGACGGTGACGACCGGCGAGTCGCGGACCTTCGCAGGCGGCTGCCAAACCGCCACCTGCACGTCGACCATCTGGTCGGCCGCCACGCCGGACCTGCCGGCCACCGCCCAGTACCGCAAAGGCATGAGCCAGATCGGTCAGCCAGTTAACTTTCCGAAAACCTGTCCGGCGCCGCATCCCTAGGCCGGCGTTTCGGGCCCCGCGGCGCACGGGTCGGTCCGACCCCCGGCCCGACTCGCGAACTCGATAGCGCATGCGCAACCGCTTTCGAGATCCGCCTGGCACCCCGCGCACAGAGCTTGAGGCCCTGACCCACGCGCCGCGCAAACCGCGCGGGTCCGGCAGGATGGGCTGGTGTTTGGCCTCGTCCTGATCGTCGCGCTCGTCTCCACCGTCATCGTGGGGACGGTCATTGGCCGGCGCTACCGCGTGGGCCCGCCGGTGCTGCTCATCCTGCTCGGCGCGCTGCTGGGCCTGATCCCCCACTTCGCGCACATCAAGATCGACGGCGAGCTCGTGCTGCTGCTGTTCCTGCCCGCGATCCTGTACTGGGAGGGGCTGAACACCAGCTTCCGCGAGATCCGGGCGAACGCCCGCATCATCGTGTTCCTCAGCGTCGCCCTGGTGATCGCCACCGCGGCGGCCGTGTCGTGGACGGCACGATCGCTGGGCATGGACCCGCACGCGGCGGGCGTGCTCGGCGCCGTGCTCTCCCCGACCGACGCCGCCGCCGTGGCCGGCCTGGCGAAAAAGCTGCCGCGCCGGACGCTTACGGTGCTCAAGGCGGAGAGCCTCATCAACGACGGCACCGCCCTGGTGCTGTACGCCGTCAGCGTCCACATCGCGGTCGGCGGGTCCGCGATCAGCCCGCTGCAGGTAAGCGGCCGGTTCGTCCTTTCCTACCTCGGCGGCATCGCCGCCGGGCTGCTGGTCGGCGGGGCGGCGACGCTGATCCGCAAACGACTCGACGCCCCGCAAGAGGAAGGCGCCCTGAGCCTGCTCACGCCGTTCGCGGCGTTCCTGCTGGCCCAGGCATTCGACTGCAGCGGCGTGGTCGCGGTGTTGGTCTCGGCCCTGGTGCTCGCCTACGCGGGCCCGCTGGTGATCCGGGCGCGGTCCCGCCTGGAGGCCTACGCCTTCTGGGACATCGCGACGTTCCTGCTCAACGGCTCGCTGTGGGTGTTCGTCGGGGTGCAGATCCCCGGCGCGGTGCGCGGGATTTCCAACGTCGACGGCGGACTTCGCCACGCCGCCTACCTCGCCCTGGCCATCACGGGCGTCGTGATCGCCTCCCGGATCGTGTGGGGCGAAGCGACCACCGCGCTGCTTCGCCTCGTCGACCGCCGGGCGGTGCAGCGTGAGCGCCGCGTCAACTGGCGTCAACGTTTCGTCACCGCATGGTCGGGGTTCCGCGGGGCCGTGTCGCTCGCGGCGGCGGTGGCCGTGCCGACGACCACGCTCAGCGGCGCGCCGTTCCCGGACCGCAGCCTGCTGATCTTCATCGTGGTCTTCGTCATCCTGGTGACCGTCCTGGTGCAGGGCACCACGCTGCCGGCCGTGGTCCGCTGGGCCAAGATGCCCGACGACGTCGCCTACGTCCGGGAACTGGAACTGGCCCGAACCCGCGGCGTCGAAGCCGCCCTCGCCGCGCTGCCCACCGTCGCCGACGAGGTCGGCATCGGCGACGACCTGCGGCGCCGGTTGCAGAAGGAATACGAGGAGAAGGCCGCGCTCGCCCAGGCCACCGAGGACGGTTCGGCGAACAGCCGCCTGCTCAAGGGCAAGGAAAAGGTCCGGCGGGTGCGGCTCGGCGTGCTCGAACACAAGCGTCGCGAAATCACCGATCTGCGAAACCAAAACCTCATCGACGACATCGTGCTGCGCGAGTTGCAAAACGAGATGGACCTCGAGGAAGTGCAACTGCTCGACGCCGCCGACGACCGCTAGGGCGCCCTGATGTTGCAGACGGTCGCCGTCCGCGGGTACCGCTCGCTGCGCGAGGTGATCGTGCCGCTGGCCGGGCTGTCCATCGTCACCGGGGCCAACGGCGCCGGGAAGTCGTCGCTCTACCGCGCGCTGCGGCTGCTGGCCGACTGCGGGCGCGGCGAGGTGATCGGCTCGCTGGCCCGCGAGGGCGGGCTGCAGTCGGTGCTGTGGGCCGGCCCGGAACAGCTGGCCGGCGCCCGGCGCACCGGCAAGGCCCAGGCGACCGTGCGCACCCGGCCCATATCCCTCGAATTGGGCTTCGCCGCAGACGATTTCGGCTATCTCGTCGACCTCGGCATCCCGCAGATGGCGGGCATCAAATCCGCCTTCGCCCGCGATCCCGAGATCAAGCGCGAAGCGGTGTTCGCCGGCCCCGTGCTGCGGAACGCCACGACGCTGGTGCGCCGGACCCGGGATTTCGCCGAGGTGAGCGCCGAATCGGGCCGCGGCTTCGACGAGCTGAGCCGATCCCTGCCGTCGTATCGCAGCGTGCTGGCCGAGTACGCCCATCCGCACGCGCTGCCCGAATTGGCCGCCGTGCGTGAGCGATTGCGCGGGTGGCGCTTCTACGACGGCTTCCGAGTCGACCCGGGATCGCCCGCGCGGCACCCGCAGGTGGGCACGCGCACCCCGGTGCTTTCCGACGACGGCCATGACCTGGCCGCCGCGATCCAGACCATCATCGAGGCCGGCTTCGACGACCTGAGCCGCATCGTGGCCGATGCCTTCGACGGCGCCACCGTCTCGGTCGCCGTCAACGACGGGGTGTTCGATCTTCAGCTCAAACAGCGCGGCATGCTGCGCCCGCTGCGGGCCGCCGAATTATCCGATGGCACATTGCGATTCCTGCTCTGGGCCGCCGCGCTGCTCAGCCCACAGGCCCCGTCGCTGATGGTGCTCAACGAGCCCGAAACCTCCCTGCACCCCGACCTGGTGCGACCACTCGGCTCACTGATCCGCGCCGCCGCCGGCCAGACGCAGGTCGTCGTGATCACGCATTCCCGCGCGCTGGCCGAGGCCGCCGGCGAGAAGGCCGTCGAGATCGAGCTCTACAAGGAGTGGGGCGAGACGCGCATCGCCGGCCAGGACCTGCTGACGACGCCGCGCTGGGACTGGGGCAAGCGCTAGAACTTGCCCGTCAGGCAATCTTGCCCGCCGTGCAAGTTTCGCGTACGTTGGGCGCATGCCCGACCAACCGACCGGACTGCGCGAGCGCAAGAAGGCCGACACCCGGCGCGCGCTCAGCGACGCCGCGCTGAACCTCGCGTTCGAGCGCGGGCTGGAAAACGTCACGCGCGACGAAATCGCCAGCCTGGCCGGGGTGTCGCTGCGCACCTTCAACAACTACTTCAGCGGCAAGTACGAGGCGCTGGCCTACCGGCAGACCGAACGGATGCGCCGCGGCATCGCGGCGCTTCGGCAACGCCCCGCCGACGAACCGCTGTGGACGGCACTCAGGCACGCGGCGCTACAACCCCTGGAAGAGGATTTCGACGACTTCTACGGTGCCGAGAATCAAGTGCCGAGCCGCCGGGAGCTTGTCGAAGTCCGCAAGCTGCTGATGAACTCGCAGGTGCGTAACGCCTTGCCGCAGCAACTTTTTGACGAGCTGATCGAGGTCATCGCCGAACGCACCGGCACCGACCCCGAACACGACCTGTACCCGCGACTGGTGGTGGCCGTCGTGCGCGCGATCGGCGACGCGGCGGCCGAGGCCTACGTGCGCGCGGCTCCGCCGGTGGCCATCACCGACCTGGTCCGCGACGGCTTCGCCGCAGTCAGCGCCGGCCTGCCCGAGCCCACCAAACCCGAGGAGCCACAGCATGACTGAACACGCCGACATCGTCATCGCCGGCGCCGGCCCCAACGGACTGATGCTGGCCTGCGAGCTGGCAATGAGCGGCATCCGGCCCGTAGTGCTGGATCCATTGCCCGGGCCCAGCCCCGAGCCCAAGGCCAACGGCCTCATCGGACACGTGGTTCGGATGCTCGACATGCGCGGCCTGTATCAGGTGTTCACCGGCGACCCCAACCCGCCCCAGCCCGTCCACGGGTGGATCTTCGCGGCCATGACGCTGAACTTCTTTGGCATGCCGGACAACCCGATGTACGCGCTGGCGATCCAGCAGCCCCGCGTGGTGCGGCTGCTGGAGAAGCGGGCGCGCGATCTCGGGGTCGACGTGCGCTGGGGGCACGAATTCACCGGCCTGCGTCAGGGACCGAAGTCCGTTGAGCTGACGGTGTCCTCGCCGGAGGATGAGTACCGCATCGCCGCCGGGTATCTGGTGGGCGCCGACGGCGGCCGCAGCCTGGTCCGCAAGACCGTCGGCATCGACTTCCCCGGCTACACATCGCAGACCGTCGGCCGGCTCGCCCACGTGCACATCCCCGACGGGCTCCGCCGCGCCGACGGCGGCCTCGACGTCCCCGGATTCGGCCGGATCGCGTTCGGCCACAACCGGTTCGACAACGGAGGCGTGATCTTCGCCGAGTTCGAACCCGGCCGCTCGCTGTTCGGCACCATCGAGTTCTCGCCCCCCGTCGAGGACACGCCGATGAGCCTGGACGAACTGCGCGCCAGCGCGCGCCGCATCCTCGGCGTCGACCTCCCCCTCGAGGAACCGAAAGGCCCCGGGCCGCATGCCCTTCGCCGCATCAACGGCCAGAACACCCGCCACGCGGAGCGCTACCGCGACGGCAGGGTGCTGCTGCTCGGCGACGCCGCCCACGTGCACAGCGCGATGGGCGGGCCAGGCCTGAACCTCGGCCTGCAGGACGCGGTGAACCTGGGCTGGAAGCTCGCGGCCCACCTCAACGGCTGGGCGCCCGCCGGATTGCTCGACACCTACGAGTCCGAACGCCACCCCGTCGGCGAGCGCGTCATGATGCACTCGCTGTCGCAGACCGCCCTCATGGCGCCCGGGCCTGAAGTCGCCGCGCTACGAACGCTGATAGGCGAGCTCTTCGCGATCCCCGACGTCGCCCGGCACATGGCCCGCCTGCTGGCCGGCACCGACGTGCGCTACGACGTCGCCGACGACCACCCGCTGTCGGGCTGGCCGGTGCCCGAGCTGACCCTCGAGGACGGCCGGCGTGTCGAGGAACTGCTGCGCGACGCCCGACCGGTCCTGCTCGATCTCGGCGGCGGCGTGGGCGCCACGTCGCGCGGGTGGGCCGATCGCGTCGACGTCGTCGAGGCGACCGCCGCCGACCGCCCCGCCGCGGCGCTGCTGATCCGGCCCGACGGCTACGTCGCCTGGGCGGCCGACGCGTTCGGGACGGCCGAGCAAGACGGTCTGCGGGACGCCCTGCGCCGCTGGTTCGGGCACGAGTCGAGCGGATAGCCGAGCCAGCGACCAGACTGGGCGGCATGGCCCCCACGAATCCCGGTGCACCGGCGCGCAGCGCGCAGAAGATCGTCGACGTCCTGTCCGCGCAGGGAGTCGAGTACATCTTCGGCGTGCCCGGAGCCAAGATCGACGCCGTCTACGACGCCCTGGTCGACGGCGGCCCAACACTGGTGGTTTGCCGACACGAACAAAACGCGGCGTTCATGGCCGCTGCGGTCGGCCGGCTCACCGGCAACCCGGGGGTCGTGCTGGTGACGTCCGGTCCCGGCACCGCCAACCTGGCGACCGGCCTGCTCACCGCGACCACCGAACAGGATCCGGTGGTCGCGCTGTGCGGGGCGGTGCGCCGCGAGGACCGGCTCAAGCGCACCCACCAGTCGATGGATGCCGCCGCGATGCTGCGCACGGTCACCAAGTTCACCGGCGAGATCAACGACCCCGACAACGCCGTCGAGGCCACCATCGGCGCGTTTCGCGCCGCCGCCAGCGAGCCGCGGGGGGCCGCCGCCGTCGTCCTGCCCGCCGACGTGCTGGCCGCCCCCACATCGGAGGGCATCACGGCCCGTCTCCCGATCCCGCCGCTGGGGGCCGCCCCGGCGCAGGCCGTCGCCCGGGCGGCCGAGCTGATCCGCGCCGCGCAGCGCCCGGCGCTGCTGGTCGGGATCCGCGGCGCCGACCCGGACAGCTGCGCGGCGCTGCGCGAACTGGTCGCCGCGACCGGGCTGCCCGTCGTTGAAACCTTTCAGGCCGCGGGGGTGATCTCCCGCGCCCTAGAGGGTAACTTCCTCGGCCGCGTGGGCCTGTTCCGCAATCAGCCCGGCGACGTCATCCTCGACCACGCCGACGTGCTCGTCACCATCGGCTACGACTCCGTCGAATACGACCCGGTGCAATGGAACAACGACCCCAGGCTGCGAGGGCGCACCATCATCCACATCGACTCGGTGCCCGCCGACATCGACAACCACTATCAGCCGGCGCTGGAACTGCTCGGCAACGTCGCGACCACCCTCACCGACCTGACCGGCAAGCTGGCCGGCCTCAGGCTCACCGCCGAATACCGCGGCCAGATCGACACCCAGCGAAAAGCCTTGGCCGACATCGACAACGCCGCACGCGACGACGTTCCGAGCGGGCCCGGACTCAATCCCGTCGCGGTCGTGCTGCGCCTGCGCGAGGAACTCGACGACAACGCCACGATCGCGTGCGACATCGGCTCGGTGTACATCTACATGGCGCGCCACTTCCGCGTCTACGAACCCAGGCGGCTGCTGTTTTCCAACGGCCAACAGACCCTCGGCGTGGCCCTGCCGTGGGCGATGGCCGCCTGCCTGGTGCGGCCCGGCACCCCCGTCGTGTCGGTGTCCGGCGACGGCGGATTCCTGTTCTCCGCACAGGAACTCTCGACCGCGGCCCATCTGGGGCTGACATTCACCCACATCATCTTCCGGGACAACACCTACGACATGGTCGGCTTCCAGGAGGTCCTGAAATACCGGCGCAAGTCCGGCGTGCAACTCGCCGACTACGACATCGTCAGCTACGCGGCGGCTTTCGGCGCCCGCGGTTACCGGGTGAAAACTTTGGAAGAGTTCGGCGCCACCCTGCGCGGGGCGCTGGCCGAGGAGGGCCCCTCCCTGATCGACGTCCCGGTGGACTACAGCCGCAACACCGACCTCGCCGCGCACCTGCACGACGACCCCTTCGAGTGAGACGGGAAAGATGAGCAACGCATACGATCGATTCCGCCATTGGGCCACCAGCATTCTCGGTCACCACCATGACGACGAGGTGTACCAGTTCTCCACGATCAGCGCCCTGCTCGACGGCGTCTACGACGGCGACGCCACCGTCGCCGACATCCTGCGCCACGGCGACTTCGGCCTGGGCACGTTCAACCACCTCGACGGCGAGATGGTCGTCCTCGACGGCGTCTGCTACCGGCTGCGCGCCGACGGCACCGCCACCCGGGCCGCGCCGGCCGACCGCACCCCGTTCGCTGCGGTCACGCGGTTCCACGGCGACTTCGAGATCCCGGTTCAAGCGCGCACCGGGCGCGCCGAGCTGACCGAGGCGATCGATCGCCAAATCCAAAGCCCGAACCTGATTTACGCGATCAAGATCACCGGGCGCTTCGCCGAACTGCACACCCGGACGGTGATGGAGCAGAAACGGCCCTATCCCCCGTTGACCGAGGCGACCGAAGAGCAGGCCGAGACCGTGTTCACCGACGTGTCGGGCACGGTGGTCGGGTTCCGCACCCCCGACTTCGAACAGGGCATCTCCGTGGCGGGGTACCACCTGCATTTCCTCAATGACGATCGCACCGCCGGCGGGCATGTCCTCGACTTCGGCCTCGAGCGCGGAACGGTCGCGGTCAGTGGCGCCTCGCAATTGCACCTGAGCCTGCCCACCTCCGGGGCCTTCCTCGGTGCGCAGCTGTCCGGTGACGACCTCGCCGAGCGGATCGGCAAGGCGGAGGGGCCCAAGGGTGGGGATTCGAGTTGACGAACCGCGGTCGGTCGGGACAAAGTGTCCGCTACATGACCGGCTGGTTGAAATCGATCCGAAACCTCTTCGGCTTGTCGGGATCAGCGCGCACCTGAACAGTCATGCCGGGCTGTGCGGCGGCCAACTCTTCGGGTTCGAATTGTCTATACACGCTTTTGATGTACGGTTCGCTGCCGGGGATATGCACTTCCAGTTCGACCGTGCCCCATACCTGGCGGAGGCCCGAAGCCGCTTTGAGTGATAACACCTGCGCAGATCCTCTGAGCGTCGCCCGTTCATCTGGCGGCTCGGCGGGAGACATGCGGTTCCAAACCCAGCCGGTCAGGAAAGGGATTGCCAACGCCGCGACAACATATGCGACCGCGATTGCGATGGTCCGGGGATCGCTGGGCAGGCGACCGGCCAGGTGCACCTGGTTCATCGGCGCATGCTAACACCGACCTCGCCACGCCGATCCCGAACGGACCCGCGGCCCGTCAGCGGAAGATGTTGACACTCTCGGGGAGTCGCAACAACGCAGCATCCCCCCGGCCCGTCGCGACGAGCAGAAAATCGTGCGCCGCAATGCCGGTCTGACGCGTGAAGTCCTCAGCCGACAGGTCCAACAGCCGCGCGATCGCCGGTTCCGCGGCGGCGGCCGCGTCCCGCAGCAATGCGCCGAGCACGAAGTCGAGGCTGGCGTACAGGCCCGGCCCGGTATCGGACGGCAGGCCGAGTGCGGCACGAACGTCGTCGCCGTGCACGTACGCGTCGTTCAGCAGCGCGTGCACGCCCTGGCCCACAGTGAGCCCGGGCACCGGGCTGGGTGACGCCCACACCGCGTCGTCGAACACCGTCGCAAGCCGCGCCACCGCTTCACTGGCGGCATGCAGCCGCGCCGCGAGCGAGCCAGGGGCCTCGCCACGCAGGGCGGCGGCCTGGTCGTCGGGTGTTCGGGTGCCGATCGCGCCGCTGACGGTGTCGACCGCCTGCCCCACCAGGTGGCCGGCGATATCGCGCACCTGCCACCCGTTACAGCGGGTTGCACGGGTCCAGTCCAAAACATCCAGCGCGCCAAGGATTTCAGCGAAAGAACGGTATTCGTCGAGTAGGCCGCTGACGGTCCGCTCGCGCACCGGTCCCGGCCGCTGGATGGGCGGGGTGCTCATCGCAACGCCTCCCCGACGGCGCGCAGCCGGTGCAGCTGCTCGACGAACCCGTCCGGGCCCAGCACGCCGACCCGGCAGACCAGGTGCCTGGCGCCGGCGTCGAGGTAGCTCGCCAGCCGGGCTGTGACGGCCTCGGGTGTCCCCGCCGCATACGTCTGTATCTGCTCGACGGCCTCGATGCCGAAACCGTATGTCCGGGTGGCGAAATGATCCAGCGCCGCCCGGCCACCGTCGGCGTCCTCGGTGACCAGCACGGTGACGAACAGCGCCGGCGTCACCTCATCGGCGATGCGACCGGCGCGCGTGGCCGAGGCGCGCACCTCGGCCAGGCCCGACCGATAGCCCTGTGGCGTTGGCGGATACGGCAGCCACCCGTCGTAGAGACGGCCGGCGCGGGCGCGGGCGCCTGGGGTGTCCGCGGCCAGCCACACCGGCGGGCCGGATTCACCGAACGGCGTGATGCCGGCCGGGATATCGTCGAGATGCAGCACGGCGCCATGAAACGAACTGGGTTCCTTGGCATTCCACAGTTGTCGCCACAATGCCACGGTGTCGTCGAGGCGAGCGAACCGCCGGGGCCACGGCACCTCCGAGGCGGCATACTCCACCTCGGACAGGCCCGGAAAGCCCGCACCGGCCGCCACCGCCAGCCGCCCGCCCGACAGCCGGTCGATGGAGGCCAGGACGTGCGCGGTCTGCACCGGCCGGCGCAGCACCGGCTGCAGGGCGGCGGTACCCAGCGTGATCCGATCGGTGACGGCGGCCGCCGCCGACAGGAACGTCAGCGCTTCGATGCGGGGCCTTACCAGCGAGTCGTTCGCCCACAGCGAGTCGAAACCCAGATCCTCGACGACGCGCGCGAAGTCGAGGAGCCGGCGTAGATCGGCGCCGGCCCAGGGCTCGGCAGCCAGGGGCGGCATGACGCCGAGGCGGAGTGGCTCTTCCATGAGGCGATGGTGGCGCCGACGGTGATGCGCGGCAATTCCCGGCAAGGAATAGCGCCCAGCGTCGCGAACGGGTTGACTGGTCGCATGTCGGTTTCGGTGCAGGGCGACTTCGGCACCGCGTTGCGTGAATGGCGTAATCGGCGACGGCTCAGCCAGATCGACCTCGCCAACGATGCCGGCACCACCCAACGGCACCTCAGCTTCTTGGAGCAGGGACGCTCGGCGCCGGGGCGCGACATCGTCAGCCGGCTCGCCGACTCGTTGGGCCTGACGCTGCGGCAACGCAACGCGCTGCTGTCGGCGGCGGGCTTCGCGCCCGCGCACCCCGAGTCTCCGCCGGACGCGCCGCTGCTGCGGCCCGTGCGCGAGGCGCTCCAGCATGTCCTCGACGGCCACCTGCCGTATCCGGCGATGGTCATGGACGGCTTCGGCGAACTGGTCGCCGCCAACGGCGCGTTCGGGCTGTTGACCGACGGGGTGGCGGGATGGCTGCTGGAGGCGCCGGTCAACGCGCTGCGGGTCGCGCTGCACCCCGACGGCATGGCCGCGCGCATCGTGAACCTCGACGACTGGCGGCGCCACATCCTGCACGGCCTGCGCGAGCGTGGCCCGCACCCCCGCATCGAGGCGCTGATCGAAGAACTCGAGGGCTACGGCGTGCCGGCGCCGGGCGGCCGGCCGATCGAATCGCTGGGCTTCGCGGTGCCGCTGCACCTGCGTTCCGCCGACGGTGACGTGCGGCTCGTCGCGACGATCTCGACGTTCGTCACCGCCCTGGATGTCACCGTGTCCGAGCTCCGCCTCGAGGCTTTCCTGCCCGCCGACCGGGAGACCGCCGCGATTCTCGCCCGCCGTCACGCAGGTTGAGGCGCCGCAGGGTTGACGAATTCACGGACTGTTCAGGCACACGTCGGTTCCACATCGATGACTGCACACGCGCGCCGCGTGTCCTCACGGTATGCGCGTTGTACAGGTCGCCAACTTTTACGGCCCCCGCTCCGGCGGCCTGCGCACCGCGGTGGACCGGCTCGGCGCGGAATACTGCGCCACCGGGCACGAGGTGTTCCTGATCGTCCCCGGCCGAAGTCCCGAACGCACGCAACTGCCCACGGGCGTGGTGCGAATCACGATGCCCGCCCGGTTGATTCCGTTCACCGGCGGCTACCGCGCCGTCATGCCGGGGCCCGTCAAGGCGCTCTTGAAAGCGCTGCGGCCCGACGCGCTGGAGGTTTCCGACCGGCTCACGCTGCGGTCCCTGGGGCCCTGGGGCCGCGACTACGGCGCCAAGACGGTGATGATCTCCCACGAACGGCTGGATCGCCTTGTGGGACAGATACTTCCGCGGCGCAGCGCGGAGAGGTTCGCGGACTTCGCCAATCGGCGCACGGCCGCCAACTACGACACCGTGGTGTGCACGACGGCGTTCGCGCGCGAGGAGTTCGACCGCATCGGCGCGACGAACACCGTCACCGTCCCGTTGGGCGTGGATCTGCAGACCTTTCACCCGCGCCGGCACTCGTACCTGGTGCGCCGGCGCTGGGCCGCCCCGCAGCAGATCCTCTTGGTGCACTGCGGCCGGCTCTCGGTGGAAAAGCGCGTCGACCGCAGCATCGACGCGCTCGGCGCGCTGTGCCACGCCGGTGTCGACGCCCGGCTGGTGGTCGTCGGCGAGGGTCCGCTGCGGGCCCGGCTGGAAAGGCAGGCCTCCCGGCTGCCCATCGACTTCACCGGGTTCATCAACGACCGGCACACCGTCGCGGGCCTGCTGGCCACCGCCGACGTGACACTGGCGCCGGGGCCGCACGAGACCTTCGGGCTGGCGGCGCTCGAATCGCTGGCCTGCGGGACGCCCGCGGTGGTGTCGCGCACGTCGGCGCTCACCGAGATCGTCACGCCGGACAGCGGCGCCCTGGCCGACAACGACCCGTTCGCCATCGCGTGGGCGGTCGGCGCGATCGTCGGCCGGCCCGAACACCACCGCCGCAGCTCCGCCCGGCGCCGCGCGGAGAACTTCACCTGGGAGCGGGCCGCCGCCGGCATGCTGGCGTCGCTGGACACGAAGCAAACCGCCTAGCGCTCAGGCGAACTCAGAACCCGTAGCAGACGACGACGGTACCGATAAGCCGTGACCAGTACACGCTGGCGGCCGCCATGCGGGCCGTCGCGCGCATCGTGCACGGAAGCCCCGCGACCTCAGGTGCCCGCGTGAGGAAGATCTCGTCGACGAGAGTGAGTCCATCGACCCAGCGCTCGGGTTGTCGTGGGTCATTGAAACCAGGATTGACGACGTCGCCCGCGATGACGGACATGCCCGGAGCGTGCTTCACCGCCCAAATGGCATAGCGGGTATATAGATTGAACGCCACCTCCCCGCTCGGGAAGTGACCGACGAGCCGGTCCAGCAGCGAAACGAATCCGTCCTGCGTGAGGAAGGCGATCAGGCCGTCGCCGACGATCACGGCAGGCCGCGAACTGGGAACGTCGTCGAGCCAGTGCGGGTCGGTAAGGTCCGCGCCGATGCTGTGGGCGTTCCCGTGTTGGGGAACGACGCGAGAGCGCAGCGCAATGACCTCGGGGAAATCGATGTCGTACCACGCCACGGTGGGCGGCGGGTCAATGCGAAAGATCCGGGTGTCCAGGCCGGCGCCTAGATCCAGCACCACCGCGTCCGGATGGTCGGAGATGAAAAGACGCACCAGATCGTCAAGTGTTTTGGCCCGCACCGAGATGTCAAAGACCCGCGATCGGGGGTCGAGGAATTTGGTTGTGAGCGCGGGAAACCGGGCAAGGTCGTAGCCGACCTTGGTGAGGATCTCGTCGGCCATGGTGTCGCCGAGGAACGGGCGCGGTAAGCGGCTGTCGAGGGCCCTACCGCCCAACGTGAGAAACAGGCTCTCCTGCGCGGGCTTGAAGTCCGGAAGTCTCATGGCTTGTCTTCCTCCCAGATTCGCGGCAACGCCGCGACCAACGCCTCGACCTGCGCGCGTGTGAGTGCCGTGACGCTCCCGTCCGGCAGCCCGAGGACACGGTCGATGGCGAGCCCGTGCAGCCTGAATCGCGCTGTCAGGCGGTCGATTGCCGCCTCGCGCGCGGACTCGTCGCCGGCCTGTAACACCTCGATGACGTTCGAGTTCGTGCGTGCCGCGAGGCCGTAGATCATGTCGGCGACACCCTCGGGGTCAAACGTGTCGAAGACGCCTTCGGCAACACCCTCGGATATCAGCCGCGTCAGCAACGGAAGGACCATCGCTTCCTCGACCGCGAGGATTCGCGCGTAGAGATGCGCATTGTCCGAGCGCAGCAGGGACACCATCGCCGCCAACTGCTCCGGTCCGCCCAATTTCAGGTTCGCGTCAAAACCGGCCCGCAGGCTCGCGTTGAGCCGGGCCAGCGCGTCGCCCTGGCAGGCGGCGACGGCGTCCTCCACGGCGGCGAACGCCTCGCTCGCGCTCCGCTCGGCCAACGCGGTGATCAGGGCCTCTTTGGACGGAAACCAGTGGTAGAACGCGCCTTTCGACACACCCGCGTCGGCGATGAGGTCGTTGAGGCTGACGTTGTCGTAACCGTCGCGCACGAACAACGAGGCCGCCCGGTCGAGCAGCTCCGCTCGCCGGATGTCGGGATGCTTAACTACCCGCGGCATGCGGGCGATCGTCGGTCGGACGTTCCGGCTTCCAGCCGACGTAGGTCAGGTAAAGGCCGGCCGAGGCCAGGCAGGCGAACAGCACCCAGATCACCGCCGACGCGCCCGAGCTGTAGATGGCGTTGCCGGCCGCGTCGTATGCCCGCGGAACGGTCAGCAGGAGCAGGCCGCGGACCAGAAAAAACCAGCCGATCACCGAGACGATGATCGCCGGAGGGCTGCGCCAATACTGGTGAAACGCGATGATGAAAAGGCCGCCTGCCAAAAGAATGGCACCATACAGCCACGACCACATCGGGTTGGCCTTGAATTCGCTGAACAGTTCCGCCATGTACTGCCCGCGCACCGCCACCGTGGTCGGGACGATGGTGAGGAACGGCCCCATCACCCGGGCGAACATGCGGGTGCGGATTTGGGATTGCGCAGGTGCGCTCATTGCTCTACCTCCGTGGTCGCCCACGAAGTATAACCGACCGGCGGTCGGTATAACAGACCACCGGTCGGTAGAAGCCTGGGCGCTACCCGCCGCTGGGCTTGGTGGGGCTGTGCTTGCCCGGGCAGTAATCCGCGGTGGCGGCGCCGATGAACGTCTCGGCTTGCGCCTGGGTCAGCTTGTGCGAACCCGTCAGCTGGTCGATCTCGTCCTTCTGCGTGTAGCCGGCTTCGAGGTCCTGGCACATCACGCGCGCCATGTTGACCGCCTGGGCGGGCGAACCGAGGTTGATGCCGTGCGATGACAGGTAGTCGGCGAAATCCTGGTCCGTCTGGTCGGCGTGCGCGACGGCCGCCGGCACCCACATGACAGCCAGCAGAGCGCCAAAGGCGCATGCGGAAAGTTTCTTTTTCATTTCCCCATCACTTTCGAAGCTTCGACGCTCAATGTAGCGAATCGTCGCGCGCGAGCGGTCGGCGGTCAATAGCCCGACGGCGCTACCACCACGCGCAAGCCAAAGTTCAATCCGCCGTTCAGTTTTAGTTCTGAGCGAGTTTAATTCCGAGCGTGCGGCCGCCCCGGTTCGCCAAACAAGAGTTCACCTCGAGTTCCGATAGCGTTCACCTCGCGAAGGGTGGCTAGGCTCGCGGTGAACGCGAGGAGGTGGAGCCCGTGCTGGCGCGCGACCAGGTGCTGATCACGGCGGCCGAGCTGGCCCGCCTGATAGAGGCCGGCGACCCGTCGGCGATACTCGACGTGCGTTGGCGGCTCGACGATCCCGACGGCCGTGCGGCCTACCTGCAGGGCCACCTGCCTGGCGCGGTCTATGTGTCGCTGGAAGACCAACTCAGCGACCACAGCGTCGAAGGGCGCGGGCGGCACCCGCTGCCGTCCGGGCGCGACGTGGAGGCCGCCGCGCGCCAATGGGGCATCCAGCAGGACGGTTTGGTCGTGGTGTACGACGACTGGAATCGCGCGGGATCCGCCCGGGCCTGGTGGGTGCTGACCGCGGCCGGCATTCCGAACGTGCGCATCCTGGACGGCGGCCTGTCGGCGTGGCGCTCGGCCGGACGGGGCCTGGAGACGGGCCCGGTCCACCCGGCGCCCGGGAATGTGACTGCCCCGCACGGGGATCTGTATGCCGGTGGTCGGCCGACGCTGACGGCGGAGCAGACCGGCGACGTGACGCTGGTCGACGCGCGCGCACCCGAACGCTTCCGCGGCGACGTCGAGCCGCTGGACCCCGTCGCCGGTCACATCCCGGGCGCCATGAACCTACCGAGCGGCGCCGTTTTGTCGGAGGACGGAACGTTCGTCGGCGAGCACGCCCTCGGCCAATTGCTCTCCGACCGAGGCATCGACGCAGACGGCCGGGTGGGCGTCTATTGCGGCTCGGGCGTCACGGCGGCCGTCACGATCGCTGCGCTCGCCGCGACGGGCCGAGCGGCCGCGCTGTACCCGGGGTCGTGGTCGGAGTGGTGTTCGGATCCGACCCGACCGGTGGGTCAGGGCCCCGAATAGGCCGCGGCCCCAGGACAATTCAGCTGTCCGCCCAGCTCCGCAGAAAGGCCGCCGCCACGCGGGCGGCGTTCTCCGCCGCGATCTGCTTGTAGAAAAAGAACTCGAACGGGAAGCCCGGCAGGCGCAGCGGGTCGCCGGCGCCATCCGAGATGCCGCGGATGCCGAGGAATGGGACCCCGTGGGCGTCGGCGACCGCCTGCGCGGCGGCCGTCTCCATGTCGGTCGCGTCAAACGCCGGGTTCGCGATAGGCGTGATGTTGAGGTTGCTGATCAGAGCCCTCCGCAGCCAGGGCCCGACCGCCCGAAAGAAGTTGCCGGTGTAGAACAATGAGCGATCCGGGGCCCTGCGGGGTTGACATCCGAACACGCCGCCGCCGTTCGGGATGCACGGGAACGCCTGGCCGCTGTTGTTGTCGGAGCTGGACCCGTCGCCACCCACCACCAGCCGCGGCCGGCGCTTCAGGTCGATCAGCTTGACGCGGGGGGCTTTCTGGCGCAGGTGGTTAACGCTCCCCAGGTCGACGCTCAGCCCCCGCACCGCGGCCAGCATGCCCGGGTCGACCGGGTGAAACGTTGCGCCACCGTCCCCCGACCAGCGGCCCGGTACGGCGACGTCGCCGATGCTGACGCGCGCGCCGCCGCCGGCGACGCCGGAGAACAGCACCGCGCCAATGGAGATCGACGACGCGTGAGTGAAGCGAGCGAGGGCGGTTTGGGCGGTCTCGGTCGCGTTGACCAAGCCGATCCCGGTCATCGCCACGATCACCTTCTTGCCGCCGATCGTGCCGAGGTAAAAGTGCCGACGGTCAAACCGCACCACCGGGTGGCGGTCTAAAACGGTGCGGGAAAGCACCGCGTCGGCTTCGGCCGGGAATGCCGACAAGACCAGGGTGCGTCGTTCCGCCGGTTCTTCGTCGGTCACAAATGCTTGATTTTGGCGCATCGGACGCCGCCGAATATCCAATACGGTTCTTTTTGTTCAGCGCTTTCGTGCCCGTTATTCGCGCTAGTCTCAGCGACGTGCTCGAAGTGATCGAAAAAGGGCCCGCGGGTGATTCCGGGAAAACGCCGCTGGTCTTCGTCCACGGCGCCTACCATGGCGCCTGGTGTTGGAATGAGCATTTCCTGGACTTCTTCGCTGCGAGAGACTATCGATCACTGGCGCTGAGCCTGCGCGGCCACGGCAACAGCCCCGCACCAAGCCGTAAGCGGTTCTGTTCGATTGCGGACTTCGTCGACGACGTCGCCTCAGTCGCCGACGGCCTCCCCCGGCGGCCCGTGGTGATCGGGCATTCCATGGGCGGCTTCGTGGTGCAGAAGTACCTGGAGTCGCACGACGCTCCGGCCGCCGCGCTGCTCGCCTCGGTACCCCCGAGCGGGATCGCCCAATTCTTTCTGCACCGGTTCCAGCGGCACCCGTGGCTGACCGCGCGAAGCCTGGCCATGGGCAAGTCATTGCCCAGCATTGGCGGAACGCCGGAATTGACCCACGAGACGTTCCTGTCCGCGGCGTTTCCGCCCGCCGACGTGGCGCGCTACACCGCGCTGCTCGACGAGGAATACGTGTCGAAATTCGTGCTCGAGATGCTGTTGCTCAACCTGGCCAAGCCGCACCTGGTCAGCACCCCAGTGCTGGTCCTGGGCGCCGAAGACGACATCGTCTTCACTCAGCAGGAAGTCCGCGCAACCGCGGCCGCCTACCGCACCGAGGCGGAGTTCTTCCCGGGAATGGCCCACGACATGATGCTCGAACCCGGGTGGGCAGCCGTCGCCGAAAGGATCCACGCCTGGCTCGAAACCCGCTGTCCCACAACGTTGCCCCGATGACCGGCCGGCTCGACGGCAAGGCCGCGATCATCACCGGGGCGAGCACCGGGCTGGGCCCGGTGATGGGCTCGCTGTTCGTCGCCGAGGGCGCCCGGGTGCTGCTGGCCGCGCGGCGCGAAGAGCTGGTCCGCGACGCGGCTGCGGCGGCCGGCCCCGGAGCCATCGCAATGCGCGCGGACGTGACCGACGAGGGTGATGTCGCGGCGATGGTCGCAAGGGCCGTCGACGAGTTCGGCCACGTCGACATCCTGTGCAACAACGCCGCCGCGCCCGGACAGGACCGCTGGATCTGGGAACAGACGCTGGACAACTGGAACGCCACCTTCGCCATCGACGTCACCGCGGCCATGCTGTGCACCCGCGAAGTGCTCAACCAGTCGATGCTGCAACGCCGCCGCGGGGTCATCCTCAACTTCTCCTCGACCGCCGGGTACTCCGGCATCGTCCGCAAGACCCACTACGTCACCGCCAAGGCGTCGCTGCGGGCGTTCACCAAAGCGGTTGCGCTCGAGGTCGGCCAGTACGGGATCCGGTGCAATTGCATCGTGCCCGGCGCCATCGACACCGAGCTGTTTCGCAATTGGGTGCAACGCACCGCCGACGAGCAGGGCGTCGACTTCGCGACCGTGCGCGCCAGGTCGGTCAAAGGCGTGCCGTTGCAGGATATTTCGACGCCCGAAGACGTTGCCAACCTGGCGTTGTTCCTGGCCGGCGACGAGAGCCGCACCATCACCGGGCAATCGATACCCGTGGATGCCGGCGGGTACATGCAGGGATGAGCACCGGCACGCCGAAACTATCGGTCGCCACGCCCGTGGTGACGATGTTCCCGCGCGCCAGCGCCGAGTGGGAGAAACAGGCCTCCATCGAGGATCTGGCCCAGATCGCCGAGGCCGCGGACCGCCTCGGCTACTACCACCTGACCTGCAGCGAGCACATCGCGCTGCCCGCCGCCGAACAACACCGCCGCGGCGCCCGCTACTGGGATCCGCTGGCCACCTTCGGCTTCCTCGCGGCGCGCACGCGACGGATCCGGTTGGCCACCAACGTGCTGGTGCTCGGGTATCACCATCCGCTCGAGATCGCCAAGCGCTACGGCACCCTCGACAAGGTCAGCAACGGCAGGCTCATCCTCGGCGTCGGCGTCGGCAGCCTCAAAGAGGAGTTCGAGCTGCTCGGCGCCCCCTTCGACGACCGCGGAGCGCGCGGCGACGACGCGCTGCGGGCGCTGCGCGCCTCGCTGTCGGTTCCCGAACCCTCCTACCACGGTGAGTTCTATTCCTTCGGCGGCATGGTCGTCGACCCGTGCGCCGTCCAGGAACGGGTTCCGATCTGGATCGGCGGGCGCACGCTGCGATCGCTGCGCCGCGCCGCCACCCTGGCCGACGGCTGGGCCCCCTTCGCGGTGAGCCTGCAGCAGGCCCGAGAGTGGTTGCGCCGCTTCGAGCTTGGACCGGGCTTCGAGGTCGTGTTGCCGCCGCCGGCGCCCCTGAATCCGATCAACGAGCCGGAACGAACCCGCGACACGATCGCCGAGGTCGCGGCGCACGGCGCCACCATCGTCAGCGCGATTTTCACCCACACTTCGCTGCAGCATTACCTGGAGAATCTGCATGCGCTGGCCGAGTTGCACCCGTCCGCTTTGAGAGGGCTCCCATGACATCTGCGATCCGGTTACTCGTCATCGTCGCGACGGGTTGCCTCGCGGCGTGCGCGTCGCCACCACAGGCGTCTGCGCCCAGCGCGACGAAGCCACCGCCGGCGACCGTTGCGCCCGTCACCGCCACCACGACCACGCCAACCTGCGTCGGGCTGTCGATATGCCCGCCGCCCCCGCCGGACGCTGAAGGCAATCCGGGGTGTTACTACTCCGACGGCTGGCGCGATGCGCCGGGCGGCGGGATCGAGGTGTGGTACTTCCATGAGCCGCAGAACATTTCGAAGCCGGACAAGGTCACGGCCGTGGTGCGCAAAAAGGACGGCACCAGCGAGTCGCAGGACGCCAACATCGACGCGGGCCAACAGGTGCACCGCTTCGAGTTCGCGGCCATCGACAAGTCCGCGGTTCAAGAGGTGTTCCTGACCACGAGCGGCGGCCGCTGCTACGTGGCCGGGCCAGGTGCGTGATGCGGGTCAAGGCAGGCTTTTTCAGCCTCACGGCGCCCGCCCCGCACGGCGACGACGGCAGCTACCTGCGATGGCACCTGCTGGATCACATGCCCGAGCAGTACCAACTGCCCGGGATCGTGTACGGATTGCGGTGGATCGCCGACGGCGACTACCTCGATCGCCGCCTCGCGGCCGACGGGCCGTTGGGTCAGGTCGGCAATGCGGTGCACTACCTGGTCACTGACCCCGTCGAGCAGACCTTCGACGACTTCGTCGCCCTCGGCCGCGCCCTGCGGGAAAACGGCCGCTTCCCGGTCACCCGGCCATCGCTGCAAGTCGCCGGATTACGCCTGCTGCAGTGGCACGCCGCGCCACACGCGCTCGTCTCCGCCGAGGTGGTGCCGTTTCGGCCGCACCGCGGGATCGTGCTGATCGTCGAGCAACCCGGTGCGGGCCGCCCGGACCAGTGGCTGCGGTGGCTGCACGCCGAGCACTACCCGGCGCTGCTCGCCACGCCCGGCGCGGCGGGCGCCTGGACTTTCGGTTCGAGCGCCGGTTGGAGCCACCCGCCCGCCGGATGGACGACGGACCACCAATACATCACCGTCGTTTACCTCGACGGCGACCCGCTCACCACCTGCGATGCGCTGAGGCCCCTCATCGAGGAAAGGTGGCGGTCCGCTGCGGTTCGTCCTGTATTCGCCGGACCGCTACGCACCATGGTCAGTTGGGAAGCGTGGCCGCGCGAGCGGGCCCTATAGTCCTTCGTGACGACCTACCGAAGGAAGTGAGATGACCAATCGACGGCTCGTTCTCGCCGCCGCCGGGCTCGCCTTGTTGGGCGCCAGCCTGCCGGCCTGCTCGAGCAAGGGTGGTCAGCCTTCCGCCACGAGTTCGAGCGCGGCTCCGCCGACGACAACCATCATGATGGACGGCAACAAGCACACCATGACCGCCGGCGTCGAGTGCACCAACTCCGCGGCGGTGCCGCCGGCCGAGTCGGGCGATCTCACCACCCACATCAGCGTGCACGACGATTCGGCGTCGATAACCCTGTCCCTGTCGGACGAGAAGCCACCCAGCGTCGACGGTTTCTCTCTTTCGCTCAAGACGGGATCCGGCCAGTATCAGCTGCCCTGGCAGGCGCCCCAGTCCGCGACCCAGGTGCAAGCGAACAAGGACGGGAAGAGTTACACGATCACCGGGACGGGCCAGGGCGCGTCGCCGAATCAGGGTGACGTCCACCAGGTGACGTTCGGGCTGCACGTCACCTGCCCGTAGACCCCAAACTCGTTGCCGGCGTAGTTATCTGCGCGTCCGGCACCCGCGTCACTCCGAGGAAGTGCCCACCCTTTTCCGGAAAGCGGTATCGCATGCGATACCGCTTTCGCAAGACGCTCCAAAGGTCGCGGTTGTCGAACGACGATGCCCTCTGACATGCTGGCAGCTTGGACATCTTCGCGGAGTGGCAGGACGGCGGGACGGAACTTCGGTGGCGGTCGACCACCGCCGCCAACGAGGGGCAGGAAGTCACCGTGTTCAGCCGCCGTTGCGGCACACCCGGGGCGCCCGCGCTGGTGCTGGTGCACGGCTTCCCGACGTCGAGCATCGACTATTTCGGGCTGACTCGCGAACTCGCCAATGACTTCGACATGTTCGTGCTGGACTTTCCCGGCTACGGATTGTCCGACAAGCCGCCGGCCCCCCACGTGTATTCGCTGTACGACGACGCGCGGCTGCTGGTCTACGCGATCACCCAGGTGTGGAAGCTGACCGAATTCCGGATGCTCACCCACGACCGCGGCAGCAGCGTCGGCATGATCGCGCTGGAAATGTTGGCGGCCCAGGACGAGCCCGTTCTGCCCGCCGACCTCATCCTCACGAACGCCAACATCTATCTCCCGCTGTCGAATCTCACCGTGTTCCAGAGCGCCCTGCTCGACCCCGCGACCGGGCGAGACACCGCGGCGGCCACCACGCCGGAGATGCTCGCTGCGGGCCTGGGCGCGAGCACCTTCATGCCGCGGCGAACACTGGACGACCCGGAGATCGCCGCGTTGGCGAAGTGCTTCGCCCACAACGACGGAATCCGCGTCCTGCCGGACACGATCCAGTACCTCAAGGAGCGCGCCGCGGACGAAACCAGTTGGCTGGAGGGGATTTCCAAGCTCCACGTCAACACCACCGTGGTGTGGGGCCTGCACGACAACGTCTCCCCGGTGCGCGTCCCCAACTACGTGTGGCAGACGTATCTCAAGACCAAGCCCGGCACAAACCGTTACTGGCTGGTGCCCGGCGCGGATCACTATCTGCAGTGCGACGCCCCCGGGCAGCTCGCCCAGATCGTTCGCCTAACGGCTCAGGGCGGCGACATCCCGCTTCAGACGCTCGGAAACCAGCCCGACGGCGCCGTTCTGGTGGACGAAAGCGCCTCATAGGCCCCGGCTTCACCCGGTGACGACGGGTAGGCGCGCCCACCCGCGCACGCTTGCGGTGTGCGCCCGTTCGGCGTTGGCGTAGTCGACTTCCCAATCGGGCCACCGTTTGAGGACCTCGTCCAGCGCCACCCGGGCCTCCATCCGGGCCAGCGCCGAGCCGAGGCAGAAGTGCAGGCCCTGCCCGAAGCTGAGGTGGCCGCCCTCGCGGTGGATGTCGAAGCGGTCGGGATCGGCGAATCGGCTTTCGTCCCGATTGGCGGAACCGTTGAGCAGCAACATGAACGAGCCTTCCGGGACGACGCGGCCGTAGTGCTCGGCGTCGCGGGCGACGTAGCGGGCCTGCACCGGCGACGGGGGTTCGTAGCGCAGCGTCTCCTCGACCGCGCCGGGGATCAGCGACGGATCGGCGCCGAGTTCGCGGCGCTGGTCCGGGTGGTCCGACAGCAGCTGTCCCATGAAACCGATGAGCCGGGCAGTGGTTTCGTTGCCGGCGCCGGCGATCATGGCGGTGTAGGCCAGCACCTCGGTGCGGGAGAGGGGGCGACGCGTGCCGTCGGGCTCCTCGATCTCCGCGCGCAGCAGATCGGTCATCAGGTCGTCGGACGGGTGACTGGCGCGCCACTCGATGTACTCGGCGAACATCGCGATGGTGTCCGCGAACAGATTCGGGTTGACCTCGCCGGGCTTGCGGCCCTCGGCCATCTCGATGAAGGCCCCGTTGCGATCCCGGATGTTTGCCTGGTCCTCCTCGGGAATGCCCAACAGGTAGCCGATGGTCCGCATCGGCATCATCGCCCCGAGGTCCGCGATGAAGTCGAACCCGCCGGCGCCGATCAACGGGTCGAGTTCGCGGACGCAGAATCCGCGCACCATCGACTCGACGGCCAGCATGCGCCGCGGCGTGAAGACACGGGACAGCAGGCGGCGGTGCAGATCGTGCAGCGGCGGATCCTCGAACAGCAGGATGCCCGGCGGCACTTCGATGTTGTTGAACAAGATGTCGGCGGTGGTCCCGCGGCCGGATCGGTACGTCTCCCAGTTCGGCAGTTCGCGCGCCACGTCCTGGTACCGGCTCAGCGCGTAGAAGTTGAACTTTTCGTTGTAGTACAGCGGCGCCTCTTCGCGCATGCGCTTCCACACCGGGTACGGGTCGTCGTCGATCTCGACGTCGTATGGGTCGTAGTACAGCTCGGCTGAACGTAACATCTGGCCTCTCAATCGTTTCGGTGCAGGAAGCCGTGCAGGATCGCCTGGACAAGCTCCTCCACGATGACCTCCCGCGACGGCTGCTTGGTCCCGAAGTAGGTGGAACGCAGCGCGGCCATGCCGGCGATCATCGCCACGGTGGAGTGCGCCGGCAGGTCCGGATGGTCCGACCGCAGGCCCCGCAGGTGCATGCCCTCGGCGCTGATCCGGCCGAGCACCGTCAGCGCCCGCCTGACGTCGGCGATGCCGGCGTCGGTCATCTCCTCCTCGGTCAGGGCCTCCGATGCCATCAGCGTCAGGAGCAGCCCCTGGTGTTCGACGAACACGTCGTAGAGCTGCCCAACGAAATGCCCGGCGAGCTCCTCCTCCTTGGTCTCCTCGGGGATGACCGAATGCCACGTCTGGCCGAATTCGTCGACGAAGCTGGTGAAGGGCAGGACGAGGGCCTCGCGGAACAGCGCCGCCTTCGAGCCGAAGTGGCGGAACAGCAGGTGTTCGGTGACGCCCGCGGCCTGGGCGATTTCGCGTGTGGTGGTGCTGCGGTAGTCCTGGCGCGAGAAGAGATCCCGCGCGGCCTCGAGCAGCAGCTTGCGCGGTGCGCCGCGGGGCCGGCGCGTGGCCGCCGTCGTTGCGGGTCGCTTGGCCATGACTTTTAAGATAGCATGCACTATCTTGAAGCGCTGCGGGAGAGGACGCGGACGTGGGCGCAGTCGTCATGCTTGGCACGCTGTTCGGGCTGATCGTTTTGATCTTCGGCCTGGTGCTGCGGTTCGATCCCGAGGCGCGCCGCTCCCCCGGACGCGAGGGCGATCGATGAGCGCCGGGATGACGCCGCTGATGCAGGCGGCCAGTGGCTTCGCCCTCGTCGGCGGGATCACCTTCACCGCGATCGGTGTGTACCTGAGCATTCGCCAGCGCCGGATACACCCACTGCTGCTTCTGTGCATCTCGGCGATTTCGTTCTCGTGGATCGAGGCGCCCTACGACTGGGCGATGTACGCCCAGTTCCCGCCCGCCATTCCGCGAATGCCGTCGTGGTGGCCGCTGAACGTCACGTGGGGTGGGCTGCCGTCGTTCGTTCCCATCGGCTACATCTCCTACTTCGTGTTTCCGGCGGTGACCGGCGCGGCGCTAGGGAGATGGGTCAGCGCGAAATTCCAGTGGCGCAGGCCGATAACGCTGCTGATCGTCGGCCTTGTCGTCGGCTTCTGCTGGGCACTGTTCTTCAACGGGTTCCTGGGAGCCAAGCTCGGCGTCTTCTATTACGGCCGTGTGATTCCGGGGCTGGCGATGCGCGAGGGAACAATTCACCAGTACCCGCTCTACGATTCGCTCGCGATGGGCATACAGATGATGGTGTTCACCTACCTCCTCGGACGCACCGATGCGCGGGGACGCAACGTCATCGAAATGTGGGCCGATAAAAGGTCGTCGAGTCGTCTCGGAGCGTCTGTTTTGTCCATCGTCGCCGTTGTCGTGATCGGAAACCTGCTCTACGGGGCGGTTTTCGCGCCCCACCTGGTGACGAAGCTGGGCGGCTGGGTGACCGCGGGGCCGGTGTGCCAGCTCTTCCCGGGCGTACCCAACCAACCCCGATAGGCGCCGAGCGTCGAGTTGTTGCGCGAATTCGGCCGCTTTTCGCGCCACAACTCCACGTTGGGTGCACAAATCAAATAAACACCGGCAGCTTTGACCAGCCCCGCACGCTGGAGGTGTGCGCCTTCGTCGCGTTGACGTAGTCGACTTCCCATTCCGGCCAGCGCTTGATGACTTCCTCCAACGCCACCCGCGCCTGCATGCGCGCCAACGCCGAGCCCATGCAGAAGTGCAGCCCGTGACCGAAACTCAGATGGGTGGCGCCGCGGCGGATGTCGAACTCCTCGGCGCCGGGGAACCGGCGTTCGTCGCGGTTGGCGGATCCGTTGATCAGCAACATGATCGAGCCCTCGGGGACCGTCGTGCCGTGCAACTCGACGTCGCGGGCGACGTAGCGCGCCTGCACCGGCGAGGGCGCTTCGAATCGCAAGACCTCCTCGATGGCCATGGGAATCAGCGACGGGTCGGCGACGATCTGCCGGCGCTGATCGGGGTGCTCGGCCAGGAGCTGGCCGATGAAACCGATGAGGCGCGTGGTCGTTTCGTTGCCGGCGCCGGCGATCATGCTGGTGTACAGCAGCACCTCGGACCGCGTCAGCCGCCGGGTCCCGTCGTCGTCCTCGACCTCGGCGTTGATCAACTGCGTCATCAAGTCGTCGGAGGGGTGGTCCACCCGCCAATCGATGTAGTTCGCGAACATCTCGTGGCTGTGCTCCAGGAAGTCCTGCGGAACCGCCCGGAACGTGCCCTTTTTCAGTGTGAGCTGGCTGCCGCCCTTGTCGCGGATGGATTCCTGATCGGCCTCGGGGATGCCCAGCAGGTAGCCGATCGTGCGCATCGGGACCATCGCGCCCAGGTTCTCGACGAAGTCGAACCGGCCCGAGCCCACCGACGGGTCGAGCGCGCGCACGCAGAACGCCCGCGTCAGCGGCTCGATCGCCTCCATCCGCCGCGGCGTGAAAACCTTGGAGAGCACGTGGCGATGGACGTCGTGAATCGGCGGGTCCTCGAAGAGGATGACCCCGGGCGGCAGATCGATGCCACTCATGATGATGTCCATCGTGGTGCCGCGACCCGACCGGAAGACGTCGAAGTTCATCAGCTCGCGGGAGACGTCGTCGTAGCGGCTCAGCGCGTAAAAGTTGTACTTGTCGTTGCGATACAGCGGCGCCTCGTCGCGCAGCCTCTTCCAAATCGGGTACGGATCGTCGTCGATGTCGAAATCAAACGGGTCGTAATAGACCTCTGCGGTGCTTGCTCCAGTCATAGCGGCGTCTTTCTCTCCGACAGAGCCTCCGGAACCACGACCTCCCCCACCCGCTTGAGATACGGCCACGCGATTTCCGGCGACAGCCCGCCGCACAGCGGCGACAGGTTGAGTATCTGGCCGGCGCGGACCCGCGAAATCGCTTCCGGCACCGAGATGATCACGTGCGATGCCGGCGCGGCGCGCAGCTCCTCGACGGTATCCACGTGCGAGAAGCCGGCCGTCGTCTCGTCCCCGGGATTCCACGCGGCATACGTTCGCACGTCGTGCAGCAGATGCTGGCCAAGCTCGTCCCAGGCCTGGTCCACGTCGTCGGCGACGAACACGACCGACGGGGTGTCGCGGCTGGGAAACATCGTCGGGCCAGGCTCATGACCGTGCTCGCGGCAGGCCTCCTCGTAGGCCTCCCGCATGCCGGGTGCGTTGGCGTTGCCCAGCATGCCCAGGCCGTACCTGCCGGCCCGGCGGGCCGCCGCCACGCTGCCGCCGCCCCACATCAGCCCCGGGCCGCCGGCGGTCTCCGGGCGCGGCGTCACCATGATCCGTCGCCCGTCCCGGCTGACCGTTTTCTCGGAAAGCAGCGAGCGCAGCAGCTCGAGCTTCTCGTCGGCGAGCCGCCCGCGACCCTTCAGCGCCACGCCGAAGTGCTCGAACTCCTCGGGCCGGTATCCCAGCGCCAGGATGTACGACGCCCGCCCCCTGCTGATGATGTCGAGCACCGCCATGTCCTCGGCGAGGCGCACGGGGTCGTAGAACGGCAGGATCAGGATCAGGCTCAGCGCCAACCGCTGGGTTCGCGACGCCACGGACGACGCCAGCAAAAGCGGCGACGGCAGATAGCCGTCCTCGGACCCGTGGTGCTCACAGAACACCGCGGCCAGGCCGCCATGATCCTCGGCCCACGCACACATTTCGGGCACGGCGGCGTACAGCGCCACGCGCGGCGCTCCCCACGACGGGGCGCGCATGTCGAAACGCAGTGTGAACACGCCCAACTCCTAGACGACCTAATATTTGTCCACGTACGCTACGGTGCCGCCGAGAGCCGCGTCAACGCCTGGGCAAACACGTGCCGCGGCAAAGTCGTCGGGATATCCAGCGTCGAACCCGGGTGTAAACACCCCTGACGATTCCAAGCACGCATTCGCCACCTAGTCTGCCGGGGTGGGCTTTAACCCGCTCGAGGAAATGACGCTGTCCCAACTGCGGCTACGCACCAGCATGAAGTGGCGCGCGCACCCGGACGACGTGTTGCCGCTCTGGGTCGCGGAGATGGACGTCAACCTGGCGCCGACGGTGGCCGGCGCGCTGCGCCACGCGATCGACATCGGCGACACCGGATACCCTTGCGGCACCGCGTTTGCCGAGGCCGTCAGCGAATTCGCCTCGCGGCGTTGGCAATGGCACGACCTGGAGGTCGCCCGCACCGCGATCGTTCCCGACGTCATGCTCGGCGTGGTCGAAATGCTGCGCCTGGTCACCGACCGCGGCGATGCCGTCGTCGTCAACCCACCGGTCTACGCGCCGTTCTACGCTTTCGTCTCGCACGACGGCCGGCGGGTGATCGAGGCACCGCTCAGCGCCGACGGCCGAATCGACTTGGCCTCCTTGGAGGACGCCTTCGCGCACGCCGGCGCTTCGGGCGGCAAGGTCGCCTACCTGTTGTGCAACCCGCACAACCCGACCGGGTCGGTGCACACCGCCGAGGAGCTGCGCCAGGTCGCCGAACTCACCCGCCGCTTCGATGTCCGGGTGGTGTCGGACGAAATCCACGCGCCGGTGATCTTGTCGGGAGCACGGTTCGTCCCCTACCTGACCGTGCCCGGCGCGGAGAACGCCCTGGCCCTGACGTCGGCCTCGAAGGCGTGGAACCTCTCCGGCCTGAAGGCGGCCCTGGCCATCGCGGGTCCGGAGGCGGCCGCGGACCTGCGCCGCATGCCGGAGGAGGTCAGCCATGGTCCGAGCCACCTCGGCGTCATCGCCCACGCGGAGGCCTTCCGCAGCGGCGGCGACTGGCTCGACGCGCTGCTGGCCGGGTTGGACGAGAACCGGACGCTGCTGGGCGACCTGGTCGCCGAACACCTCCCGGGCGTGAAATACCAATGGCCGCAGGGCACTTACCTCGCCTGGCTGGATTGCCGAGACCTCGGCTTCACTGAGGAGACCGCCGACGGGCTGGCGGTGGTCGCCGATCTGGCCGGGCCGGCGCGCTGGTTCCTCGACCACGCGCGCGTCGCGCTCAGCTCCGGCCACGTCTTCGGGACCGGCGGAGCCGGATACGTGCGGCTCAACTTCGCGACCTCGAAAGCCATTCTGGCCGAGGCGCTATCGCGCATGGGCCGGGCGCTTGAGGCCGCCGGGCATCGAAATCGACGCTAGCGTACGACGCACTCGCAGTTCTTCGCGCGACCGTCGGTTTCGACGAAACAGGTTATGCGGGAACATCCTCGGCGCGGTCCAGGTTGCGGAAGCCTTCCGCGGGCTTCTTGATGCCCAACAGGAAAGGCAGCGCGCCGAACTCGAGCTTCGCCGTCGCCCCGAACCGGCCGAGACGGCTGCGCCGGGGCGGCGTCGGCAAAACACCCGGCACCTCCGTCGTGGCAAGGTCGATGTAATGCGTCGACGTATCCCCGATGCCCTCGAAGTGGTGGACCAGCGGCTTGCACAACCCGCGCATCGGGTCTTCGAGGCATGCGGCGACCGGATCGGTCATCAACACGTACTCGAGCACTGGCACCGAGTTTTTCAGCATCCGATGCACGAGGATGACGTCGACGCCGGCGAGTTCGACGTGCCGCTTCACCCGTTGCTCCGCCACCTCCCCCTCGTGCACGACGAACTTCAGCGACAGGTTGTCCAGCTGCGAACAGCTGGCGCACTCGCAGGCAATGTCCGCCTTGAAGCGCTCGCGCTGCGCCAGGAACGCCCCGCGCATCCGTGACAGCCGGTCGCACACGAGCACTTTGGCGTTGCCGTCCGGCGCCCAGAAGAACGCCGCGTCGCCCTCCAGCTTGGCCAGTTTCAAGCCTTTGCCGGCATCGATCACCGCCTCCAGCAGTCCGGCCACCGTCAGCTGCGCGTGCGCCAGGTGGGTGCGGTTCCAATTCATGTAATGCGTGTACCCGCCGATGTCGGCGATGAGCAGGACCGCGCGCCGGATGGCCATGATGTGGGCAGTTTAGTGGTTGCCAGTCGGCGTCTCAATGAATCTTGCACTGGACGAAATCGCCTCGCCGCGAGAGGCTTGCAAAGGTCTCACCCCGGAGGAGCCGAATATGGATGTGCTGCGAACCCCAGACTCCCGATTCGAAAACCTGGAGGGCTATCCGTTCGTAGCGAATTACGTCGACGTGGCCGCGAGCGACACCCGGCCGCTGCGCATGCACTTCCTCGATGAGGGACCGGCCGACGGGCCGCCGATCGTGCTGCTGCACGGCGAGCCCACCTGGAGCTACCTGTACCGCACGATGATTCCGCCGCTGGCCGACGCCGGGAACCGCGTGCTGGCGCCCGACCTCATCGGCTTCGGTCGCTCCGACAAGCCCGGCCGGATCGAGGATTACACCTACCAGCGGCACGTCGAGTGGGCGACCGCCTGGTTCGAGCGCCTCAACCTCAAGGACGTCACGCTGTTCGTGCAGGACTGGGGTGCGCTCATCGGTCTGCGCATCGCCGCCGAGCAGGGTGACCGGATCGCGCGGCTGGTGGTGGCCAACGGCTTCCTGCCCACGGCGGAGCGGCCGACGCCGCCCGCCTTTTACGCCTGGCGCGCCTTCGCCCGCTACTCCCCCGTGCTTCCCGCCGGGCGCATCGTCGCCGCGGGGACCGTCCGCCACGTGGCGTCCAAAGTGCGGGCGGGCTACGACGCCCCCTTTCCCGACAAGACCTACCAGGCGGGCGCCCGCGCGTTCCCTCAGCTGGTGCCCACGTCGCCGCATGATCCGGCGATCCCGGCCAACCGGGCCGCGTGGAAGGCCCTGAGCCGCTGGGAGAAGCCCTGCCTGGCGATCTTCGGCGCGCGCGACCCCATCCTCGGGCGAGCGGACCGTCCCCTGATCGCCCACATCCCCGGCGCAGCGGGCCAGCCCCACGCGCGCATCAACGCCAGCCACTTCATCCAGGAAGACGCCGGGCCGGAACTGGCCGACCGCGTCCTGTCCTGGCAGCAGGCCCTGCGCTGAGCGTCCTTACCGGGTGCTGATCAGTCGCGAGACGCCGCGCCGAGGCGGGGGAACAGCGCCAGCGCGTTGGTGCGCTCGATCGCCGCCCGCGCGCCGGCGTCCAACCCGCGGTAGGTCTCCAGGCCGGCTCCTCTGTTGCCGCGCGCGACCGGATGCAACGATCAGCGAATGGACATGGTGACGATGGGCCTGGTGGGTACGGTCGTGGGCGCGTCGGCCATGGGCATCGCGGGCGTCGCGAGGTCCGCCGCCGACAACTTGCTTCCCGGAATGGTAGAGGGCACCAGGAGCAAGCATCAGATGAAGATGCACCTGCACTCCCAGCGCTGTGACGCGATCCAGCGCTGGCGCAGCGGCTTGGCGAACGCGCGGGACGCCTACCGGCATTGGGCGTGCGGTCCCCGCGACGGCGACCCGCCCAACGTCGTCGGCGATGAATGGTTCGAGGGGTTGCGGCCGTACCTGCCGACCACCGGGGAAGCTTCCCTACTCCGCACCGCGCACGAAGTGCATTGCGACAACCCGACTCTGATGCTGCTGTCGCTGGAGATCGGACGGATCGAGAAGGAGTGGACCGAGGAGGCGAAGGGGCGCCGGCGCCGCCTACGCTCCTAGGGTCGGGTGACTACTGCGCGTCCGGCGCCGACGTGACGGCGAGGACCGCTTCGGCGAGCTCGGGACGGCACACCACGAGATCGGGCAGTTTGGGGTCCGGCTGGTTATAGGCCAACGCCGATCCGTCGATGCGGGAGGTGTGTAGGCCGGCGGCCCGGGCCACCGCGACGGGGGCGGCCGAGTCCCATTCGAACTGGCCGCCGGCGTGCACGTACACGTCGGACAGGCCCTGCACGATCGACGCGACTTTGGCTCCGGCGGAACCCATTTCGACCAGGACGCCGCCGAGCGCGTCGCGAACGGTGAGCGCGATCGCGGGTGGGCGGGTGCGGGAGACGACGATGCGGGGCCGGCCGGGCGCGGTGGGAGGCGCGTCGACGTGCGGGGTCGCCAGGGTGAGGCCCTGCGCCGGCAGCGCCACCGCACCGGCCACGAGCTCACCGGCCTGCCAGAGCGCGACGTGGACCGCCCAGTCGTCGCGCCCGAGCTCGGAGAATTCCCGCGTCCCGTCGAGCGGATCGACGATCCAGACCCGATCCGAACGCAATCGCACCGGGTCGTCGGCGCCCTCCTCGGACAGCACCGCGTCGCCGGGCCGCCCACCGCCGAGCGCCTCCATCAGGAAGTCGTGGGATCGCTTGTCCCCCGCTGCTTTTCGTTCGCCGGCGTCGGCTCCGGCGAACTCCTCCCGGACGGAAAGCAGCAGCCGCCCGGCCTCGGTGGCCAGCCGCGCCGCCAGCGCGTGATCGTCGTTCATCCGCAACTCCACGAATCGGTACTAACCTGAATAAGTTGGTAGTGTTGACCGACTTTACCCCGCCATGATTGGTGGCGCCGTCGACCCCCGGGCCCGACGTTTCTGCCATAATCTGGTGAACGTGAGCGGGGGCAACGTCACATCGTCGAGCCGGTTGCGGTTTCCGGGAGGACACCTGGGGCTGGCCGGCGCCGTCGTGGCCGTGCTGCTGGTCGGCGGGCTGGTCTTCGGCGCGGTGAAGCTGATCGGCGGCGGGCGAAGCGCGTCCCCGCAGCCCACCACCCCACCGGCCCCGCCGACCTACTTCGCCATTCCGGGCTGCTACAACCCGTCGGTCCCGCCCGTCGAGCGCCCGAAAAGGCTCAACGTGCTGGGGTGCGCGAGCGTAGCCGTTGCGCTGCAAGACATGTCGTGGACCTCCTGGGGACCACAGGGCGCCGACGGGACCGGTACCGCCGTCTTCAAGATCTGCGACCCGAACTGTGCGGCCGGGTATCAGCTCACCGACCCCGTCGTCGTGCACGCGTGGAATGCCCAGCCGCCGCGGCCGGACGCGATCTGCCAGGCCGGGCTGAAGATCTTCGCCGACCTGGTGCTGGCGTTCCCCAAGGCGGCCCCGCCACCGACCGCGCAGAAATTGAACACGCAGTACAACGGGATGCCCGCGGTGCATTACGTCAACTATTCGCCCGCCAATAACCGCGACACGCAGTTCATCGGCTACACGTTCTGCAACTGAGCGTGTCAGAGGCTAGAACCGATGGCGGCGACCCGCTTCGCCCGGCTTCGCCGCCCTCGCGATCGCCGCTAGAGCCGATGGCGGCGACCCGCTTCGCCCGGCTTCGCCGCCCTCGCGATCGCCGCTAGACCTCGATGACGACCGCGCCGCCCTGGCCGCCGCCCGCGCACATCGCCGCCACGCCGATGCCGCCGCCGCGGCGGGCCAGCTCGTAAGTCAGGGTCGTGACCATGCGCGCGCCCGAGGCCGCGATGGGGTGGCCGAGGCTGCAGCCGCTGCCGGAGAAATTCACCTTCTCCTCGTCGATGCCGTACTCCCGGCATGCCGCGATCGGCACAGAGGCGAACGCCTCGTTGATCTCCCACAGCGCCACGTCGTCGACCGACAGCCCCGCCCGCTGCAGTACCTTCGCGATCACCTTGACGGCGCCGAGGCCGGTGTCCCTGGGCGGCACGCCCACGGCGGCCCATGCCCTGACCGTGCCCATCACGTCGAGCTTCTCGGCGACGGCGTAGTCGCGGTCGACGAGCGCGACCGCCGCGGCGGCGTCGTTGGTGCCGCTGCTGTTGCCCGCCGTGATGGAGAATCCCTCGATCTCGGGATGCAGCACCTTGAGCCCGGCGAGCTTCTCGACGGTGGTGTCCCGGCGGGGATGCTCGTCGACCGAGAACTCGGTGACCGAACCGTCGGCCTGGGTGATCTTCAGCGGGACGATCTCGTCGAGGAACTTTCCCTCATCCATCGCGGCGATGGCACGCTGATGCGACCGGGCGGCCCAGGCGTCCATCTCCTCGCGGGTGATGCCGACCGCCTGCGCGGTGTTCCACCCCACGGTGATCGACATGTCGCGGGTGGGCGCGTCGGGCGCCTCCACGTGCGTGGGCGGTAGCCATCGCTCCTCGAACTTGAGCTCGGGGCCGGGAATCCGCTGATTCATCAATGGGGTCATCGAAAGGGACTGCACGCCGCCGGCGATGAGCACCCGCTCCATCCCGGAGCCGATCTGCGCCGCGGCGTTGCCGATGGCGGTGAGGCTGCCCGCGCAGTGCCGGTTCACCGCTTGGCCCGGAATGTCCTCCAGACCCGTCGCGGCGGCGGCATACCGCGCCAAATCCCCTCCACCGTAATGCGATTCGGCGAAGATGATGTCGTCGATGGCAGACGGGTCGATGCCCGCCCTGCGCACCACCTCGGGAAGCACCGTGGTGATCAGCGTCTCGGGCGGCGTGTTGACGAGCGCCCCCTTGAAGGAGCGGCCAATCGCCGTCCTGGTGGCTCCGACGATAACGGGTGTGGCCATGTTTTACCTCGAACTGTTGGGTGCCAAGTTTACGAGAATCGCCTCAAGTGTAACGCCACGGCGCGCCCGGTATCCGGCCGGTGCCGCTAGGCTCCCGCAATGACCACCACACCCCTCGTGAAACCCGATACGACCGCATATCGAGTTGCGGCGATGCTGATGGGCATCGGCACCGTCCACTTCCTGGCGCCCAAACCGTTCGACACGATCGTTCCCGCCGAGCTGCCCGGCGACGCGCGGCTCTACACCTACGCATCCGGAGTCGCCGAGATAATCACCGGCGCGCTCTTGGTGCCGCGGCGCACCCGACGGCAGGCCGCGCTCGCGGCCGCCCTGCTGTTCGTCGGTGTGTTCCCGGCCAACGTCAACATGTGCCGGTTGTGGTGGGGCAAACCCTGGCCGATGCGCGTCGCCGCGCTGGCCCGGCTGCCGCTGCAGATCCCGATGATCACCACCGCGCTCAAGATCAGGCGTAACAGCTGAGTTTTCACATCCGCCACATCAGCCTCGGCTGTCGGAGGGGTGCTTCTTTTGTCGCCTCAGAGCGACAAATCCCGTCATACGGCGCGACGGCCGCACATTGTCGCTCTGAAGCGGACCGACTGTGTGCCCGCGGATCCGGGGACTGCAGTGGCGGATGTGACCACCACGACGCAAAAACGCGTCAACAAGGTTGGTGCGCAGGTCAAACCGCCGTATTGCTCGACGAGCTTGCCGAATCAAGCTTCCTCCACTGAGAGCCCAGGTACGCGGCCACCAGAAGTGCGATTGCGCCCCCGACAACGCTTTTCACGAAGTCCGGGCCCCGCGACGGATAGATCCCGGTGCGCACCAGGTGAACCCGCCCGAGGACCTCGAGCAGGACGAAGACGATGCCGAGTAGGCCACCGGTTCTGTTCTTCGGCAGTAACGACAGGCCGGCGGCAACGTAGCAGGCCCCAACGGCCGAAGTACGGAAAGACGGTTTCAGCGGCTTGGACAGCAACCCCAGCCAATTGCCGGTGATGCCGACCCACACCTCGGACAGTCCCGCGAAGATGCAATACGCGGCGGCGATCCGTATTCCGGTCCGCCTTGGGGGTGTCGCGCATGTTGTTGTCCCGCCTCGGTCCATAGAACTCCCGCAGTTAGCCGCCGTCATCGACCGAGCGTCCGAGATAGGCCATCAACCGGGCCGTCGGTGTGGAACCCTCGGGCGCAATCTGCGCCGGCCCGAAGCCACCGGGCCGGCGCAACAGGTCCTGCGGCACCGACTCCACCAGCCCGCGGCACAGCGCCAGCAGGTCCCCGGGCAGCTCGACGAGCCGGCCCAGCGAGCGGTGCACGTCCCAGCTGTGCAACGCCAAGTCGGAGACGGGATAGGTCAGCGCCCGGTGCAACGGAACCTCACCCTGCGGCGACTTTCGCGCCGCGTCAAAATCGGTGCCGGGCAGCGCCTCTCGCAGCCGGGCAGCCAGCTCGCGCAGCCGTGCCGCCGGGTCGTCGGACGCCCAGTCGGCGGGCTGGGAGGGACGGTCCCAGACCTCGCCGTCCTCAACGAGCGTCACGATCTTCGCCGCGCTGCCGGTGGCGTGGCCGACCAGGTCACGCACGCTCCAACCCTCGAGGTTGGACGGCTTGTCCCAGCTCTCCGACGGAATCTCTTCCACCGCGTCGATGAGCAGGTGCATAGCCTCGGCTGCCGAAGTGCCGATCCGCGCGGGCGTGTCGTTCATGAGTGCCAGGCAATCATCCCGCGGCCGCTTGGCTTTTCGGCGTACCGGCGCGGTGCAGCCACACGAAGTCGTTCTGTCCCGCGGCGCCCGCCAGGAAAGGCCTGACCAGCAACGGATAAGCCTTCATCGCGTCCTTGCGCGGAATCACCTCGGGCCGTTCCAGCGCGTACTGGCCACCGTTCCAGGTGAGTGTGCAGTGGCCGGCGGCCAGCACATTCTCCAACCAGTCAACGCGGGGGTAGGCGGCCGCGAGCACGAAACCATCACCGAGCGGATAGGCGCTCAGCGGCGTCACGTAGGCTCGGCCACTGCGCCGACCGACGTGGTGCAATGCGCTGAGGTTGAAATAGAGCATTCCCGGCCGGGTTCCGGCGACCTTGCGCAGATAGGGATTCAGCCGCTTGGTGGCGCGGCGCGTCCGATCGCTGATCCGCCTCACGTGCATCAGCATGCCCCAGCCGAGCAAAAGCAGATAGGCGGCCACCACGGCGCCGACGACGACAGCGGGCACCATCACCAGCATCTGCGGAAGTTTTCGGCGGGCCACGAACACCGACTTTTCGCGGCACACCGCCAACGGTCTAGGGTCGCAAGTCCCTAGGTCGATCGATCAGACGGGAGGTCCTCGTGGGCAGGACGGGTGTCGCGGCACTGCTCGCGATCGGGGCGGCGTTCATGATCGGCATCGGCGACGTCCTCGAACAGCGCTCCGCCCAGCAGGTCACCGACAAGCCGGTCGGCACCTTTGCCCTGTTCCGCCGGCTGCTGCGCGATCGGCGATGGTGGGCGGGCAGCCTGGTGGCCGCCGCGGGATTCGGTCTGCAGGCCGCGGCCCTGGGCCTCGGTTCCGTGGTTCTCGTGCAAGCACTGTCGGTGACCTCGTTGCTGTTCGCCTTGCTCATCAGCGCCAGGGTCAACCACCGCAGAATCACGCGCTGGCAAGCGATTTGGGCCACGCTGCTCGTCGCCGCCGTCGCGGTCGTGGTGACCGTCGGCAACCCGCAGGCCGGAAACCCGCGGGGCTCGGCTGAGACATGGACCGTCGTGGGCCTGGTCATGGGCCCGGCGCTGATCCTCTGTGTGATCGGCGCCCGCATGTCCTCGCCTTCGGTCAGCGCGCTGTTGCTGGGGCTGATGTCCGGCTCGCTGTGGGGTGTGTTCTCGGTGTTGACCAAGGGCGTCGTCGACCAGCTCGACCGCGGCATTCCCGCGTTGCTGCGCACGCCCGAGCTGTACGTGTGGGCGGTGCTGGCCATCGCCGCCACGGCCTGGGAGCAGTCGGCGTTCCGGGCCGGACCGCTGACCGCGTCGCTGCCCGCGGTGACCGTCGCCGAGCCCGTCGTGGGATCGGTGCTCGGCGTGGTCGTGCTGGGCGAGACGCTGAACACCAACGCGGGCAGCCTGATCGCACTCGGGTTATCCGTGGCCGTCATGGCCGCCGCGACGGTCGCGCTGGCGCACAGCCAGGCCGCCGGGGCGCCGCGGTCAGCTCAGCCGCGAACCGACGCGGAGTAGCGTGCCGTCCGGGTCGACATACGCGAATTCCCTTAAGCCATAGGGCGTGTCTTCCGGGTCGGTGAGGCGGCCGGTGAGGTTTTCCAGCGCGGCCCATTCCGCGTGGAGCGCGTCGGCGTCGCGGACGTAGAGGTAGACCATGGCGTCCGTGCTCAGCGGATCGTGCTCGGCCCATTCGGTGAGGTGAATCGACACGGCCCCACGGTCGGCGAACCCGTAGCGCTCCGGGCCCTCGTAGGCGCGGGCTTCGAATCCCAGTCTGCGGTAGCGGTCGAGTGCGACATCCAGATCCCGGACGGGAACGATCGGCGACACCGAGTCGAAATCGATTTCGCGCACACCACAGTGTGTCAGGTCTTGCCGCACATCGGATTCGCAGGGCCGCGCGATGCTGTCGTATCCCCGTGGCCACCCGGCGTTTACCTGTTCGCTGTGGTCATCCGCCGCGACGGGGGCGTATGCTCTGGCGGCCGAGCCGGTCATGTCACCATACTTGCGCCATCACCGAACCTGGTTGTAAGCCGCACCCGCACGTGGCATTCTGCGGGCGACTATCGCACAGCGTTGAGGAGGACAAGTGAGCACATCGCAGACCGCGGAGCCCCGCGGCGCGCTGCCGGTAATCCATCTCTCCGAGCTGCTGCGCGCGCCGGTCCTGGCCCGCTCCGGTGAGGCCGTGGGCCGCGTCGAGGACGTGATCGTGCGGCTGCGGGACGCCGACGACTATCCGCCCGTGACCGGGATCGTCGCCGGGGTCGGCGGGCGGCGGGTGTTCGTCGGCAGCAAGTCCATCGACGAGTTCGCGCCGGGGCGAATCGTGCTGACAAAGAACAAGGTTGACCTCCGCGGCTTCGAGCGTCGCGACGGCGAGGTGCTGTTGCGCGCCGACGTGTTGGGCCACCGGCTGATCGATGTGGCCGCCGTCGATCTGGTGCGTGCCTACGACGTCGAGCTGGAAGACACCGGCTCCGGGTGGGTGCTCGCGCGCCTGGACACCCGGCGCCCGCCGCGGCTGTTCGGCTTGATCAAGCAGTCCGGCGGGCATGCCGCCCGGGACTGGAAGGCGTTCGAACCGCTGATCGGCCACGCCCGCTCCGATGCCGTGCGGCGTCTGTCGGACCGGTTCGGCGAGTTCAAGGCCGCCGAGATCGCCGACCTCCTCGAGGAAGCCGATAAGGCCGAGGGCGGCGAAATCCTCGACCGCGTGCACAGCGACCCGGAGTTGGAAGCCGACGTGTTCGAGGAGCTGGACCCCGAAAAGGCCAGCCGCCTCCTTGACGGCATGCCCGACGACGAGGTCGCGGCGCTGCTGGGCCGGATGCGCGCCGACGACGCCGCCGACGCGATCGCCGACCTGCGCCAGTCGCGACGCCGGCGCGTGCTCGACTTGATGCCGGCCCCACAGCGCACCAAGGTGATCACGCTGATGGGGTTCAACCCCGAGAGCGCCGGCGGCCTGATGAACGTCGACTTCGTCTCGTGTGCCGCCAATGCCACCGCCGGCTCGGCGCTGGCGCTCATCGGGGCCGCCCGCGCGGTTCAGCCGGAGGCGTTGGTCAAGGTGCACATTCTCGACGCGGCCAAGCGCCTCGAGGGCGTGGTGTCGGTGATCACCCTGCTGCAGGCCGAACCCAGTGAAAGCGTTGGGGCGCTGATGGATTCGGATCCGGTGTGCGTCAGCGCCGACGCGGACCTTACCGACATCGCGCTGTTGATGGCAGACTTCAACCTCTACTCCATCCCCGTCGTCGACGAGCAGGACCGCGTGCTCGGGGTGGTGACCGTCGACGACGTCCTGGAAGAGACCATTCCCGAGGACTGGCGCCGGCGTGAACCCGCACCCCGCCCGTTCCGCGAAATCACCCAACCCGATGGCCACGGGCCCGTTTCCGGGGGTGAGACAACGTGACCCCGAGCGCCGACAAGACCGCCGAACCCGTGGCCGCGCACAGCGCGGTGCTCGACTCCGCGCACCTCGGTGACATCGAGGGCGCGTTCGGGCGCATCAAACTCAGCGAGGTCGACCATCCGCGGACGTGGAAGACGCGGCTGCTGACGCTGCTGGCGATCGTCGGTCCCGGCATTATCGTGATGGTCGGGGACAACGACGCGGGCGGGATAGCCACCTACGCCCAGGCCGGCCAGAACTACGGCTACTCGCTGCTGTGGGTGCTGCTGCTGCTCATCCCGGTGCTCATCGTCAACCAGGAAATGGTGGTCCGACTCGGCGCGGTCACCGGTGTCGGGCACGCCCGGTTGATCAACGAACGCTTCGGCCGCGGCTGGGGCTGGTTTTCCGTCGGCGACCTGTTCCTGCTCAACTTCCTGACCATCGTCACCGAGTTCATCGGCATCAGCCTGGCCGCCGATTACATCGGCATCTCCAAATATGTCGTGGTGCCGATCGCGGCGGTGGCGTTGGTCGCGATCATGGCCAGCGGCAGCTTCCGGCGCTGGGAGCGCGCGATGTTCGTCTTCATCGCCATCACCCTGTTGCAGATCCCGATGCTGCTGATGTCGCACCCGCAGTGGGCGCACGCGGCGAAGTCCTTTGTGGTTCCCAGCATCTCGGGCGGCGTGAGCTCGGATGCGGTGCTGTTGATCATCGCCATCGTCGGCACGACCGTGGCGCCCTGGCAGCTGTTCTTCCAACAGTCCAACATCGTCGACAAACGCATCACCCCGCGGTTCATGGCGTACGAACGCGCCGACACCGTCATCGGGGCCTTCGTCGTGATCGTCGGCGCGGCGGCGCTGCTGATGACCGGCGACTGGGCCGCCCGCTCCACCGACACGGTGGGTAATTTCACCGACGCCGGCGCCGTCGCCCACCTGCTCGGCCAGCACAGCGCGGCCCTGGGGGCCTTCTTCGCCATCGTGCTCATGGACGCGTCGATCATCGGCGCGGCCGCGGTGACACTCGCCACCAGCTACGCCTTCGGCGACGTGTTCGGCCTCAAGCACTCGCTGCACCGCGGGTTTGCCGACGCCAAACAGTTCTACCTGTCCTACACCGCGATGGTGGTGCTGGCCGCGGCCATCGTGCTCATCCCCGGCGCCCCACTCGGGTTGATCACCACGGCGGTGCAGGCCCTCGCCGGGCTGCTGTTGCCCAGCGCCAGCGTGTTCTTGCTGCTGTTGTGCAACGACCGGGAAGTGTTGGGGCCGTGGGTGAATCGGCCCTGGCTGAACTGGGTCGCCGGGCTCATCGTGGGCACCCTGCTGCTGCTGTCGGGGATCCTGATGGCCACCACCCTGTTTCCCCACATCGACGTCGTCGCCGTCGCCGGCTACCTGGCGCTGGCGCTGATCGCGCTCGCGGCGGCCGCGGTCCCGACGCTGCGCTGGATGGCCCGCCGGCAGCCCGCGCCGCCGGCACCGAAAGAGCCGGCGCGTCCCGTCGACCGCGACACCTGGCGGATGCCACCACTGACCCTGCTCGAGCCGGTCACCTGGTCCCCCGGCACCCGGCTCGGCATGATCGCCCTGCGCAGTTACCTGGTCGTCGGCGCGCTATTGCTCGTGGTCAAGGCCGTCCAGCTCAGCCACTAGCACGCGAGCCGAGTGGCGCCACCGGCGCCGGTATGCGTAGATTGGCTATCAGGTTGAGTTCGCAGCCTCAGATGCGCCACCGGAAGTTCCCGCGGGTTTCCTCCCGAACGCGGCATCGTTCCCATTCCCCGCCGCGTGCGACCCCCTCGCAACGACGCAAACGATCAACGCCCGTCAGGGCGGGAAATGTGGTGCAATGCGCGTGCAACAAGCCCCTGCCGGCAAGGCGATCACCGACGTCAGCCCGTCACAAGCCCTGTCGGTTCGCGACGGTGACCAGCTGGTCGAGAAGGTTGCCCATGGGCTCGCCGGATCGCTCAACCTGCGCCGCACGGCCCTGCGACTGCTGACGATGATCCGCCCGCAACTCGCCGACTGGTCCGTGGTTATCTTGCCGGACGCCCAGACCGGGGGCCTGTTGCTCGTCGGTGGCGACGACGCCGGGTTCCATGCCCTCGTCTCCCAGCGCTCCGTCGACCCACAAGGGCTGGGCCGCGTCTTGCGGACCGGGCGGGCCGAGCTCGTCCACGTCGCCCTCGGCGCCGACGCCGAGGGCAGCCTGGCGACCATGATCCCGCACCCGCGGCTGGTGCAAGAGGCCGCGACGTTGCGGCCCGCCGACGTGCTCGGTGTCGGGCTCACCGCGCGGGGCACGACGTTCGGCGCACTCGTCATGGTGCGGGGCGGCGGGCGATGCCCCTTCGAGGACGAGCTCGCCGTCATCCGGCGCGTCGCGGAACGGGCCGCGCTGGCGTTGGATACCGCGCGGCTGTACGAGGAACGCGCCAGGGTCGCCGCGGTGTTGCAGGACAGCCTGCGTCCGCCCGCCCTGCCCCGGATCGATGGTGTTCGCCTGGCGGCCCGCTACCGCCCGGCGGCCGAACAGCTCGACATCGGCGGCGACTTCTACGACGCGCACGGCGACGACGGGGACTGGCTGCTGTGCCTGGGTGACGTGTGCGGCAAGGGCGTCGAGGCGGCGGCCCTGAACGGCCGGGCCCGCCAAAGCGTCCGCACCGCAGCGCATTTCGACCGCCGTCCCGAGGCGGTCCTGGGCGCGTTGAACGCCGTGTTGTGCGACGAAGCCACCGCGCAATTCGTCACGGTGGTGTGCGCCCGGATGCGGCGCGCCGCCGACGGTGGCCTGCGGGTGGATCTCGCTTCGGCCGGCCACCCGAAGCCGATCGTGCTGCGCGCCGACGGCCGGGTGGAACAGGTCGACGTGGGCGGCACCGCGGCGGGCATGGTGGCGCGGCTCGCGTACGAACAGGTGACCATCCGGTTGGACCGCGACGACACGATGCTGATGTTCACCGACGGCATCGACGAGGCGTTCGGCGCCGACGGGCAGTACGGCGTCGATCGGCTGATCGACCTGCTGCCCCCGTACGCCGGCGCGGGACCGGAAGTGGTGTGCGAAGTCGTCGAGCAGCAGGTCCTCGAACACCTCGACGGCCGCGCGCACGACGACATGGCACTGCTCGCCGTGACATGCGGCAGTTGAGCCTCCCGGCCGATCCGCTGCGGGATTACGACCGCGCGCTCGGCAGGGGCGATGCCACCGCCATCACCGAGCTGGTGCACGACATGCTGGCCGCCGGGGTTGACCCGGTTTCGGTGCTCACCGACGTCATCGCCGCCGCCCAGCGCGAGGTCGGCAGCCGCTGGCAGCGCGGCGAATGGACGGTGGCACAAGAGCACGCCGCGACCGCGATGGCTGTCTCGGCGACCTCCGTCGTCGAGGAGCACGTGCAACGCGTTCCGGTCACGCACGGCAGCGTCGTCGTCGCCTGCGCGGAACGCGAATGGCACGCACTGCCCGCGATGATCATCCACTGCGCGCTGCGGGCTTCGGGCTGGGACACCACCCTGCTGGGAGCGTCGACAAACCCGCTTCGGCTCAATCAGCACCTTCAAGACTTCGGGCCCGATGCCGTCGCGGTCAGCTGCTCGGTGCTCGGGTCGCTGCCAACCTGCCGCCGGTTCATCGAGGCGAGCACAGCGGTCGGCGTGCCGATCCTGGTGGGCGGTCCCGCCTTTGGCGACGACGACGTGCGCGCCCGCGCCCTGGGCGCCACCGCGTGGGCGCCGGACGCGCCGGGTGCCATCGCCGCGATAGCGCGCTTGCCGGCCGTCGTGGAACCGGCCGCGCCGTTGCCCGACGCCGCGGCCGCCGAGCAAGCCGCACTCGAGGAGGATCACCGCCACCTGGTCGCCCTGTTGAGCGAGCGATGGTCACTCGTCGCCGCGGTGACCACGCCCGAGGCCGACGTCATGCACAGCGTCATGGACATCGCCGACGACGCCTTGCACCAGATCCTGCACGCCGTCTCGGCAGCCTTGCTGACCGGCGATCACCGTCCAATCCCGGAGACCGCAGCCTGGATCGCCGACCTCGTCCGCAGCCGCAACGGCGACGACATGATGCTCAGCGAACTGGCCGGCGTGTTGGGCGTCGTGCTGCGCGAGTACCCACACGCCAGCCGGCTGATCGCCGAGCACTTTGCCGCAGGCTAGCCGCGAAACCTATTGGGGCAGCTCCTCGCCCCGGGTCTCGGGAGCCAGCGGGATGACGAACAGCCCGATGACGAAGGCCACGGCCGTCAGCGCGACGGGCAACCCCAGGGTATGGGTGCGCAGGACCGCCGCGCCGAGCAGGAAGTTCACGCCCGCGCCGACGAAGCGGCCGAACGAGGTGCAGAACGCGAACGCCGTTGCGCGGACGCGCGTCTCGAACTGCTCGGGTAACCACAGGCTGAAGATGGCGAAGTTGCCGCCGAAGAACCCGAGCACGAACAGCCATGCGATGAACGGCGCCAGACCGTTGGGCAGATAGAACGCCCAGCCGAAGCTGCCGGCGATCGAAATCGCCATTCCGGCAAAGTAAATCGCGAGGGTCTTTCGGCGCCCGATGCGCTCGGACAGCACCGGCACGACCAGACACCCCAGGATGGTGCCGATGGACAACAGGCCCGTGGCAAAGGACGCGGTTCTGGTTGCGTCGCCCTTGCCGAAGCCCGCGTGCTGCGCCAACTGAATCACGGCCGTCGGTTCGTAGACCGCGCCCGCCCACAGGCCCACGATCGCAATCGTCAGCAGCGCGCAGGCCACCCAGGTGCGGCGCCGGTAGCGCGGACCGAGGATCTCGCGCAACGGCTTCACCCGGACCGCGGGATCGGCCTCGAGCTTCTCCCACTTCTCGGTCTCCTGCACCCGGGTCAAGATCAGGATCGCGACGACGATCGGCACCGCACCCGTCAGAAACATTGCGCGCCAGCCGAATTGCACGCCGACGGTGTAATTCAGGGCCGCCGCCAGAAAGAATCCGGCGTAGTAACCGGTCTGCAGATAGCCCGCGCCCATCTTGCGCCGGTCCTCGGGCCATGCCTCGGCCACGTAGGTGCCCGCCAGCGCCCACTCGCCGCCGATGCCGACACCCGCGATGAAGCGGAAGATCGCCAGCTGCCACACGTTTTGCGCCGCGGCGGAAAGCCCGGTGAAGATCGCGAATGTGAAGATGGTCGCGGCCAGCACCTTGGTCCGGCCGAAGCGGTCGGCGATCGGCCCCCAGATGAACGACAGGCCCCAGCCGACCAGGAACAGCGCGAACAGGATCGATCCCGCAAGACCGACATTCGTCGACGTCGCCGCAAAACCCGAACGCGGCAGCAGCTCGGTCAGTGCCGGGGCGAGCACGAGCGCGTAGATGAACGAATCCATCCCGTCGAGCGTCCAACCCGTCCACGCGCCCCAGAATCCGGCGATCTGAGAGCGATTGAGCGGTGTGCGGCGTCGGGCGACACCGGCCCGTTCCGTTGTCGAAGTCATTCGGCGCCTCCGTTGGTACGGTCAACCGACCGCCGGGATTCGAGCAGGCGCGCGGGCTTTGCGGCCGCTGCGCGTCACATTGTATATAATATAGTGATGAGCGTAACAGGTCCGTCCGCCCCGGACAACGCCCTCGGCGCACTCCCCACGGCGCTTTCGATCGCCGAGCGGGGCAGCACCCCGCGGCTGATCGCCAACGCGCTGCGCGCCGCGATCGTCGACGGCACCCTCGCCCCCGGCGCGCCGCTTCGCCAAGACGCCATCGCCCGGCATTTCTCGGTCAGCGCAATCCCGGTGCGCGAAGCCCTGCGCCAACTCGAAAGCGAAGGCTGGGCCAGGGTCGAGATGAACAAGGGTGCCACCGTGGCACCGCTGTCGGCCGATGAGGCGCGCGAAGTCTATGAGATGCGCGCCGCGCTCGAGAGTCTCGCCATCGGACTGGCGATACCGGCCCACACGCCGGCCTCGCTGCGCCGGGCCGAAACATTGTGCGAGGCGGCCTCCGTCGAAACCGAGCCGTCACTGTACGTCGCGCGCAACGAGGCCTTTCACACGAGCCTCTACGAACCCGCCGACCGACCGCAACTTCTCGCGATGATCGCGCTGCTCCACGAGCGCGGCGAACGCTACCTCCGGCTCAAGTTCGGTCTGCCGTCCTACAAGGGACAGTCCGACCGGGAACACGCGGCGCTGCTCAGCGCGGTGCGCCGGCGCGACGTCGCGAACGCGCAAGCGCTGGTGAGCAGGCATCTACTCGACACCGGGGAACTGCTTTACCGCGTCCTGTCCGAGGACGCGAACGGGTTTGGGAAATAGACGATTTGATGCGGGCCCGCCGGCCGCCTAGCGCGGATCACGCGGGCGCGCCACCGACGCCGGTCGGCGGCTCGGAACGGCGGTGAACCCCTCGGTGTCGTCGAAGAACGCCCACTGCCCGTCGTCGTCGACCTCCATCCGCCAGCCCAGCTCGGAACTGGCGATGGAGCCGCTGAACCACGCGTGCGCGTCCTCCGCGTTGTCAAAGTTCCTTGTCGCCACGATCTCGCCATGTGGGTCGACAATTCGAAACGTGGCCATGGAATGTGATTATCCCGCGTACCGCGTTTTCAATCACGTGTGTGTTTGCTGTGACCATGGTGAACATTGAGTAACCGGACGCGCTCCGCTCACATGGTGCGAGCCAGCCGGTCCGCCAGCAGCTCGGCGAACCGCGCCGGATCCTCGAGCGCGCCGCCTTCCGCGAGAAGCGCCGTGCCGTAGAGCAGCTCGGCGGTCTCCGCGGCCAGGGTGCGGGCCGCGTCGTCGTCCGCGTTCTTGTGGGCGTCCCGCAGGCCGGTGACGAGCGGATGATTCGGGTTGAGTTCGAGGATGCGCTTGCCGATCGGCACGTCCTGCCCGGACGCCCGGTAGAGGCGCGCGAGCGCCGGCGTGATCCCGAAAGCATCGGTGATCAGGCAGGCCGGCGACTCGGTCAGGCGCGTCGACAGGCGCACTTCCTTGACATGGTCGCTCAACGTCTCGGTCAGCCAGGCCAGCAGGTCGGCGAACTCCTTCTGCTGCTCCTCGCGCTCGGCGCCGCTCTGCTCCTCCTCGGAGTCGAGGTCGACCTCGCCCTTGGCCACCGACTGCAGCGGTTTGCCGTCGAACTCGGTCACGGTGCCGACCCACACCTCGTCGACGGGGTCGGTGAGCAGCAGGACCTCATACCCCTTGGCCCTGAAGGCCTCGAGGTGCGGCGACTTGAGCAGCTGCTGCCGGGTCTCGCCGGTGGCATAAAAGATCTGCTGCTGCCCGTCCTTCATCCGCTCGACGTACTCGGCCAGTGTGGTCGGTTCCTCCTCGCTGTGCGTCGAGGCGAACGACGCCACGCGCAGCAGGGCGTCCTGGTTGTCGAAGTCCGACAGCAGCCCTTCCTTGAGGACTCTGCCGAACTGGGTCCAGAAGGTGCGGTAGTCGTCCGGCCGCTCGGACTGCAGGTCTTTGATGGTGGACAGCACCTTCTTGGTCAGCCGGCGACGGATCGCCTTGATCTGCCGGTCTTGCTGCAGGATTTCGCGAGACACGTTGAGCGACAAGTCCTGCGCGTCGACGACGCCCTTGACGAAGCGCAGGTACTCGGGCATCAATTCTTCGCAGTCGCCCATGATGAACACCCGCTTGACGTACAGCTGAACCCCGGTTTTGGCGTCGCGGTTGAACAAGTCGAACGGGGCGTGGGAGGGGATGAACAGCAGGGCCTGGTACTCGAACGTGCCCTCGGCCTTCATCGCGATCACCTCGAGCGGGTCGTCCCAGGCGTGCGCGATGTGCTTGTAGAACTCCTTGTACTCCTCCTCGGAGACCTCGTCTTTGGGCCGGGCCCACAGGGCCTGCATCGAGTTGAGCGTCTCGGTCTCGACGGTGACGGTCTCCTCGCCGCCCTCCTCAGTTGCCGGCGTGCGATTCTCGACCTCCATCCGGATGGGCCAGGCGATGAAGTCGGAGTACCTCTTGACCAGATTGCGGATCTTCCACTCCGCGGTGTAGTCGTGCAGTTCGTCCTCGGCGTCCTCGGGCTTGAGGTGCAAGGTGACCGACGTTCCCTGGGGGGCGTGCTCGACGGATTCGATGGTGTAGGTGCCCTGGCCGCTGGACTCCCACCGGGTGGCTTCGCTCTCGCCGGCCTTGCGGGTCAGCAGCTCGACCTTGTCGGCGACCATGAAGCTCGAGTAGAAGCCGATGCCGAACTGGCCGATGAGCTCCTCCGAGGCCCCGGCGTCCTTGGCGTTCTTGGCCTCCCTGAGCTGCTGGCGCAGCTCGGCGGTGCCGGACTTGGCCAGCGTGCCGATCAGGTCCACAACCTCGTCGCGGGTCATCCCGATGCCGTTGTCGCGAACGGTCAGGGTGCGCGCGTTCTTGTCGACGTCGATCTCGATGTGCAGATCTGAGGTGTCGACATCGAGGTCCTTGTTGCGGAAAGCTTCCAGTCGCAGCTTGTCCAGCGCGTCGGAGGCGTTCGAGATCAACTCCCGCAGGAACGAGTCCTTGTTGGAGTAGACGGAGTGAACCATCAGATCCAGGAGCTGGCGAGCCTCTGCCTGAAACTCCAACTGCTCGACGCGTGCGTTCATGGCCTTCCCTACATTCGGCGTCCCGACATGACGTTTCAAATTTACCGAGATCCGCGTCGCCCACGCGCAGGGGCTGGCCCTACCCTGAACGCATGACCGTTGCACAACGCGAACGCGCCGCCCTCGTCGACACCCTGCGAGCCGTCGGGCCGGATGCGCCTACGCTGTGCGAAGGTTGGAAGACCCGAGACCTGGCCGCTCACCTGGTGATTCGCGAGTACCGGCCCGACGCCGCTCCGGGCATCCTGATCCCGTTTTTCGCTTCCCACACCGCCAAGCTGCAGGACGAGGTGGCGGGGCAGACGGAGTGGGATGAGCTGGTCGACAAGGTCGCGTCCGGCCCTCCGGTCTACTCCCCGTTCAAGCTGCTCGACCCGGTGGCCAACGTCGCGGAGATGTTCATCCACCACGAGGACGTCCGCCGCGCGCAACCGGACTGGGAGCCGCGGGTGCTCGAACAGGGGCTGTGCAGGGCGCTGCGCCGCACGCTGTCGCTGATGGCACGGATGACGCTGGCCAAGGTGCCCGGCCGGGTCGCCCTGCGCATCCCGGAGGGCAAGACGGTGCTGACCGCGGGGTCCGGCAAATTCGATGGCACGACGGTGGTCGTGACCGGTGCACCCGAGGAGCTGCTGCTGTTCTCCGTTGGCCGGGAGGCGCGGGTGGAGTTCGACGGCGATGCCGCGGCGGTGCAGGCGGTCCGCGACGCGCCGAAGGGGTTGTAGTCAGCGGTTCAGCCGAAGGCCGCGCGCAGGTCTTTCTTGATCACCTTGCCGAATTGGTTGCGCGGCAGCGCGTCGACGATCACCAGTCGCTCGGGGTGTTTGTAGCGGCTCAGTCCTTGCGAACGGCAGTGCTGCACAAGGGAATCCAGCGAGACGCCATCGCCCGATGCGGGCACCACGACGGCGCACACGCGCTCGCCGGTGCGCGGGTCGGGCACCCCGATGACCGCGACGTCGGCGACCGCGGGGTGGGTGGCCAGCGCGTTCTCCACCTCGAGGGCCGAGACGTTCTCGGCGTTGCGGATGATCGCATCCTTGATCCGGCCCGTGACGCGGACGTTGCCGTCCGCGTCGACCATCCCGAGATCACCGGTGCGCAGCCAGCCGTCCGCGTCGAACGCGTCGGCGTCCAGGGCGCCGTCGGCGTAGCCGAGGAAGCATTGGGGTCCCTTGAGCCGGAGCTCGCCCTCCTGCCCCGCGGCCAGCTCGATTTCCCCGTCGCCGACCACTCGAACGCTGACCCCGGGACCCGGCGAGCCAACGGTGTGGTCGAGCACCTCCGGCGCCGCGGTCAGCGAAGGTGAGGTGGCCACCGGGAATTCGGTGAGCCCCCACGCGTTCGCGATGCCGGGCAGGCCGAGGGTTTCGCGGACCTGGCGCCCCAGCTCGGCGGTGATGGGCGCGCCGCCGGCCAGGCCGCCGCGCGCGTAGGGGAACAGCGGCTCGTCCCCGTGGTTCTGCTGGGCCTCGAGGAACGCCACGAAGAACGGTGTCGCCATGCCGAGGAACGTGGGGTTGTGCGCCGCCATGGACAGCGGCGTGGTGGCCGGGTCGAACACCTCGAACAGCGCCAACCGCATGCCCGTCAACAGTGCGGCGGCCAGCATCACGGCGCCACCGATGTGGGCGATGGGAAAGGCGACGGGATCCACGTCGCTATCCGTGATTCCGATCTTGTTCACCAAGCCCACCGCGGGGGCCATCACCGACGCGTCGGTGTGGCGGATCCCTTTGGGCGACGAGGTGGTCCCCGACGAGTAGTAGATCCATCGAGCGTCCCCTGTGGGGTCCGGCGGCGGCGGCAGGGAATCGGCATCGGCGCTGGGCAGCCGAATCTCACCGGTCGCCGGCGGGGTGGCCAGATCGACGGTGATGACCTCGAAGCTCCGCCCCGCAGACAGCGACCGCGCCAGCCCACCGTAATCGAATTCGTGCCAAAACTCCGGCACCACAAGGAATTCCGACGAGAGCTGCGCGGTGATGAAGCCGACCTCGTGCTCGCGCAGGATCGGAATGATCGGGTTTTGCACCGCGCCAAGGCGCGCCAGCGCCGCCATCACGATGGTGGCCTCGAGCGTGGTCGGCAGCTGCCATGACACGACGGTTCCCGCGCCGATCCCCCGGCCGGCGAACGCGGCGGCCGTCGCGCACGCTGCGTCGTGGAACTGGCGCGCCGTCAAGCTGCGTCCATGGTCGTCGGCGAGCAGCGCCCGGTTCGACCCCCGCCGCGCCGCGTCGGCGATCAGACCCCAGTAGCCGGCGTCGCTGCCGACCGTCATCCGGCCGGCGGCTCGGCGATCGGACGGAACCCGGAGTGCGCGATCGCGACGGACACGGCACTGCCGATCGGGCCCGTCCGGTCGACCAGCACGGCCGCGCCGCTGGCTACGCCGTCGTGGCTGTGGTGGGTGAGCGAGGCCAGCCCGATGTATGGCCCGTCCGGCAGCCGGGTCAGCGTGAGGGTGTAGTCGACGTTGATGAACTGCAAACCGTTCGTGCCCCAATTGGCGAGCGACGCCGTGATGTCGGCGCCCATCGCCGCGCGGGTGAAGGCGCCGAGCGGTTCGCCGTCGATGAGCGGGCGCGTCTCCTGCAGCCAGGTGTATTTGGGGCCGCGGCGGTCCGCCCAGTCGCGGTCGGGGTTCTGAATTCCGGTGCCCCAACCGTAAGTCCGCATGAACAGCGACGGTTGCGCGCCGTCGTCGATGGGCAGCGGGGGCATCTGGACCGGCGGGGACCACACGTCCCCCTCGGGCTGCGGGCCGCGCCGCAGGAACAGCGCACTCCCCCGCGCGACGGGGACACCGCCCTGGGTGAGAACGGCCTCGACGAGCCGCAATCGCCGGCGATCGTGGCGCACCTGCGTGTGCACTTCGATCGGTTCGAGGGCGGCCGGTGCGGGAAGGTCGACGGTCAGGCGCGCGGGCTGGAATGCGGGGTCGTCGACGGCGCGTTCGGCCGCCCGGCCCAAGAGGCCGCCCACCACGTGGCCGCTGAGTGACGGACCCCAGCCGCCGCGCGCGATTTCGGTTGGCACGAAACGGTTTTCGTCGCGCAGGAAGTATGGCATCGGCGCGGCTGGATCAACGTCGTTCGGCAGGGTCTTCGTTTCGGTCAATGCACGACTCTTTCGGGTCAGAACGGCAACGGTAAATATTACAGTTCCCGTTCCAGTCCCGACGCCCGGCGTCGACCGGGCCGGTCAGGCGATCGCGGCCCCCACCACGTGGCCGATCACATACGTGACCGCCAGGGCGAGCCCGCCGCCGATGACGTTGCGGAGCACGGCCCGGCCCGGCGGCGCACCGCCCAGTCCCGCCGAGACCGCGCCGGTGAGCACCAGGGCCAGGAGCACGGCGACGACCGTGGCCGGGATCCGCCAGGCCGCCGGGGGCGCCAGGATCACGATCAACGGCAGCAAGGCGCCCACCGTGAACGACAGGGCCGAGGACAGCGCCGCCTGCCAGGGGTTGGTCAGGTCCTCGGGATCGATACCGAGCTCGATCTCGGCGTGCGCGAGGAACGGATTGTGGTCGGTGAGCTCCTCGGCCACGGTGCGCGCGGTCGCCGCCGACAGGCCCTTGCCTTCGTACAGCGTGGCCAGCTCGTCCAACTCCGCCGCCGGATCGTCGCGCAACTCCTGAAGTTCCTTGGTCAACAGCGCCTGCTCGGTGTCCCGCTGGGTGCTGACGGAGACGTATTCACCGAGCGCCATCGACACGGCCCCGGCGGCCAGCCCGGCGATTCCGGCGGTCAGGATGGGGCCGCGGTCCACCGTCGCCGCCGCGACGCCCACGACGATGCCCGCGGTGGACACGATGCCGTCGTTGGCGCCCAGGACTCCGGCGCGCAGCCAATTCAGCTTCGACGAGACCGATCCCACGTGGGGTTCGGCCGGATGGGAGGTAGCCGACACGACCGCCACGATATACGTCAAAACCGCTTCCTACCAGCAAATATAGGCTAGCCAAAGCGAGCGCAGGCTTGCCTTATTCGGCGTTTTTCGGCGCCGCCGCGTCCCCAAAAGTTGCACATGGGGTCGTCACAGCGGATCCATAGACGCGCTATCTAGCGTGTGGATTGTTGGGGGGTTCTAGGAACTCACTTCTAGACAGGTGAAGGACTATGAAATTAAAGCAATTCATCGCGGGGGGAACGATCGCCGGCGCTCTGGGTGCCGCCGCGTTGGGCATGGGTGCCGGTTCGGCGTTCGCCGCTCCGGGTCCGCAGCCGCCGGCCCCGGGTAACCACGGCGCCCCGGCGCCCGCGGACCACCGCCCGGCCGGACCGAACGATCCGGGCGGCCCGGGTGGGCCTCCGGGCGGCCCGGGCGGGCCCGGCAATCCTGGTGGGCCTCCGGGCGGACCCGGTCACCCCGGCGGTCCCGGTGGACCCCCGCCCGACCATCCCGGCGGCCCCGGTGGGCCCGGCGGTCCGGGCGGACCGCCGCCCGACCGTCCGGGCGACGACCATCCCGGCGGCCCCGGCGGTCCCGGTGGGCCCGGCGGACCGTGGCATGGCGATCCGCAGCGCGGCTACTTCCACGGTGCCCCGTGGGGCGACGGACCCGGACCTTGGGGATACGGTCCGCCGCCGCGGCCGGCCTGGGACAGGCCCCTTCCGCCCCCGGGCGGGCCATGGGGTTACGGCCCGATCAACTACTACGGGTACAACGAGACGCCCGTTTGGGATCCCGGATTCAACCAGTGGGGCTTCTGGTTCTTCGGGGTCTGGATCCCGCTGTAACAAGCCAATCCACGCGGATACCCGCCTCGCCGTCCGGTGAGGCGGGTATCCGCGGGGTCCGTTAGGGTCAAGCCACTTCGGGCTTGATCTCCTCGATCACCCAGTCGGCGTAGTCGAGGTATTCGTCGATCCCGCGCACGGCGGGGACGGGCACCGCGCTGAAGGTAACCCCTTGCTCGGCAAGCTGATTCAGGGTGTCGATGAGCTCTTGGGCGCTCCTGCCGGGGCGTGCGTGCGGATCCTTGACCACGCGGTGGCCCTCACCGACGCGGTTGGTACCCAGCCCGTGCATGATTTCGAAAGGCCGCCCGTCGTAGCCGGGTTGGCTTTTGAGGAATTGGACACGTTCGGCGATCTTGTCCGGTGGGGTCAAAAACGGCCACCAGCCGGAGGCGAATCGCGCCGCGCGCTTGAGGGCGGCATCGGCGTCGCCTCCGACCCAGACCGGAAGGTGGGGTTTCTGAACGGGTTTGGGTTCGAATGCCATGTCGCGGAAGGAGACGTATCTGCCCTCGAAACGGGGCGATTCGCTGGTCCACAGTTCGATGATCGCCGCGAGATATTCGTCGGCGATGCGGCCGCGCTCGTGGAACGGTACCCCGAGGAAGTCGAATTCGCGTTCCAGCCAACCGATTCCGAAGGTGACCATCATGCGCCCGCTGCTCATCCAGTCGGCGGTCGCCAGCGCTTTGGCGACCACGATCGGATGCTGCAGCGGCAGCACCGTGACGCACGAATTCAGCCGGATCTTCTCGGTGGCTCCCGCGATGTAGGCCTGCGCGACGGTGGAATGGAGGTAATGCGGACCGGACAGCTCGACGTGGTCGGTGGGGATGACGAAATGCTCGGGGATCGCGATCATGTCGTAGCCCATCGCCTCGGCGCGCTTGACCATTCGGGTTTGGTCAGCGCCCGTGACGTCGGCTTCCCACGGCTGGGTGATTGCCTTGAGTCGCAGCATGTGCGGTAGGGGGAAGGCGAATTTCACTCCCGCATTCTGGCCGTCCCAGTGGGCACCGGCAATAGTATAGCATTTCTGCTATATTACTGGACATGACGTCCTACGGTGGCGACCTGGTCCGTGAGGCGCGCCGGCGCGCGGGTCTCACACAGGCCGAATTGGCGATCCGCGCTGCTACAACGCAGTCGGCCGTCGCCCGCTGGGAGTCCGGCCGCACCGCCATCAGTCTCGATGACGTTCGTAGATTGGTGCGCTTGTGCGGCTTCGACCTAGAGCTGATGCTGGTGCCGCGCGACGACAGCGATACGGCGCAGGCGACTCGGCTTGCGGACCTGAGCGGCCAGGAGCGCATGGATCGACATGCCCGGGTGGCGCGGCAGCTCGCTGCACTGCGGCAGGCCGGAGGGGACTGACATCGAACTCGACCTACCCCGCATCCTCGAGATTCTGCACCGGCACAAGGTCGCTTACGTTCTCATCGGCGGCCTCGCCGCGGTCTACCACGGGTCGCCTTTTCCGACAGAGGATGCCGACATCACCCCCGAATTGGGCCGGCGAAACCTCGACAGACTCGCTGCCGCGCTGCGTGAGCTCAACGCACGGATCCGTACCGACTCCGAACCAAGCGGCCTGCCGTTCTCCTGTGACGGCGAAACGTTGGCCGCCGCTGAAACCTGGAACCTCACCACCGACGCCGGTGATCTCGATGTAAGCTTCAAGCCTTCTGGCACAAGCGGATACCGCGACCTGCGCCGCGACGCGGCCCAGGTCGAGCTCTATGGAGTCAGCGTGCGCATCGCCTCACTCAGCGACGTGATCCGGTCGAAGCAGGCAGCCAACCGACCAAAGGACCAGCGAACGTTGCCGACCCTTCGGGAGATCCTCGCCCGACGAGGCTAACTCTTGGTGCCGACGGTGATCAGGTCGGACACGATTCGGGCCCAGACCGGCCGCGGAATGCGGTGCTGATCGGTGACGGCGAACCCGGCGCCTTCGAACAAGCTCCGCATCTCGGCCGGCGACGCGTTGTGCTGCGGTTTCCACCGATTGGTCGCGGGGGCCTGCAGGAGCGGTTGCCGGGTGCTCAGGGCCGAGACCGCCACCAGGCCGCCGGGCGCCAGCACCCGGTGGAATTCCCGCAGGGCCGCCGGCTGGTCGAGGAAGTGAAACGCCGAGGTCGTGACGACGGCGTCGAGCGCCCCGTCGTCGAACGGCAGCTGCTCGGCCGGGCCGCGCATCCACTGCACCCGATCGGACCTGGCGCGGGCCTGGGCGAGCATGCCGTCGGACATGTCGACGCCGTAGATCTCGTCGGGATGCAGTTCGCGCTCGATCCGGTCGCTGAGAATACCGGTGCCGCAGGCGATGTCAGCGATCTTGCGGGCGTTGTGGGAGCGCAGTTGCGCGATCACCTCGTCGTGGGGCGGCCGGTAGACCCACTGCTGCAAGAACGGGAGATCGTAGGCCGGGGCGAGGAAGCTCCACATCCGGGTGACCGCGTCGTTGAGACCGCGGCGCTGCGCTGCCGTCATCCGCCCAGTATGGAGGCGTAGTAAATCGCGTCGGCCACCGACACCGGGTCGTTGGTCTGGGGGATGGCTGCAAGGCCGCCCTCGGCCAGCAGCTGACTCATCGGGGTGCCGACCGTGCGCCATCCCAGGCCCTGCAGGTAGGCCTCCACATCGTTGCGCTCACCCTCAAAACCCAGGTCGGCGAACTCGAGATCGAGGCCGTGCTCCCGCCACTTGACGGCGGCCCTGCGCATCATCTCTTGCGCTCGCCCGCGGTCGGGGTCCGGCAGGTCGGGCACGGCCTCGCAGGCCAGCCGACTGCCGTCGGCGCTGAGCCCGGTGATGTTGTCCAGCAAGCGGTCTTGCGCTTCCGGCGGCAGATAACCGAACAGGCCCTCGGCGATCCAGGCGGTGCGCCGCTGCGGGTCGAAACCCGCCTCGCGCAGGGCGTTCGGCCAGTCCTGCCGCAAATCGATTGCAACGGTGCGCAAGTCGGCTCGCGGGGCGGCGCCCAGATCGGCCATGGTCGCCGCCTTGAACTCGACGACCTCTGGCTGGTCGATTTCGAACAGGGTCAGGTCGGTCGGCCAGGCCAAGCGGTAGGCGCGCGCGTCGAGGCCCGACGCCAGGATCACGGCCTGCCGGATTCCGGCGTCGATCGCGCCCTGGAAGAACGAGTCGAAGAAGCGGGTGCGCGCGGTCATCGCGTCGGGCATGTGCCCGAGCTTCCAGCCGGACTCATGGTCGTCGACGTCGGCGGCGTCGAGGTCTCCGCTGACCCAACGCGTGAAGAAGTCCACGCCGACCGCGCGAACGAGCGGTTCGGCGAACCGGTCCTCGATCAACGGGTTGTCGGCCTTGGTGGCGATCGCCCGGGCCGCCGCGACCATCGTGGCCGTCACGCCCACGCTGGTGGCCAGGTCCCAGGTGTCGTTGTCTGTGCGTGGCATGCGCCTGCTCTCTGGTGTCGAATCCAAGCTTTACTTAGTCAGTATAACGACTGCTGGAGACGCGGTTGCGCGGCTTCCCGCCGGCGCAACAGTGTGCGCTGACGGCTTTGGGTGTGCGACAGGGCGGGATTTGCGCGGTTTTTCCACCCAGTGCTCACACGCAAAGCCCGGGGCGCACACCCGCCCGTCGACTAGTGGCGGCCGGGTCCGCCCGGTCCGCCGGGACCACCGGGCCCCGCAGGGCCGCCCGGCCCGCCGGGTCCCCCCGGTCCACCCGGCCCGCCGGGGCCACCGGGGCCGCCGGGTCCATTTGCGGCGGGAAGCACGAACACGCACTGATTCAAGTCGGCGCTCCAAGCCCAGCCGGGGGCGCACGGAGGCGGATCGTCAGCCCGGCTGACCGCCGGCGCGGCGATGGCGATCGTCGGCAATCCGGCCAGGGCGAGCGCGAATACCGTTAGACCGCAACGTGTTCGAAGACGCCCTGATGCGTGCGACCTCGCCTGGTCCGGACCCGTTGCCATGGCGTCGGTCATGTCGATCCTCCTCGTGCCGTATGCCTCGATGCCCGCTCAGTACTGATTAAATCGCTGCGAGGGTTCGTCTATCGGCTTTTTTATGAACTTGCGGTGGTGCCGCGACGCCTTGAGCGACTCGCGAGCAAGCGGCGCGACCGAGGCTATGCCGCCGAGCGGCCGTCGGCCATCGGTATCAGTTGCACGCGCGCCCAACACGGTGAGGGCGGAGACAAGCGAATCGAGCCGGTGGGTTGGCGATTCGCGAATCCGGGTATGCCTGGTCATCCCATCGATTGGGTGTCGGCTTTGAGATATGAAGTGAGCACCGATGGTCGGCTGGCTGGACAGGTTGCAGCGACGGAACCGCGCCGTCGGTGTGGTGATCGCCGTCTTCTACAAGTACCTCGACGATCAAGGCGGCTACCTGTCCGCGCTGATCACTTACTACGGTTTCGTGTCGCTGTTTCCGCTGCTGCTCCTGCTGACCACGGGCCTGGGCGTGATCCTCGCCGGGCGCCCCGACCTGCAAGACCAGGTGCTGCACAGCACGTTGAGCCAGTTCCCCGTCATCGGAAGCCAATTGCACCAGCCCGAGGGGCTCAGCGGCGGCACGGTGGCGGTGGTCGTCGGCATCGTAGGGGCACTCTATGGCGGTCTGGGTGTCGGCCAGGCGGTGCAGAACGCGATGGATTCGGTGTGGGCCGTCCCGAGGAACAAGCGCCCCAATCCAATCCGATCGCGCCTGCGCAGCTTGCTGCTGCTGTTGGTCCTCGGGTCGGCCGCCGTCACGGCCACCGTCCTGTCCGCGGCCGGCCAGGCTACGGGCGCCCTGGGCTTTGTCGGGAAGATCGGCGTCACGCTCGCCGCCGTCGCGATCAACGGGCTCATCTGCCTGGTGGCGTTTCGCGTGACCACCGCCCGACCACTCACGTACCGGCAGGTGTGGCCGGGAGCCCTTGCGGCGGCATTGATCTGGCAGGTCCTGCAGCGGTTCGGCGCCGGTTACGTCGCGCACACGGTGAAATCGGCCAGCGCGACGAACAGCGTTTTCGCGTTGGTGCTGGGGCTGCTGGCCTTCCTCTTCCTGGTGTCGTCCACGCTGGTGCTGTGCGCCGAGATCAACGTTATCCTCGTCGAGCAGCTATACCCACGCGCGTTGCTCACCCCGTTCACTGATGAAGCGGAGCTCACGCAGGCCGACCGCAAGACTTACACCAAGAAGGCAAAAGCCGAGCGCGTCAAGGCCTTTCAACGAGTCAGCGTCAGGTTCCACGATCTCACCCGCAAGGAAGCCGATCCGCAGACTCCGCCCGCGCACAGCCGGCCCGCGGGTTAATCGGCACCGCGACCCGTCTGCTGCTGCAACTCGTCGATCAGCTCCGACGCTTGCGCCTTCGTCAGGTCGTCGGGAACGTCGCGCCCGGCTTCCTGGGCGAGTGTGTTCAGGTAGCTGCGCTGCGGCCCGGTCATCGGCTCGTCACCGGTCACCCAGTCCGACCGGTCCTTCTCGGGGGTTTCCCGCGGCGCCTGTTGCATGTTGTCAGCCATGCCACTGGAATAACCATCGCACACCCGTTCGAAACACGATGGTGTCAGGCGTCGATCACCACGCGACCGCTTTTCGCCCGCGAGACGCAGACGAGCATCTCGTCATCGCCCTCGACCGTGCGGCCGCGGCGATCCACCTCACCGGCCAGCACCTTGACCTTGCATGTCCCGCAGAACCCCTGCTGGCAGGAATACGCGGTCGCGGGGTCGCGGTCGAGCATGACGGCCAGCGCCGACCGATTCGCCGGCACGCTGAGCACAGCCTCCGAGCGCGCGAGCTGCAGCTCGAACGGGATGCCGTCGACCACCGGCGGCGGGCTGAACCGCTCGTAATGCAGTGGCGCGTCGACGTGTTCGTCGCGCGCCCCGCGGACCGCCTCGAGCACGGCCGTCGGCGCGCATACGTAGACGGCCGTCTTCGGGCCCGCCCCGGCCAGCAGCTCGTCGGTGGTCGGGAATCGGCCGCGCTCGTCGTCGGCCCACACGGTGACGCGCTCGGCGTCCACCGCCAGCACCTCGTCGAGCAGCGGCATGTAGTCGCGGCTTCGGCCCGCATAGACTGCGCGCCAATTGATTCCGTGCTGTTGGGCAACCCGGATCATCGGCAGGATGGGCGTCACCCCGATGCCGCCGATGACGAACAACACTTCCTGCTCGTCCGTCACCAGATAGAAGGCGTTGCGGGGCCCTTCGAAAGTGAGCGTGTCACCGACGGCGAAGGTGTCGTGCATCTCGATCGAACCGCCGCCCCCGTCGGCGATCCGGCGCACGGCGATGCGGTAGTCGGTGCGCCGCCCGGGCGGTCCGCACAGCGAATACTGCCGCCGGCGACCCGATGGCAGCCGAACGTCGATGTGCGCTCCCGGCGTCCAGGACGGCAGCAATCCGCCGTCCGGATCGGACAGCGTCAGGGCCACCACGTCGGGCGTGAGGAGCTCGCGTTTGGTGACCACCGCGGTGTTGGCCCGCCGCACCGGCTGTACCCGCGAGGGCGTCCAGCGCGACGCCGACGCGAAGGCACCGAACACCGTTCCCACGCCCCACAACGCCGCGTAAAGCCGGTCGCGCTTGCGCCGGCCGTAGAGGTCGGCGGGCCTGGAGCTCCAGATGGCATGTGTCACAAAGAATTCCTCGGTCTGTCGAGTGCGACGATCGAGTCGACCCAGTCGGCGGTGAGCTGGGCGATGACGTCGGGGTGGGAGGCCACCACCCAGTGTCCACCCTCGATCGGGACGATCCTGTTGTCGGGCGGTATGGAACCGGTGAACCGCTGCAGCGCGGGCGACACGAAGTAGTCCCTCCGGGCCACCAGCACCTGCACCGGGACGCGTGTCTCGGGCAGCTGCGCCGGCGGCGCCAGGATCGGCCCGGGCATGTTGGCGCGGTACAGGTTGAGACCGTTGAGGTAATCGTCGAGCGACCGGGTCGGGGCCGCGCGCAGCGGACCGGCGCCGCGTGGCCGGCCGATGCGTTCAACGGCCCCAAAGACTTTCAGGGTCGCCCGGGACCGGATCGCCAACTCCGGCAGGACCGGGCACAGAAAGAACCAGATATACGCCGAGGCCAAGATCTGTTTGACGACGTCGGCCGCGGCGCGGGGCGTGCGCGGTGACCGCAGAAACCTGCCCGCATAGTTCAGGTGCGGCCCCGAGATCGAGGTGAACGAGGCGATCCTGCCCATCACCGACTCGTCGGTGACCGCCGCCCAGGCCTGAATCGAGCCCCAGTCATGGGCCAAGAGGTGCACGGCGTCCACCCCCAGGCTGTCGATCACCGTGCCGATATCGTCGACCAGTTGGACGAAGCGATAGCCCGATCGGCTTGCCGGCCTGGCCGATTCACCGATGCCACGGACGTCGTAGGCGACGAAGTTGTATCGGTCACCGAGCTTTTCGGCGACGCCGTCCCACACGTGGTGGTTATCCGGGTAGCCGTGGATGGCCAGGACCGTCGGGCGTCGGGGGTCGACATCGGTGTAGGCGTGCACCGCCAGCGATACGCCGTCCGACGCGGTCACGGTGGTGAGCTGAGTCATCCACCGGCCTCAGTAAGACGCCCGCGCCGCTGGTGATCGGGCCAGATAATCGACCGCGCGTCCCACCCCGCCCAGCTTGGACGGGTGGAAACTCGGCTTGTAGTACGCGCCGATGACACCCAGGAACTCGAAGGGCCCGGGCACCAGGCCCCGGCGCGCCGCACGGAAGTAGTCCCGCCAGCGCGGTTTGCTTCCCGCCGGCAGGTTCGGGTCCACCGAATACATGAATCGCACCCCGCGGATGAACAGCCACAGCAACGACGGGGTGACCAGCAGCTGGGTGCGCACCTGCCGCCAGTACCCCGCCCGCAGATGCTTCATGGTGTCGAACGCGACCGCCTTGTGTTCGACTTCCTCCGCGCCATGCCAGCGCAGCAGGTCCAGCATCACCGGGTCGGTGCCCATGGCGTCATGTTGCGGGGTGTCGAGGATCCACTCACCCAGGATGGCCGTGTAGTGCTCCAGCGCAGCAACCATCGACACCCGCTCCAGCAACCAGCTCTCCCGTCGACACCGGCTCCACCCGGGCCGGTCGCCGATCAGCTTGCCGAACAGCCACGCCATCTGGTCGGTGAACGGCGTCACGTCGATGCCGTTGGCCGCGAAGTGCCCGAGCACGCCCGAATGCGCCTGGGAGTGCATGGCCTCCTGGCTGATGAAGCCCTGCACGTCCAGCCGCAGCTGATCGTCCTTGATCAGCGGCAGGGTGTTTTTGAACGCGTCGACGATGAACTCCTCGCCCGCCGGCAGCAGCAGGTGCAGGACGTTGCAGAAGTGGGTGGTGAAGGGTTCGTTGGGCACGTAGTAGAACGGCAGCTTCGCCCAGTCGAATTCGACGTCACGCGCCTGCAGGACGATCCGCTCGTGGTCGAGCGATACGTCATGCGGACCCGCCGCCTGGTCGTCGACTGTGAACATGGTGGATCCCCCGACGTGTGCGTTGTCAGGCACTGCGTTGCGCCTCTTCCTCAGCCTCGGTGATCAACCGCTCGCGCCGCAAGAACCGGACCAGATTATCGACCGTGTCGGTGAGGGCCGGCTCGCGCAGGTGGACCTTGGCCAGCGCGCGGGCGTGCCGGTACTGGGTGTTGTCGTACCGCTTGTCCCGCATCGCCGCGATCTTGTCCGCCGAGCGGACCAGGAAGTCGACCAGCGGATAGAGCTGATCGCGCGGCGTGCACCGGCGGTTCAGCTGCTCGACGAACGACGGGATGTCGTGGTACTCGAAGCGGTAGCCGTGGCGTTCGGACAAGACCCGGGCGATGTCGGTCAGGTTGTAGTAGTCGTCCGCGGTCATATTGAAGACACCGGACACGGTGTCATCTTTCGGCAGACCCATCAGCGCCACGACGTGATCGGCGATCAGGTCCGCCGGCAACAGGCTGATCTGGTTGAGCGCGTCGACGGCGAGCCCGTGCTCGATCATGAACGCGGTGAGGCGAACCAGGATGTCGTCCTGGCTCCCGAAACCGGCCCTGGTGGGCGAGATCAGCGAAGGCCGATAGATGCGCACATCGAGACCCTGCCGTTGCGCCGCCAGCACCAGCTGCTCGGCGACCCACTTGGTCTGCGAGTAACCGAAGTCCAGCCCGCTCATCCTGGCGTTCGCGTCCCACTCCCCGACCACCGGCTCGGTGCTCCACCCGTAGATGAAGGTGCTGGAGACCAGGTGGAAGGTCTTGCGGTGGTGGGTCATGGCCAGGCGCAACAGTTCTCGCGTGCCCTCCACGTTGGCGGGCCGCAGCGCGTCGTACGTCCGGACGTAGTTGACCAATGCACCGTTGTGGACGACGGCGTCGACGGTGTCGGCCAGTCGCCCGAACTCCGCCTCACCGATTCCCAGGTGCGGCTCGGCGAGGTCGCCGCAGACCACGCGCACCCGCGCGCGGACCTCGTCCTCCAGGGCCGGGGACCAGAGCTGCGCCCGGCGCAGCGACGCGACGATCCGGTCCAGCCCGTGCGCGGAGTCCGTGGCGCGGACCAGCGCGTGGATGGTGTAGGACGTCTGCCCGATCAGGCTGTTCACCAGGAACGGCCCCAGGAACCCGGTCGCGCCGGTGAGCAGGATGTCGGCCGCCGGACCCGACCGCTCCACCGGCAGGGCCGGCAGCGCGAGCCGCGCGTCGGCGCGCATCTGCTCGACCTCCTGCGCCTCGTACTCGGCGGAGATCTGGTCCAGCGCCTGCCGCAGGGCGTCCAGCGGCTGCCCGGACCGATCGCCGAACTGGCGCATCAGCCGGAAGAACTCGGCGACCGTGAGGCGCTGCAGGAGGCGCGTGTTGACCTCCTCGGCCAACTCGCCCGCCCCGTGCTCTTCCAGCAGGGACTGCAGGTCCGCGCGGAGCTCGGCCAGGGCCAGCGAGTCGATGCCCAGATCGGCGAAGGAGCAGTCTTCGTACCCGGTGAGGTCGTAGCTCTCGATGAGGTGGCGGAACCGGCCGAGGGGGCCCGTGCTGGCGGCCGGCCCTTCGTGGGTTTTGTGGACCCAGGTCGCCAGCACGGGCAGCTTGTCGTCCAGCCACAGCCGGCGGGTTTGCGATCGCCTGATCTTCCCCGAGGTGGTCTTGGGGATGCTGCGGGGCGGCACGAACACGATGGTGTGCGGATCGATGTGTCCGTGCCGCCGGATCGCGCGCGCCAGGGCCTTCCCGTCCGGGAGGTCGCCGCCGTCGCGCACCTCGGCGACCACGACCAAAGCCTCCTCGTCCTCGCGCTCGACGGAGAAGGCCGCGACGCAGCCGTGCCGGACCTGCGCGGCCGACCGCTCAACGACGGCCTCGATGTCCGACGGGTAGCAGTTGACGCCGCGGACGATGATCAGGTCCTTGCTTCTGCCGCAGACGAACAGTTCGCCCTCGTACAGGAAGCCGAGGTCACCCGTCCGCAGGTAGGCGTGCTCGTCGTCGCCCTTGATCCGCGCCCCGAACATCTCGGCGGTGACGTCCGGACGGTGCCAATAGCCACCGCCCTTGGACGGCCCGGAAAGCCAGATCTCGCCGACGCGGCCCTCACCCAGCGCCCGCCGGGCGTCGGGATCGACGATGCGGACGACGGTCCCGGCGGCGGGCTTGCCGCTGCTCACCAGCGGGGTCTGGTTGTTGTTCTCGGGCACGGCCTTTTCCACCCGCACCACGTTCTGCTGCAGGGCCCGCTTGTTCACGGCCAGGGTCTGGCGCCCCTGCAGGGACACGATCAGCGTGTTCTCGGCCAGGCCGTAGGCGCCGGTGAGCGCGTCGGGCCGCAGGCCGTAGGACGCGAACCGCGCGCGGAAGCGCGTGAAGGTCTTGGCCCGCAGCGGTTCCGCGCCGATGAGCATGGACTCCAGACTGCTCAGATCGATGCCCTCGAGCTCCGATGCGGGCAGCTTGTCCTCACGCAGGCAGTACTCGAGCGCGAAGTTCGGCGCCGGCGTGCGCGTGCCGCGCACATCGCTGATCAGGCGCAGCCACGCCGACGGCCGCTTGAGGAAGTCCTCCGGTGACATGCCGTGGGTGGTCCCGCCCAGCACCACGATGAACAGGTACGGCGAGATCAAACCCATGTCGTGGTGCTGCGGCAGCCAGCTGACCGCCACCTCGCTGTCGGTGAAGGCCGAGGCGTTGGCGATGACGTTGGCGTGGGTCACGACCACGCCCTTGGGATCGCTGGTGGAACCGGACGTGTACTGCAGGAACAGCACCCGCCCGGGCGTGTCGGCCACGGCAGCGCCGCCGTAGTCCCGCGTGGCGTCCGTCGCCACCCAGGGCAACTCGGGGAGCCGCTCGACGTCCGGCCAGGGCAGGCCGCCCTGCCGGTGGCCGAGCAGCTGGCGAAAGGTCTGCTCGAGCTCCTTGGTGGACAGCACGGCCTTGGCCTGCGAATCCCGCGCGATGAAGCTCAGCTTGGCCAGCCCGGCCTCGAACGACATGGGCAGCGGCGGGCTGACCGGCACGGCGATCACCCCGAGGCGTGCGCACGCGTAGAACGCGGCCGCCATCTCCAGCCCCGGCGGGTAGACCAGTAGCGCCCGATCTCCCGGCTTGAGCCCGGCCTCGGTGGACAGGTAGGCCGCCAGCTCACGCGTGCGCTCGGCGAAACTCGCGTAGGTGTAGCGCTCAAGCTCCCGCCCGTCGGCGTCGACGAACCGGAAGAGGGTCTGGTCGGGTCGCCGCGCTTGCCACATCCGCAAGTAGTCGATCAGCGTCTGCATCGAGGAGTCCCTTCGGGGTCGGTGGTCCGTCTTGAGTCGGAATCGGAACAACATGTTCTACTTCGCAATTCGTAATTCCACGGTAAAGGTCGATCAAACTCTAGGAAAGATATTTTGGAGCCGCACATTAATTTCACAGGCTCGCCGAAGGCGGGTAAGTGACGCGGCTCATAGCCCGCCATTTCTCCAAGGCGGGAATACGGCTTTAGGAAATACTGGTATCAGTACCTCAGCATGCACTTACGAGATGAATATCCAGCTCACACGGCTTCGACGGAGATACTGAGATACGGATTTGCGGGCCTACGTAACGAATGGTTACGAGGCCGAAATTAATTCTGCGAGCCGAACCCGGATGATTTCCGGCGCCAAAGCGCGACAGGTAAACACTTCGCTAAGGCGATGCCCCGGCCATTGCGCATCTGGGCCCTGCTTGAGGCAACAATTGTCGGCCCGGAAGAGGCTTTGGGACGCGGGGCCGGCGACCGGCCGCGCCCTCGGGTGGGACTCATCGTCTACGCATATACTGAGATGACTTACTGATCACCGGACCTACTGTTGCCCCGAGAAGGTCGTCCAGGATGAGCCCTCCAGACCCCGCGTACCGCCCCGGCGACGCGCTGACCCCCGCGGTCGCCGCGGCACCCACCGAACCCTTCGCCGTCGGACGAACCCGAAACGTGAAAACCCGTCGCACCGTCGACCTCGCGCCGGCCCAGCACCGGGCCCTCGATATCTGGCAGCGAGAAGCCGCCGACCGGCTCGGCGTTGCCCGTGTCACCGGCCAAGAGGTCCTTGCCACCCTCGTCGACCAACTGCTGAACGACCCGAAGCTGTCCGCGCAGATCGCGCGCACCATTCGGGCGCGACGCTGATCGAAGCGACTTACCGCCCGGTGACCTGGGCGACGCGAATGCGCGGTCCGGCGCGGACGACCAGCCGGGTGATGCCCGGAAAGCGCTCGCCGTCGATGATCGGCGACAGCGGCTCGCCGTCGGCTTCGATGATCATCTCCCGGCCATTGACGTCGCGCACCCGCTCGCCGCGCATCGTTCCGTTGGTGAGCGCCGCGGGAAGCTGCGCAACGATCTTCGAGGGCCGCACCTCGCCGGCTTGAAACTGCAGCACACCGGGCTTGGCGGCCTTCGGGAAGAGCCGGAACGGGCCGCCGATGCGAAGGTCGATGGCGCCGGCGTGCAGCAGGCGGTGCGTCCGCGTCGGCACCTCCTCGCCGTCGATCACGACGCGGGCGCGCGTCGGAGTGAACAGGACCGACGCGTAGTTCGGCGTCTTCACCCGGCTCGGCGCGACCTTGGAGGTCAGGTAGTCACCGAACGAGCGGGCGATCACCCTGGCGACGGCCAGGCGGTCATGATTCGGCGAGTCGTAATACCGTTCGTAGAACCGGTTTCCGACACCGCCGGCGGCCAGACCGAAGCAGAGGCGATGAAACGCCGCGCCGTCCTCGGTCTGACCGTCGAGCTCGAGGGTGTCCAGGCGCATCTCGGCCGGGGGCCGGTCCGCCTCCGCGGCCGCCGCCAAGGCGCCGATGATCCCGTCGGCGCGACCGCGGATACGAGCCTTCCGGGCGACGGCGTTGACGCTGCCACCGTTGCTGGGCACGAACGTCGGCCAGCGGTCCGAGTCGGCGATGCATTGCTCGATTTCGTTGACCAACCAGTGCAGCGCTCCGTCGCCGCCGTCGCCGACGAGGTGGGTGGTCCGCGGATTGAGCTCCTTCACGGTCCTGCGAAGGTCCTCGACCGAGGCCGTCTCGTGTACCTCACCCCATGGCCCGATGAGCCGGCGCAAGTCGGCGGCGCGATCCGGCGCGGCGCGGTTCTTGCGCGCTTGCGGATTGACGATGACGCCGAGGTACATTCCCCGAACGATACCCGCGGCGCCTGGGTGGGCGAGGTCGCGCCGCTGGGCCGTTCGCTCGTTTTGGTCTGTTACGCAGCGGGTTTGCTCCCTGCGCAAGCCGCCCGTGCTACGCAGATAGGGTTGCTGTCATGCCTGGTTGGACCGCCGCAGACCTGCCCTCGTTCGCCGGACGCACCGCGATCGTCACCGGCGCCAGCGGCGGCCTCGGCGAGGTGACCGCCCGCGAGTTGGCCCGCGTCGGTGCCCACGTCGTCCTCGCGGTGCGCAACACCGACAAGGGACGAGCCGCGGCCGCTCGCATGACCGGCGACGTCGAGGTGCGCCGACTCGACCTGCAGGACCTGACCTCGGTGCGCCGCTTCGCCGACGACACCGGGGAGGTCGACGTCCTGGTCAACAACGCCGGCATCATGGCCACCAAGCACGCGGTCACCGCCGACGGGTTCGAGGGCCAGATCGGCACCAACCACCTCGGGCACTTCGCGTTGACCAACCTGTTGTTGCCCAAACTCACCGACCGGGTAGTGACGGTGTCGTCGCTGCTGCACCACATCGGCTTCATCAGCCTCACGGACCTGAACTGGCAGTCCCGCCGGTATTCGGCCTGGCTGGCGTACGGCCAGTCCAAGCTGGCGAACCTGTTGTTCACCAGCGAGCTGCAGCGCCGCCTGCGGGCCGCAGGTTCTTCGCTGCGCGCGCTGGCCGCCCATCCCGGCTGGTCGCACACGAATCTGCAAGGCAACTCCGGCCGCAAGTTGGGCGACGCGGCGGTGCTGGCCGCCGACCGGCTGGTGTCCACCGACGCGGACTTCGGCGCCCGGCAGACGTTGTACGCGGTGTCGGCCGACCTGCCGGGCGACACGTTCATCGGTCCCCGGTTCGGCCTATACGGCCGCACGCAGCCGACCTGGCGTAATTGGCCGGCCAAGCGAGCGACCACCGCCGCCGCCCTGTGGGATCTGTCCGAACGGCTGACCGGTACGAAGTTTCCGCTGTGACCCCGGCATCGTCGGCTCGACGGGCCCGTCTCGCCAGTCGCGGTTAGATTGGATGGATAGCCGGTCGCCGAGGCCGACAGCTAACAGCGCGACGCCACCTTGGCAAACAAGCGCGTAAGCGAGGAGGTCATCCCATGTCTGGAACGGATGTGGCGGCGCTTCTCGCCCTGCTGGCCGCGCTGGCATCCGCGATCGGAAACGTCATTCGGCAGCGGTCCGCGCAGGAGGTCACCGACAAACAGGTCGGCCACCTGACGCTGTTCGGTCTTTTACTGCGCGACAAGCGCTGGTGGCTGGGTGGTTTGGGGGACATTTCCAGCTACTGCCTGCTCGCCGCCGCCCTCGACAAGGGTTCGGTGTTGCTGGTCATGTCGCTGCAGGTGACCGCGCTGCTGTTCGCCTTGCCGATCTATGCACGGTTGACGCGCCATCAGGTGACCCGCGCCGAGTGGCTGTGGGCGCTGCTGCTGGCGGTTGCACTGGCGGTCGTTATCGCCGTCGGGCAGCCGGTGGGCGGTCATGAGCAGGGCTCGCTGCGGGCTTGGCTTGTGGTGGCCGTGGTGATGGGTCCGCCGTTGCTGCTGGGGGTGCTCGGCGCGCGGATCTGGGCGGACCGCCCGGCCGCGGCCCTGTTGCTGGCGGCGGTGGCGGGCTCGTTGTTGGCGGTGTTCTCGGTGCTGATGAAGGGCGTGGTCGACGTCATCGAACACACCCCCGGCCAGCTATGGCACAAACCCGAGCTGTATGCCTGGGTGGCCACCGGGGTGGCCGGGATGATCTTTCATCAGTCGGCCTATCGCGCCGGCGCGCTGACGGCCTCGCTGCCGACGATCATCGTCGCAAAGCCGGTGGTGGCCGGAATCCTCGGTGTTGCGGTGCTCGGCGAGACTCTGCGCGCGGACGGTCCGCAGTGGTTGGTGCTGGCGGTGGCCGCCGCGGTGGTGATCGCCGCGACGGTGGGCCTGGCCCGCGGCGAGGCGGCCACCATGGCCGCCGGCGCCGGGCGCGACCTGAGGATCGCCGACCAGCCGAAGGCGGCGTCGCAAGCCTGACCGGCGGTGCGGTGGGCGCCGTCTAGGGCAACGGAGCCGCCCAGCGCACCCGGGTGCCGCCGCCGGGGCCGTCGCCGACGGTGAGGGTGCCCCCAACCGCTTCGGCGCGTTGGCGCAAGTCGACCAGGCCACCCCCGGTTGCGTTGCCGTGCATGCCTTTTCCGTCGTCCACCACCTCGATGCACAGCATGTCCCCAACATCGACACTGACGGTGAGCTTGGTGGCCCCGGCATGCCGCGCCGCATTGCTGATCGCTTCGCTGACGACGGCTTCGGCGTGCTCGGCCAGCTCCTCCCCCAGCGCCGACAACGGTCCCTTGTACTGGACGGTGGTCGCCATGCCCTCCGACAGTTCGCCGATCATCTCGTCGAGGCGCCGCCGCACCCTGGCCACGTCGGCGGACCTGGTACGCAGGCCGAAGATCGCGGCGCGAAAGTCTTGGACCACGCCGTGCAGGTCGTCCACCGCCCTCATCAGGCGCTGCTGCACCTCCGCCGATCGGGCCCGCGGGATAGTGGCCTGGAGAGCGAGTCCGACGGCGAAGACGCGCTGGATCGCGTGGTCTTGCAACTCGCTTCCGATGCGGTCGCGTTCCGCGAACACCTCGGCCTCGGCATAGGCGTCGGCCAAGTCGGACTGAATCGCCAGCTGCTCGGTGATATCACGCATCGCCGCCGACACCAGCACGCCGCGTTCGGTGCGCAGCGGGCTGAGGCTCACCTCGAGGGGAAACTCCGTACCGTCGCGACGCAGCCCGAATAACTCCAGACCGACGCCCATCCGCCGCACCTTCGGGCTCGCGAAAAACGTTGCGCGGTGGTGCTCATGGGCTTGCCGAAGCCGGGGCGGGATGAGCGCCTCGACCTCCATGCCGATCAGGTCCTCGCGCTCGTAGCCGAACATCTCGTCGGTCTGGGCGTTCGCGAGCATGATGCGACCGTCCGATCCGACGATCACCACCGCGTCGGGCGCCGCCTCCAGCAGGCCGTGGAACATGCTCTCGGTTCGCCGATGCTCGGCGGTCACGTCCCGAATGACCTTTGTGAAGCCGGTGATGGCGCTTGTCTCATCCTGAATCGGGGTCAACACCACGCCGGCCCAGAATCGCCGGCCGCCCTCGCGCACCCGCCAGCCCTCGAACTCGTACCGGCCCGACTCGCGGGCGGCGGCCAACTCGCGTTCGGCCAGGCCGCCGGCGCGGTCCTCCTCGATGTGGAACAGCGACACCGGCCGGTCGAGGACCTCGGCCGCGGAGTAGCCCAGCAACGCCTCCGCACCCGGGCACCAGCGGAGCACGTTCCCATCGAGATCCAGCTGGATGATCGCGTAGTCGGTAATGGCGTCCACCATCGCGTCGACGTCGCAAAGACGTTCGCGCGTACTCTTATTCAGTAATGCCGCGCTGAGGTAGCGTTCGGCGCTGGGCGTCGTCATCAGTGCGCCTTCCTCGTTGTCCCGCGGCCGCTTGCGCCGATGCTACCGCCCAGGCAAATCTTGACCTCGTCAATCAGCAGCGGGGCAGCCGCGCCCTGACTGGCGGGCCCCGCTGGCCTACCACCCGCCGGCCCACACTTACCCGCGTTGGTCGGGCCGGCCGTCAATGGCAGCGTCACTGAGGCGACCGTGTGCCCGGACCGCGAGTAGACAGGCCAACCTCTTATCAAACGGCCGGAGAATTCATGTCGTGGACACATAGGTGTTTCGCAAAAGGCATTTCACAAGCGGTTTCGCGCGCCCTAGCGTCATAACCGGGGGTTAGAAAGCCCTATGAGGACGTTTGGGCAACGATCCCTGGCCGCGCGACATGCCGACAATGTGCTTGAGCCAAACCCGCCACCGGGGGTTAGCTTCGAGGCATTAGCTGGACCCGTAAGCGATACGGCGAATACCAGCCGCGGTTGCGGTGTTGTGTCGGTTATGGCCCGGACAGGAGATTGAGATGACCGCACCGTCAGCGAACCCAGCCCGGGCCAACGGCGTCGACGCACGCCGAACCCTGACGGTCGCGCGCCGCGTCATCCTCGCGGCCACGACCCTGTGCGTACTGCTGACCGGCTGCACCGTGTCCGCCACCGGCCGCCCGGTGGCGGCAGCCAACCTCGGGCACTGGCAACCTCCGCGGATCCTCAACACGCGCCTGGACCACCTGCTGCTGAGCGCCGGCGACGTCGACGCCGTCGGGCAAACGACCAACATGGTGTTGCGCAGGCCCATCGTGGAGATGTCACACAGCGAAGACCAGGTTTCGGACCGCAATTGCCTGGACGCCTATTCGCCGGTCGAGGCCGCCGTCTACGGGGCCGGCACCTGGGTGGCGCTGGAAGGCCAGTTCCTCGATAACGCCCGGTCGCGGGACCCGCAGCGCAAGCACGCCCTGCTGCAGGCCGTCGTCAGGTTCGGTGACGCCGACTTGGCGCAGCGCTTCTTCAGCCAGGCCAAGCCCCGCTGGGCCGCCTGCGCCAACCGGCCGCTGACCGTCACCCAGCCCGGTGACGACCCGGTCAAGTGGACCTTGGGCCAGCTGGTCGCGACCGACACCACCCTGAGCCTCGTCCAGACCCTCGACCGTGGCCGCGGCTTTGCCTGCCAACGCGCCGTGGGAGTGCGGAACAACATCGTCATCGACACGCTGTGGTGCGGGTTCGACACCGGCAACCAGGCGGGCGATGTGGTCAACAAGATCGCGTCCGCGGTCGAAGTCTGATCAGAGCCGAAATCGCTTGCGGCGCAACACCAACACCGTGACCAACGCCAGCACGGCCAGCACCGGTGCCCACGGGATGAGGAACCCGGCCGCCACGACGGCGCCACGGACAACGGCGAGCAACGAGTGCCACCCGCGTTCGAGCGCGCCGAGGAACCCGCCGCGTGTCACCGTGGGCTCGGCCGCGATGTGGACGTTGATCGTCGCGTAAGCAACCTGGTCACCCAGCGCGGCGCGCTGTGCCCTCAACGAGTCCAGATCTGCCTGTCGCTGGGTCAGTGACGATTCCGCGGCCAGCAGGTCCGCGACATTGCCCGCCCGGCCCATCAGCTCCAGCAGCCGATTGACCGACGTCTGTAAAGCCTCGATGCGGGCGTCGAGGTCGACGCGCTGCGAAGTGACGTCGGTATGGCCGATCGACATGGAGTCGACGGCGCCAAGTTTCTTGGTGTCGGCAAGAACCCCGTCGAGTTTGTCTGCGGGAATGCGCAACACGAGATCCACCGTCGGCGAAGCCGATCCGGATCGCTCCGACCGCGAGTCCACCCGCCCGCCGGCAGCGGTGACCGCCGAAACGAGCCGGTCGGCCACCTGGGCGGGCTCGGCGACGACCATCTGCAGCGATCCCGTGGTGACGATGTCGCGTTTGAAGGTGCTGTCCTGCGGGGCCTGTGGCGGCGGTGGCGCCGCCGGTGCCGCGATCGTGTTCTCCTGAGCGCCGGGCCTCGCCCCGGGGACTGGCGCGGTGGTCTTGCCGCTCACTGCGCCGTCGTGCGTCGGGCTGGACAAGCCACCCCGGCTCAGCGACCCGACCCAGCCGACGCCGATAATCAACGCGCTGACCACCGCTACCGCAATCACGTTGCGCAGCTTGACCGTTCGCGCTTTTGAGTCGTCCGAGGACGCCTGGGCGGGCGGCGGGGGTTGGCTCGGCACGGTGCCCGCGGCGTAAGCGGGGGCCGACGGCATCGGCCCGGCGAAGGAGGCTCGCCCGGCCACGGCACCTTGGGGTGGCGGCGCGCCCACAAGCAGCATGTCGGCCTTGACCGGTGTCGGGCCCTGCTCCCAACCGGCCGGCGCCTCGACAGGTTGCATCACCCGGTGCCGCACCGGGCCGTCGGCAACTATCCGGCTGTCGACGGCGACGTAGGCCGTGAACCGGCACAGCACGCCAAAGCGTAAGGAGGTCTTGACGATTCGCCTCGCCAAGTCCGAGTTGGTTGCCGACGCGTAGCGGTCTTCGAGGTCGCGCAGGTGGGCCCTCGCCCACTGCGCGGTCACCGCGGGCGCGTCGCGGCGCTGCCCGGCGGCGGTCCGCGTCCAGTCCCCGCCGTCGCGAGAGGTGCCGCGCAGGGCGAGCGACCCGGTCGCGCTCCCCCGATACCGCCCCGTCACCACCAGCGGCGCCCCCGGGAACAGGTCGGGAATCCGGGCCGGGCTCGCGGTGTCGTCGATGGTTTCCAGCCCCTCGGCGCACAGTCGCAGCGAATATGCGAGCGGCGCACCGATGCGGCGATGGATGGCCTCCATCGCCTCGTCGAGGCGGTCCTCGCTTTCCACCAGCTCGCAACGGCCGCCGCCGGCAGTGGCGAGGCGTCCCAGGAATCCGGCGTTGACGGCTTGGTCAATCCCCACCGTGTGCACCCGCACCCGCTGCAGGCCGTCTGAAAGCTCGCGCAGTAGCTGGTCCTCGTTGCCGACCTGCCCGTCGGTGACGAGGACAACGATGGCATCGCGGGCCTCGCCGTTGCGCGAGGCGCCCAGCAGGGCGAGCGCCTGCCGTAACGGCGCGGCCATCTCGGTGCCGCCGCGTGCGTCGGCGCGGGCGAGATGTTCGATCGCGCGGTACCGGTTCCGGTCGGTCGCGGCGACCAACCCGTCGGGCAGACCGGCGGGGCGGTCGATCGTGTCGTCGAACGTCAGCACCGCGAACCGGTCGGCGCCGGTCAGTGTGTCGACGATGCGGGCCGCGGCGCGGCGGCCGGCCACCATCTTCCACCCGGCCATGCTGCCGGAGCGGTCGAGCACCAGCACCAGGTCCCGCGGGCGCGGCGGCGCGCTTGAAGCCGGCGGCAGCACGGTGAGCTGATAGGTCCCTTCGTCACCTTCCGAATCCGGTACCAGCACAAGCGAATCGGAGAAGTCGCCGGCGCCGTAGCGCAGTCGCAGGACAAAGTCCCGGTTGGCCCGCTCGCCGGGCTGCACCCGTATCCGGCCGTCGGCGGTGGACACCGTGTGCAGGCTTGACCGAACCTCCGACAGCGAGAGACCCGCGGGGTCGACGCCGACCTCGATGGCCAGCGGAACCGGATGGGGGAAACCGGGCAGCAGCACGGGCGGGGTGATGCGCGACGCGTCGGGCACCGCGTCGGTGTCATCGGCGTGGCCGTCGCCGACCGCGGCATCCGCGAGGGCGTCGCCCGGAATGTAGCGCGGCGCAACCACAAGCGGGAAGCGGAACGTCGCCTCGCCGTCCTCGTAGGCCAGGGGGCTCACCAGCGTGAGCGCGATGCTGACCCGCTCCCCGGGCAGGATGTTGCCGACCCGCATGGTGAAAACGTCCGGCCGCTCCTCCTCGGCGATGGATGCCCGCCGACCCGACGCGATCGCCTCGTCGTAGGCCTCGCGAGCCGCTTCGCGCTCGCGCAGCTCGGCCTCGACGACCCGCCCGTCGGCGGTCATCTGCATCCGTGTGACCGCGCCCCGATCCGGCAGTGGAAAAACGTAGGTCGCCTCCAGCGGCACGTCGTAGGCGTTGACGAAGTCCTGACTCAGCTCCACGCGGCTGGTGAGTCCGGTGATCTGCGCCCGCACGTCGATGCATGCGAGCGGCAGATTTCCGCGCTCGGTGCGCAGAGCGCCCAGCCCCGCCTCGTCATCGGCGGCCGCGCGGGCCGCCGCCGCCTCGTCGCTCATCGATGTGATGGGGACGGTCATGATGGGCTCCGTTCATCGAGGGAAAGCAAGCCACGTTCGGCCAGCAGTTCGAGCAGCGGCCGCGCCGCCACATGGATCGCGTGGACGTCGTCTTCGTCGGGTCGACCGCTGCGATCGGACCGGGTAGGCAGGAGCAGCAGTGCCCCACCGGGCAGGCTCACCGCGGCCAGCTTGGTGACAGTGTCATCGCCGCCCCCGTTCGCCGAGGGTTGGGCGGCGGCTGGCGGTTCCGCCCAGAAGCGGCGTCGGCGATCGTGGCGCTGCGTCAGTCCGTCAGGCGGCGGCTCCGCGGCGAGCAGTTCGTCGGGAACGGCGGCGACTTCGCGCAGCGTTGCCTCGGTGGCCCCGGCAAGCTCGGCCTGGATGTCGGCGAGCGAGCGGCCCTCGGCCTGACGGCGTTTGACGGCCACGATCTGCAGCAGCTGCCGCGGGCCGTAGAGCGCCGTACGTCCGTGCATGGCCGGCCGGTCGACGAGCCCGCTCGTCGTGTACCACCGCACCACCCGCCGATCGGGCAGCTCTCGAACCCGGCCGTTGGGCGCCCCCGGATAAGCGGGGTCGGCGAGCCCCACGGCCACCCGCCGCACCAGCTCGTCCAGCGTCCAAGACGCCCCGTCGCTCACGCTTCGATACTGACACTGTCACGATGACACTGTCAATGTTTGGGCCTCCGACACGATCCGGAAAAGGCGCCCGCCGCCACGAGCCACGCATACGCTGCACGCGTGTCTCTTCTGGTGGCGGCCCCTCAGTCATTGGCGGCCGCCGCCGCGGATGTGGAGAGCATCGGTTCGGCGCTGACCGCGGCGCATCTGGCGGCCGCCCTTCCGACCGGCGGGATCGCGGCGGCCGCCGCCGATGAGGTGTCGCAGGCCGTGGCGGCGCTTTTCGCCTCCTACGGCCGGGAGTATCAGGCGCTCAGCACTCGGGCCAGCGCGTTCGGCCAACAGTTTCTGCAGGCCCTGAGCTCGGCGGCGGGTTCGTATGCGGCGGCCGAGCAGACGAACGGGTTGCTGCTGCAGGTGCAGCAGGATGTGCTCGCCGCCGTCAACCCACCCACCGAGGCGTTGTTGGGCCGTCCGCTGATCGGCACCGCAAGTGCCACAGGGACGGGCGTTTTGGACGCGGCGGCCAGCGACGCGAACCTGCTCGTCCAGCGCGAACTGGGCATCTACAACTTTCGCGACTGGCGCGGCTGGGCGGCCTTCCTGCTGGACTACACCTGGGGCTCACCGGGCACGGCGCTGGGCTACGGGGTGCAGATCGTCAACGCGTTCTATCCCAACTCCAACTACGATCCCGCGCTCAGCGCGCTTGTCGGTTCCCACGTGTACCGCGGCGGCATCGGGTTGCCGGGCTTTACCACCACGACGGGCAACGTCACCACCAACCTCGGGACAGGCCCGGGCGCCACCGACGTGATGGTCAATCACGAAGAGGTACACGTCTGGCAGAACAGGCTCTTCGGCCCGCTGTTCTCCACCAGCTACGCCGGCTGGCTGGTCGGCGGCTACGTCGTGGGGACTGGTTATTGGTTGCTCCACCCCGGCCAAGATTGGTTCAGCCTGGTCGAGACTGCCGCCTATTACGACAACCCGTGGGAAGTGTGGGCCTACGCCAACGACAACAACTGGCCGCCGCCGGGGGCAAACCCGGCCCTGCTGTGGCCGGCCTGGACGGACCCGGTGCTGCTGTGGCCGGCCCGGGCGAACCTGCTGGGCCCGCTGCTGTGAAGAGGGGTTGTTGCTGGCCGGGCGGTTATCTCGGTGGGCCCTCAACCCGCCGGCTCGCAGAATTGCAGGTAAAACTCGTCTTTACTCGACCTTGACCGCTTGTTGAATCCCCTCCCCCACGATTGCCAACGTGACTACGCTTCATCGGGTGGAGCTGGAGGTTTTGGGGCCTCTGCGAGTCCGGCAGGCTGGCCTGCCGGTCGCGATTCCGGGCGCCAAGCCCCGCGCGATCCTCATCATGCTCGGGCTGCACGACGGTTCCGTGGTGTCGGCCGACTCGCTCGTCGAGCTGCTCTGGGGCGACGACCCGCCGCGCACCGCGGCCAAGGCCCTGCAAACCCACATCTCGTTGCTGCGCCGCACGCTCGGCGACGGCTTCGTCTTGACGCAGGGGGCCGGCTGGGCGCTGGCCGAGACCGAGGTTGACGCCGCGCGCTACAAAGCGGCCGCGCGGTCGGGCCGCGACGCCGCCGCCGCCGGGGACGACAGGCGGGCGGTGGTCTGCTTCGACGAGGCGCTTGCGCTGTGGCGCGGGATTCCCGAACTGCCCGGCGGCCGGCGGGGAACGCCGGAGAAGACGCGGTGGATCGAGGCCCATGCCGCGCTGGTGGAGGACCGGGCCGATGCGCTGCTCGCGACGGGCCGCGCCGCCGAGATCGTCGGCGAGCTCGAGGCCGCAGTGGCCGACGCGCCGCTGCGCGAAAGGCGTTGGGGCCAGCTGATGCTCGCGCTCTACCGGGCCGGCAGGCAGGGCGAGGCCCTAGGCGCCTATCAACGGGCGCGCGCGTTGCTCGCCGACGAACTGGGCGTCGACCCCGGGCCGAACCTTCGCCGGCTCGAGACTCTGATTGTCGCGCAGGATGTCGCGTTGGAAGTCCCTGCTACACAACGTGTTTCGCCGGTGACCCGCGCCGTGACCTTCCTGCTCACCGACATCGAAGGGTCGACGGCCGCGTGGGAGGCGGACGCCGGCGCCATGGCGGCGGCGCTCGCCCGCCACGACGAGCTCGTCGAACAGGTCGTCACCTCGCGCGGAGGGCGGTTGATCAAGACCCGCGGCGAGGGCGACGCCACGTTCTCCGTGTTCGATCGGCCGTCGGCGGCGGCCGCCGCGGCGATCGAACTGCAAGATGCGATTGACCATGAGCCGTGGGCGCTTTCGGAGCCGATGCGCGTCCGGGTGGCGTTGCACACCGGGGAGGCCGAGCTCCGCGACGGCGATTACTTCGGCCGGGCGGTCAACCGCGCCGCGCGCCTGCGGTCGCTGGCCACGGGTGGCCAGATCCTGTGCTCGGGCGCGACCGCCGAACTCGTCATCGACTCACTGCCGGACCACGTTGCGCTTGCCGACCTGGGAAAGCGCGAGCTGCGCAACCTCGCTCGCCCGGAGCACGTCTTCGAGCTCCGCCTGGATACCGCCGACGACCAGCCGCAGTCGGTCTCCCCCGATGCGCCGATGCAACGCCCGGCCCTGCCCGCCGTGCTTTCGGGACCCGGGCCGTTCGTCGGACGCGGGAACGAACTGCAGCGGCTCTTTTCCGCGTGGCAGACGGCGCTCGCCGGCGGCACCAACGCGATATTGATCGCCGGTGAACCGGGTGTCGGCAAGACGCGGCTGGCCGGCGAATGGTCCCTGCAGGCGTACGACCAAGGCGCCCTGGTGATTTACGGCCGCTGCGACGAGGACCTCGGCGCGCCGTACCAGCCGTTCGCGGAGGCGCTGCGCGCGCTCGTGCCCTGCCTCGGCGCCGGGGGGCTGCGCGGGCTGCGTGGCGTGGAAGCATTGCTCGCCCTGGTCCCCGGGCTGATCGACTTCCTGCCCGATCTTGCCCCGCCGACCCGCGCCGACCCGGACACCGAACGCTACGCGCTGTTCGACGCCGTCGTTGCCGTGCTGGTGGTCGCCTCGGCGAGCGCGCCCGTCGTGTTGATACTGGACGACCTGCACTGGGCCGCCAAGCCGACGCTGTTGTTGCTCCGGCACCTGCTGCGCTTCGGCGAGCAGGCGCGCGTGCAGATCATCGGCACCTACCGCAGCACCGATCTGGACCGCTCCCATCCCCTTGCCGCGATGCTCGCCGACCTGCACCGCGACGGCAGCGGCAATCGGATACAGCTCAGCGGTTTAGACGAGGACGACGTGACCGCCTACGTCGCCGAGGCCGGCTACCACGACGAAGAGCTGGCCCGCGCGTTGGCGTCGGTCACCGGCGGCAACCCGTTCTTCCTCATCGAGGCCTTGCGTCACGTCGATGAAAGCGGCGGCCGCTGGGATCAGAGCACCCTGCCGCAGGGCGTGCGCGAGGCCGTAACCCGCCGCCTCACAAGGCTTTTGCCCGAGACGAACAAGGCCCTGGCCGCGGCCGCGGTGGTCGGCAGCAGGTTCGACCTGGAACTGGTCGAACGCGTCGTCGGCGACGACCTCGTCGACGCGTTCGACGAGGCGTGCAAGGCCGGCATCGTCATCGAGGAGCCCGGGGGCCGCTACCGGTTCAACCACGCCCTGGTCCGGCAGTCGCTGCTCGCCGAGCTGCCGTCGGTGCGGCGCATGCGGCTGCACCAGCGCATCGCCACCACGCTGGAGAGCCAGCCCGGCGCCGATGACGAGCTGCTGGCCGAGTTGGCCCATCATTACTTCGAATGCGCGTGGGCGGGAAACGCCGCCAAGGCCGTCGAGTACTGCCACCGCGCCGCCGACCAGGCGATGACACGACTCGCCTACGAAGGTGCCGCCGACCTCTACGACCACGCCCTGCACGCGCTGGAGGAGATCGACGACGAGCTGCCCGACCGCGACGACCAGGCCGCCGAGCTGCTGGTCGCACGGTGTGAGGCCCTGCTCGCCGCCGGCGACGTGGCCGCGGCCGCCGGTGCGGTCTCGCAATTGCAAGGAACCACAGTCGATTCGGCGCGGCTGGCGGCATGGGCCACGTGCTTCGACGGACAGCTGTCGATGCTGATCCACCCCGAGCGGTTGGACGAGGCCGAAGCCGCGCTGAGCGCGGCGGCCGCGAAGCTGGCCGAATTGGACGATGCCGCAGGCGAAGCCAAGGCCCACACCGTCCGCGCAGGGTGCCTCGCCCGACTCGGACGGATCGGCGACTGCGAGGTCGCGCTGGACGACGCCCTGACCGCGGCCCGGCGCGCGCGCGAACACCGACGGGTGAACAACGTGCTGGCCAACGCTCCCCTCGCGGCGCTGTGGGGACCCAATCCGGTTCCGCGCGCCGGCGGTCGGTGCCTTGACGTGGTGCGGCTGCTGCGAATCACCACCGATTCGCCCGCGGTCGAGGCGACATCGACACGATGCCAGGCCGTGCTGGAGGCGTTCCGCGGCCGCGCCGCGGCCGCCCGGCGGATGATCGACTCGGCCCGGCGCACCGTCACCGAGCTCGGCCTGCGTCACGCCCTGCTCGAGGTCGAGCAGTTCGCCGGCATCGTCGAGCTGGTCGTCGATGAACCCGCCGCGGCCGAGACCCCTCTCCTGAAGGCCTACAACGGATTTCGACGCATGGGACTGGATGCCGACACCGCCGAGACCGCCGCGCTGCTGGGCCGTGCGTGCCTGGCGCTCGGCCGCGATGCCGAGGCCGACGAATTATGTTCGGAAAGTGAGCGTCTTGCCGGGCACGCGCTGAAGCCGTCGATCGCCTGGCGCACGCTTCGGGCGCAGCTGCTGTCACGCGCTGGCGATCACGGCGAGGCCCGGCGTGTTGCGGAGGACGCCGTCAGCTTGGCCGAGCGCACGGACGCGTTGGTCGATCACGGCGATGCGTGTGCGACGCTGGCCATGGTGTTGGGCGCTGCCGGTGATGTCGCCGGCGCGCGGGCCGCGGCCGAGCGGGCGGTCGGTTTGTACGAGCGGAAAGGCGCTGCAGCGCTTGCCGAGAAGGCGCGGGGCATTCTCGGTAAGCGCGTCACGCCGGTGGCCGAGACTCCACCCGAAGCCCCGAGCGTCGAGTTGGACAACGCGGCCGCGCGAGTGGGCGAACGTGTGATGGCCGCCATTCATCGGAGAGCCTGGGATGAGGTCGACCAGCTATTCGCGCCCGATGCCTCGATCGAAAGTCGCCGGAAGATAGTCGGCTTAACGCTCTCCTCGGAAGCCGTACGACGTGCGATGAGGCGCGAACTCGAGCTTGGCACCATGCGGATCAACCACGTCATGGTCGCGGCCCGAGGCGAGCGGCTAGCTCTCTCGCGGCTCATAACGAGCAGTCCCGACGTGAGCGTCGGAGCGCCGCGCGACGAGCTTCTTCAACTGTATGCCATCAACGATGACGGGCAAGTCGCGTGGCAGGTATGGTTCGACGTCGAAGACGTCGATACCGCACTCGCCGAACTCGACATGGCGCACGCGCGATTTGTACAAGAGCGACCACAGGCAAAGCGGCTTGAGAACGCGGCCTATCGCATGTTCGAGCGCATGCAGGCGTGCTTTACAGCCCGCGACTGGGACGCGTTGGCGGGCACCCTGGTCGGCGACTTCCACAACGAAGATCGCCGTCGGGTGGTTAATGGGGGCGTCTTACGGGGGCAAGGCGCCGCGGTCGAAACGATGCGGCGGGCCGCCGAACTCGGAATCACTCACGCGACATCAACCGTCCTCGCCACCCGCGGTAAACGGCTCGTCCTCGCTCATGCGCGATTCGCCCAAGGCGACGAGAACCCGGAGACGTTCCAAGCCGAAGCCCTCCAGATTGCAGAGATCAACGCCGAGGGGCAGCTCACGGCAAGCATCCTGTTCGATGCCGACGATCTCGGCGGCGCTACCGCGGAACTCGACGCACGTTATCTGGCCGGCGAAGCCACAGCGCACGCACGCACGTGGTCGGTCATAGGAGGGGTCTACGCCGCGCTGAACCGGCATGAATTGCCGGCGACGACACCGGACTGGATAAACATTGATCATCGATCGCTGGTAAGCGTCGAGGCAGGTGGTATTGCCGCATACCTTCGTGCCACGTGGGATCACTCCCCCGACGCCGGCATCTACATCGAGGCCGTGCATCGGCTCAGCGATATGGGAGCGGTCCTTACTCATGCGGCGTATGGCACTTCGCACAAGGGATTTGACGCCGAGTGGCGGATGGTCGAACTGCTGACGTTTGACGGTGATCTGATCAGCCGCTCTGAAATGTTTGACGAAGCCGACGTCGACGACGCGGTCGCGAGATTCGATCAACTGAGCCGGCCGGCGCGACGGCTGGAAAACGCAGCGAGCCAAGTCACTGAACGCTTGCTGACGTGTTTTACAACCCGCGACTGGGACCTGTTCGCCAGAACTTTGGCCGGCAATATTTCAACCGACGATCGTCGTAGGGTCGTGAATGCCGGCGTCCGGCAGGACCGCGATGCTGAACTCAAAGATTTCCGGTCGGCCGCGGACCTAGGGGTCGCGAACGCGACATCAGATGTCATTGCGACCCGTGGGGAGCGACTTGTCCTCACAAGTCTGCGATTATCGCGTAGCGAAGGGGAAGACGAGGGCTTCCACGTCGACCTGTTGTGGCTAATCGAGATCGACGCCGACAAAAAGATCGCGGCCTGGGTCACATTCGACCTCGACGACTTCGGGGCCGCAATCACCGAACTTGATGCCCGATACCTCGCTGGCGAAGCAGCCGCCCATTCTCACATCTGGGCCGCCGCGCTCGAGGCCTACGCCGCAATCAACCGGCGCGAACTCCCCGCCCTGACACCGAACTTCGCCAGCATCGACCATCGGCGAGGTACAGCTTTCGCACCAGGTGAGTTAATCGAATATCTCCGTGCCGGTTGGGATCTCGACCAAGGCATGCATTTCTACATCGAGGCCGTGCATCGGCTGAGTGATCTCGGGCTAGTCGTCACACACACTGGACGCGGGACCTCACGCGAGGGCTTCGATGCCGAGTGGCGAGAGGTTGCGCTTTTAACCGCCAGCGGTGACGCGGGCAGCCGCTACGAGGTATTCGAGGAGGCAGACCTCGACGCCGCGATCGCGAGGTTCGATCAACTGAGCCGGCCGGCGCCACGGCTGAAAAACGCGGCCAGCCAAGTGGCAGAGTGTTTTCTGGCGCACTTCTCGACAGGCGACTGGGACGCGATGGCCAAGCTACTGGCCGACATCTACAACCTCGATGATCGCCGTCGGGTGGTGGGAGCGGGAGTCCGGCATGGTCGAGAAGCCCAGATCGTGGACTTGCGGGCTATCGCCGAAGTGTGGATCACGAATGTTACGCCGACCGTCATAGCAATCCGTGGGGAGCGCCTTGTCCTCATGCGTGTTCGCCATTCGGACAACGATCAACAGTCCGACGCGTTCCACACCGATGCGCTGGTCGTCGGCGAGATCAACGACGACGAGCTGATCGTCGCGGCAATATCATTCGACCTCGACGACATTGACGCCGCCTTCGAGGAACTCGATGCGCGATACCTCGCCGGCGAAGCGGCCGCCCACGCGCGCACGTGGTCGGTGATCAGGGATGGCTACGCCGCGCTTAACCGACACGAACTTCCCCCGACCGCTGCGACCGGAGCGAGTATCGACCACCGGCGAGGGCGAGCATTCGCGCCCGGTGATTTAGCCCCGTATATCCGCGCGACGTGGGACTTGACGCCGAACGCCAGAATTTACGTCGAGGCCGTGCACCGGCTGAGCAACCTGGGAGCCGTCGTCACCCACGCATCGCATGGCGCTTCAACACAGGGCTTCGACGCCGAGTGGCGCGAGGTCACACTCGTAACAGTCGACGGCGCAGTGATCAACCGGGGCGAAATGTTCGACGAGGAAGATGTCGACGCCGCGATCGCGAGGTTCGATCAATTGAGCCGGCCGGCGCCACGGCTCGAAAATGCGGCAACGCGCGTATTCGAGCGCTACCAGTCGCATCTCGCAGCCCGTGACTGGGAGGCCATCGCTGCCACGGTGGGCGACCACTCCTACACCGACGATCGCCGGCGGGTGGTGAACGCCGGAATCCGGCATGCTCCAGATGCAGTCGACGATTTGCGTGCGCTCACGGACGTCGGCTTCAGGTTAAAGATGGTGGGCGTCGTGGCGACCCGCGGCGAGCGCCTCGCCCTTACGCACGTCCGCGGATCCGGCCAAGGCCCCGGAGCGATCGAAAACGAGGCGCTCAACGTCGTCGAGATCGACGCCGACGAGCGGTTCGCGGCGGTCGTCGTTTTTGATCTCGAGGACTTCGACGCCGCCATCGCCGAACTCGACGCGCGCTACCTCAATGGCGAAGCTGCCCCGCACGCACGCGTTTGGTCCGTCATTACGCGGGCCTACGCCGCGCTCAATCGGCGCGAACTGCCTCCTACGACGCCAGATTGGGTGAACATCGACCACCGCCGAGGCACCTCGTTTGGCTTCGGTGAAATGCCCGCGTTACTCGATGCCGCATGGAATTTCACCACCGATCTCAGCCACTCCATCACAGCTGTGCATCGGCTGAATGATCTTGGAGCGGTAATTACCAACACGTCGCACGAGACATCACAAGAGGGCTTCGACGCCGAATGGCGGGTGATCACCGTCGGGATGGTGGAAGGTGGATTGCTCAACCGCTGCGAGATATTCGACGCGGCAGACTTAGATGCCGCTCTCGCGCGCTTCGAAGAATTGAGCTCGCAGATAAGGCGCTTAGAAAACGCGGCGAGCCAGGCCTACGAGCGCTTCCGGACGTACTTCGCCGCGCGCGACTGGGTCGCGATGTCGGAACTGCTGACCTCAGACACGTCTGTCGATGACCATCGACGAGTCGTCAATGCGGAAATCCGGCGCGGTCGGGATGTCGAGATAGCGAACATGCGGGCCTTCGCCGACATTGGGGCGAGGAGAAGTGTTGCGACGGTCCTCGCGACTCGAGGCGAACGCCTTGTCCTGTGCCGGACGTGTGTCTCGGGCGAGGACAACCAGGCTGGCGAGTTCCGCATCGAAATGCTCGTTATCGTCGAAACCTCTGCCGACAAGCGGATCCTGGCACGCGTGGCTTACGACCCAGACGACATCGACGCCGCCTTCGCGGAACTCGATGCGCGGTACCTCGCTGGCGAAGCCGCCGCCCACGCGCATACATGGTCGATTGTTTCGGCGGCTTATGCCGCGATGAACCGGCACGAGCTTTTTGCAACGACGCCGGATTGGGCAAACGTCGATCACCGACGGCCCACGATAATTGAGGAGGGCGGGCTGAATGCATCCCTCCTGTCGCTGTGGAAACTGGTGCCCGACATCACCTTCCGCATCATCGCCGTGCATCGATTGACGGATCTCGGAGCTGTCTGCACCCACACGGCGGATGGTGTCTCGGAAGACGGCTTCGGTGCCGAATGGCACGGAATCGAAGTCATGACTGTCGAACGCGATCTCATCAACCGCTGTGAGATTTTCGACGAAGCGGACCTAGACACCGCCATCGCGCGGTTCGATGAGCTGAGCGGGTCCGCGTCGCGGCTAAAGAACCCGGCCAGCGATGCGGCGGAGCGCTTGTTGGGTTGTCTGGCGACAGGCGACTGGGACGCTATGGCAAAGACGTTGGCCGACAATTTTTCCCAGGATGATCGTCGGCGGGTAGTGGGCGCGGGGCTACGACACGGTCCAGACGCTCAGATCGCGGACATGCGGGCGATCACCGAGCTGCAGATAGCTGACGTGACGTCAACCCTGATTGCGACCCGGGGCGAGCGCCTTGCCCTCGCGCATGCCCGTTTCTCGGACCGCGACCAGGACGCCAGGGCGTTTCTGACGGAAGTACTCGGCATTGTTGAGATTGATAGCGACGGGCGTATCGTCGCGGCCGTTTCATTCGATCCCGACGACGTCGACGCCGCATTCGAGGAGCTCGACGGCCGATACCTCGCCGGCGAAGCGGCTCCGTATGCGAGCGCCTGGCAAAGCGCCTTGGACGTGCTGCACGAGCTCAACCGCCACGAGTCGGGTCCGATGATCAAGCGACTGGCGTACACCGATCACCGGCGAGTCCCGTTCGCGGACGGGGACTACGGGCGCGCGATCGAGGAGCTGTGGCTCCTCGTTCCGGATGCGCGCTATCGGTTCCAGGCAGTACATGCTCTGGATGCCCGCGGCGTCGTTGCCAGCCTGGTCATCGAAGGCACCGACGCCCAGGGAAGCGAATTGCAATGGGGCCGCGCTTTTTTCCTCGATCCCGACGAGCCGCGATTGGAGATCTACGAAGAAAGCGATGTCGACGCCGCGATCGCCCGATTCAAGGAGCCGCAACGGCGGGCACCACTACTGGAAAACACGGCAAGCCAGATCGGCGAGCGCTTTCTGGCGCGTTTCGCAGCGGCTGACTGGGACGCCATGGCGGAGCTACTGGCCGACGACTTCTCCAACGACGATCGGCGTCGGGTGGTAGGCGTAGGAGTCCGAAATGGTCGAGGCGCCCAGATGGCGGACATGCGGACGATCGCCGACCTCTTCAGCACGACGGTGACGACGACCACGATCGCGATCCGAGGGGCGAACCTTGCCCTGATGCATCTCCGCTTCTCCGCGCGCGATCACGAGTCTGATGCATTTGTTCTCGAAACGGTCTGCGTCCTTGAAATTAACTCCGACCAGCGAATCTTCGCAGCGGTCTTCTTCGACGTCGACGGCCTTGATGCAGCCTTCGAGGAACTCGATCGTCGATACCTCGCCGGCGAAGCGGCCCCGTATGCGCGCGTGTGGAAATCCGGAATGGACACGGTCGCGGAGCTAAACCGCCATGAGCCGGGACCCAGGATGAGGCAACTCACGTACGTCGATCATCGACGGGTCCCCTTCGCATCGGGCGAGGACTTCGGCCGAGGGGTCGAGGAGCTGTGGGAGCTCGTGCCTGACGCTCACTATCGGGTGACATGTGCGCACGCTCTCGACAGCCGCGGCACCGTTGTCACGTTCGTTATCGAAGGCACCGATAAGCATGGCAACAAATTGCAATGGCGTCGCATCCTTCTCTTCGACTCCGAAGCGCCGCGCTTGGAGGTGTACGAGGAAGAGGACCTCGACGCCGCGCTCGCAAGATTTGAGGAGCTGCGACCAGAGTCGCGGCGGCTTGAAAACGCGGCGACCCGAGTAGACGAACGCTTTTGGAATTGCTACGCGGCCCGCGACTGGGATGCCATGGCAGAGATCCTCACCGATGACCTCTGCACAGACGATCGGCGTCGAGTCGTCAACGCCGGCCTCCGACACGGTCGGGACGACCACATCGCGGAAATGCGAGCCGTCGCCGAAATGAGCACTCAGGGCATCGGGTCAACCGTCCTCGCCACTCGCGGGGAACGCCTCGCCCTCACTCATGTTCGCGTGATCACCCACGGATTGCGGCCGGAAGAGGTCAGCGCCGATGTGCTCAACATCGTCGAGATTGGAGCTGGCAATCGCATTGTGGCGCGGATCGGGTTCGATATCGACGACATCGACGCCGCGTTCGAAGAACTCGACGCCCGGTACCTCGCGGGTGAAGCAGCTGCTTACTCGCAGACGTGGACGGCCATGACGCAGGTCCAAACCGTGTACAACCGGCATGAATTCCCTCGGACGACGAAGGACTGCGTCAACATCGATCATCGCCGTGGCAGAGCGTTCTCGCCCGACGACGTGATCCCTTTTCTACGCGCCAGCTTTGACGTCGTCCCCAACCTCAAGGGTCACATCGAAGCTGTGCATCGGCTGAGCAACTCCGGGGCGGTCGTCACAGAGGTGATGACTGGCACCTCACAGGAGGGCTTCGATGCCGAGTGGCGCGAGATCGGCCTTTTCGCATTTGACGGCGATCTGGTCTGCCGATTCGAGCTTTTCGACGAGACGGACCTCGATGCCGCGCTCGCCCGTTTTGAGGAACTGCGCCGGCAGGCGGCGCGGCTCAAGAACGCGGCAAGCCAAGTGAACGAACACTTTTTCAGCTGCTATGCGGCTCGCGACTGGGCCGCGATGGCCCAGTTACTCGCCGACGACATCTCAACGGACGATCGCCGTGAGGTCGTAAACGCCGGGGTCCTACACGGTCGAGGTGTCCATATCGAGAACATGCGAGCGGTCGCCGAGTTCGGAGCGAATATGACGGTTGTTGTGATCGCAACGCGCGGGGCGCGCCTAGCCCTAACTCGTATCTGTTCGGCGAACGTCGACCTGGGCGCCGGAGAATTCCTCAGCGAGCTGCTCTACATCCTCGAGATCGACGCTGACCACCGAATTACGGCGGGCGTCTTCCTCGACGCCAACGACATTGACGCCGCCTTCGAGGAACTCGACGCGCGGTACCGCTCCGGCGAAGCGGCGGCCCACGCGCATACCTGGTCGGTGATTTCAGGGGCCTATCCCAGCGTAAATCGGCACGAACTTCCCGCGCCGACGACCCAGGCTCCGGTTTACATCGATCATCGACCGCTCGTCTCGGTCGAGGGGGTCGATCTCGCCGCATCTGTTCGTGCCATGTTGGACCTCACTTCGGAGGTCTGCGTCTATATCGAAGCTGTGCACCGGCTGACCGAACTCGGAGCCGTCGTCACACAGGTGGTTAAGGGGACCTGGCAAGAGGGCTCTGACGCGGAGTTGCGGATGATCGCCCTGTTCACCGTCGAGGGCGACTTCCTCGGCCGCTGCGAGATCTTCGACGAGCGGGACCTGGACGCCGCACTCACCCGCTTTGACGGATTGCAGCCACCAAACCGCCGATTGGACAATTCCGCAAGCCGACTGGCCGAAATCTTCTTCGCGTGTGTCGAGTCTCACGAGTGGGACGCGATGGCCGAGATCGTCGCGGACAACAGTTTCTTCGCGGACCGCCGGCACGTGGTAAATCTCGGGGTATGGCACGGTCGCGACCTCGCGATCGCAAACATGCGAGTCCTCCACGAGATTGAGGCGAGCGTGACGTTGACCGTCATCGCGACCCGCGGCGAGCGCCTCGCACTCACCCGTGTCTATTCCTTGAATCGCGATCTTCGGCACGGCGAGTTCGACGTCGAGCTGCTCAGTATCGTCGAGGCAGACGCTGACAACCGGATCGCGACGCTAATAACATTCGATCCCAACGACATTGACGCTGCGTTCGCGGAACTCGATGCCCGGTACCTCGAGGGCGAAGCGGCCGCTCACGCGCACACGTGGTCCGTCCTGATGCGAGCATTCGCTGCGCTCAATCGGCATGAGGTCCCCGCAATAACGTCGGACTGGGTCCGGGTCGATCATCGGTCCCTCGCACCGTTCGAGGCGGGAGATTGGGCCGCATTTCTCCATGCGACGTGGGACGTCACGCCGAACCTGACCACCTACATCGAGGTTGTGCATCGACTGAGCGACCTCGGGGCGGTCGTCACGCACGTTTCGCATGGGAGCTCGCAAGACGGGATGGACGCCGAGTGGCGGATAGTCGATATCTTCACTGTCGACGGCGAGCTCATCAGTGGCGCCGAGTTATTCGACGAAGCAGACCTCGACACCGCGCTTGCGCGTTTCGACGAGCTCGATCGACGGCCCATGCAAGAGAACGCCGCGACGCGAATCTGGTCGCGGCTGGCCGACGCGTTCAACCGCCGCGACTTGGACGGGTTCTTCGCCCTCACGACTGCAAACCTGCGCTATGAGGACCGGCGAAAAGGCCTGCGGGACGAATTCGAAGGCCCCGCAAGGCGAAAGAACATGCAGGCGATGTTCGAGGCCACGCCCAGCGGCTCCCGATTGACGGTGGAAACCATCGCAATCAGGGGCCAGCGTTTCTCGCTGACCCGCGCGCATTACGGCGACCCCGACGACGCCGGTGCACCGATCGTCGAGATGTTGCAGGTCACGGAAGTCAGTCGGGACGGCCTCCTGCACGCATGCGTGAGCTTCGATCCCGACGACATGAACGACGCGTTCGCTGAACTCACGGCTCGTTGGATCGCATCCGGAGAGGTCACGCATCCCCTGGTCGTTGAGGAAATTCGCCGGCTGAACGAGATCATTAACCTTCATGACCGGGATGCGTTCGCCACCAGCATCGCCGGCGCCACGTTCGTCAACCACCGGCAACTGTCCGGTCCAGGAGCCCAGGCGATCGCCGACCACATTTCATCGATCGAGATGCTGGCGGCGCTCGTGCCCGACTATTGGATCGAACTCGCCGAGGTTCTTGCGCAGTCGGCGACGGGCCTTGTCGACTACGAGGTCTTGAGGGGCACCTCGAAAGATGGCGTGGCGATCGAGATTCCGCTTGTCGTGCTCATCCTGCTCGATGACGGTCGCGTGACGCGTGTGGAGGCCTTCGACGCAAACCAGCGCGACTTGGCCTTGGCCAGGTTCGAGGAACTCAGCGTCCAGTCTCAGCAGAAGTGACCGTCAAAAGACTAGCCGAGATCATGCCGGCGGCGGTCTTCCGAATCGGCCGCATTCAAACGTATTCGGCTGCGGCGGGTCGCCTTATGAATACTGTTACCGCGGGATACCGTGGTGCCGTGCCAAATTGGTGCGGGTGCTCAGCGCCACCGTCTGTTTCACGCCGTCATGTTCTCAAATACGTTGCGGCCACCCCACTTGTGCTGGGTTTGGGCACCGCCGCATCAGGGCTGATCCAACCCCCGAGCGCGGCGGCGGATCCGGCTTTGGTTGCGGCGGTCGAAACACCTGGGCAAGAGCTCAATATCATCAGTCGCGCGCAGTGGGGCGCCGACGAGTCAATCCGCAGGCGAGCACCGGTGTACGACAACGGAATCAAGGCAGCCGTCGTGCACCACACCGCCGGCGTAAATGATTACGCGCAGCAGGATTCGGCGGCAATTGTCCGGTCGATCTACGGCTACCACACCCGCACCCTGGGTTGGCCGGACATCGCCTACAACGCCCTGGTCGACAAATACGGTCAGGTATTCGAAGGCCGATTCGGCGGCATGACGAGACCAGTTCAGGGCACCCACACTGGCGGGTTCAACCGCAACACGTGGGCTGTGTGCATGATCGGCGAGTTCGACGCGGTGGGCCCCACGCCGGCTCAGGTGCACACCGTCGGGCGCCTGCTCGGGTGGCGGCTGTCCATGGATGGCATCGACCCGCACGGCAGTGTCGCGTTGACGTCGGACGGCGGCCCCTACACCCGTTTCCCACAAGGCGCCGCCGTGAACCTGCCCTGCGTTTTTGCCCACCGCGACGTCAGTGACACCGATTGCCCCGGCCACCTCGGATATGCCTTGATGAACCAGATTCGCGACATTGCCGCGCGGTTCAACAGTCACCCCAGCGCCCAGGATCTGGCGCAGTCGCTGCAAGGCACTGCCATCTATGACCGGTGGCAGGCGATGGGCGGCATGAACAGCACACTCGGCGCACCGACCTCGCCGGAATCACAAGGGGAGGGAGCCACGCGATACGTCATCTTCGAGAAAGGAGCTATCTACTGGTCACCGGCCAGCGGGGCCCAGCCCGTCACCGGCGCCATCTACGCCGCGTGGGGCACCCTGGGCTACGAACACAGTGCACTGGGATTGCCGACGAGCGCCGAAATCGACGAGCCCGAGTGGGCCGTCCAGAATTTCCAACACGGCACCCTGAACTTTAATCGTGCCAGCCGGTCAGTCGTAAGCGTGATCGACGGTGCCGCTGAACTGGTGCCGCCGTCAGCAGGCGGGCCACCTGTCCAGCTAGAGCGGTTTTCACCGGCGCGCAATCGAGTTTGACCGGGAAGAGGTTCGCCTCTCCGAGCACACATTCAGGGTAGTGAAGCGCGCGGCGGGTATTCCTGATCGACCTCTTCACGAGCGAAGGTGTCCTGGTCAACCGTCGTGCAATGTTCGACGAGACCGACCGGGACGCCAATGGCCCGACAGCGGGCGGGTGGAGGTGTAGCCCATCGCGATTTGGGGCTCCCGCGGCTGTTGTCCGGCCAATGCGGCGGCCTCGCCGCGGCTTTGGCTCGCTCGCTCATGAAGGACCGAACCCCTTGTCTTCGAATGGCTTTCGTTTCCTAGTGGCATTCAATCCCAACTACTGCGCGGGTGGCAGACTCAATTCACACAAGCGTCAGCCCGGCAACCCGTTCGGCCCGTTCGGGCCGAAGAAGTAGTACGCGCCGAAGCCGCCGGGTCCGCCAACGCCCGGGACCGCCCCGGTGCCACCGTTGCCGCCGCCGCCGCCGATGCCGAAGAGAAGTCCGCCGTAGCCGCCCTGGCTGCCGTTGCCCCCGAACGCCAAGCCGGGCGCACCAAAGCCGTTGCCGCCGTGGCCGCCCAGGCCGAACACCAGGCCGCCGAGACCGCCGAGCCCGCCGGTGCCGCCGTGGCCACCGGCCTGGGCCACCCCGCCGTCGCCACCGGCTCCGCCGATGCCGAACAGGGAACCCCCGGCATAGATGCTGCCGGCACCATCACTGAACACGTAGCCGTTGTCGCCGCCGTATCCGCCGGGCCCGCCGGTGCCGCCGGCGGTCAGGGCGGTTCCGCCGGCCCCGCCGTGGCCGCCCAGGCCGAAGAGGATGCCGCCACCCCCACCGCCCTGGCCGCCCTGGCCCCCGATGTTGCCCGCGCCGACGCCGGCCCCGCCGGTGCCGCCGTCGGCCCCGGTGCCGATGAGGTTGAAGAGTGCGCCGCCGCTGCCGCCGTCGCCGCCGACGCCCGCGAGCCCGTTGGCGAAGTTGAGGCTGGACCCGCCGGCGCCGCCGGCGCCGCCCAGGCCGTAGATCAGGCTGCTGCCGTTGCCGCCGGCGGCGCCCCAGCCGGCGACGAAGCCGTTGCCCCCGGTCCCGCCGATGCCGCCGTTGCCGAGCAGGAACCCGCCGTTGCCGCCGAAGCCGCCGTCGCCGCCGACGCCATTGACGCTGACACCGCCGGTCCCGCCGCCGCCGCCGTTACCGAAGAGTCCGACGGCATTGCCGCCGTTGCCGCCAAAGCCGGCCACCCCAGCGCCAATAGCGTTCCCGCCGTCGCCGCCGCGGCCGCCGTTGCCGAACAAGAACCCGCCACTCCCGCCGTTCCCGCCGTTCTGTCCGGGCCCGCCCGAACCGCCGGCGCCGCCGTTACCCCACAACAACCCTCCGTTCTGCCCGTTCGCGCCGGTTCCGGGGGTGCCGTCGGCGCCGTTTCCGATGAGTGGCCTCCCGAGGAATGTGCTGAAGGGGGCGTTGATGTCGTTGAGGAGCCCCTGCAGAGGGTTCGCATTGGCGGCCTCGGCGCCGGCGTAGGAGTTGGCGCCGGCGGTCAGCAGCTCGACAAACTGCTCGTGAAACGCCGCCGCCTCAGCGCTTAGCGCTTGATAGGCGCGGGCATGCTCGCCAAACATCGCCGCGATGGCGGCTGACACCTCGTCACCCGCCGCGGCCACCACCGTCGACGTCGGGGCCGCCGCCTCGGCGTTTGCGGCGGTGACGCTCGAACCGATATTCGCCAAATCCGAAGCCGCCGCCGTCACGTATTCAGGGACCGCAATGAGAAATGACATACCGACCTCCGAACGACGCGGCGACCGCCCGACGGTCACCGATACCAGAATCGTCTCGTTTTGGTCGCCCTACCGATCCCAAGTTTCAGTCGGCATACCAGTAACGGTCTGACTTAACCCCCGTTCGATGAGGCGGGCGTAGGCGTCCCCTGAGTTCAAACTGTGAAAACCCAATTTTGTTTGTATGCCAAACGGAAGTGTTTTGACTCGACGCAGCAAGCAGTGGGTGCGCGGGCACGCGCGAATGACACTGCGCGCCAACTCGATCCGAGCCCTACGTGGCCACGTTCTAGCGATCCGACGGCTCCAGGAAGGCGCCGCGTCGTCGGCCCAGCAGCACGCAGACCAGGGCAAGCCCGGCCAGCAGCGGGTGGACGACGCGGTCGCGGGTATCGACGGGGACCGCGCCCAGCAGGTCGGTGCCGTGGAATGCCTCCAGCCCGGTCGCCACTGCATAAACCAGCGCGACGGTCACCGCCGCGGCGAGGGCGGCGCGGGGGTATGCGATCCCGACGGCGAGCACAACCACCATCGCCAGCTGCCAGACCGACCGCCAGCCATCTCCAGGCAGCTGAAAACTTGCCCCCGCCAACAGGGTTGAGATCGCGCGCACGCCGAGAAAAAACGCAACGACCACGCAATACCAGCGGGGGGCGCTCGCCGCGCCCGTCCAGCCAGATCTCATCGGACACTCCTCCATTTCCGTTACTGCCGGGGCGGCAGTAACGCAACCGACTATACTGCCACCGTGGCAGTAACGGGAGTGGCTCGTGACCGAGGATCCGGTCCTCCTCGGCGGCGCCGCGCTCCGGCGGAGGCGCGCCGCGAAATCCTCGAGGCGGCGTCCGGCTTAGTGACCGAACAGCCCGCTCACACGGTCAGCGTCGCGGCGATCATGGATCGAACCACCTTGTCGCGCAAATCCTTCTATGTATATTTCCGCGACCGCGCCGAACTGATCGGCGCGCTGGTTCGACCCCTGCGAGCTGAGACGGACGCCTCGCTTGCTCAATGGCGCCAGGCCGAGGATCCGGTCGCGGCCGGACGCGAGGCGCTGCTGAGTGCGGCACACACCTACCGCCGGCACGGGGCGATTCTGCGCGCGGTGTTCTGGTCATCGGACGACGATCCCGAGGTAGCCGCGGCCCGCTCGGCCCTCATCGACCCGGTTGTCGAGGTCGCCCAGGCGATCATCGACGCCTCGAACAGCGGCCTCGCCGATTCCCACGGAGCCGCAACGGCATTGGTGACCATGAACGTCCATCGCCTGTTGACGCTGACCCCCGGCACCTCCGATGCGGAGATGCACGTGCTCGTGGACACACTGGCGACGATCTGGGAACGCGTGCTGTATCCAAGCACGGGTTAGCGCGTCGTGCGCCTTCCGTTGTAATCACAACCTCGAACGGCGAAATTCAAATTTGCGTCGACACAGTTACCATTCTTCACGTTCCTGTCTTCCTATTCCTACCGCATTGGACCCGCACACTGACGGCGTCGTCGACGCATAGAACAAAGGAGACGTGTCACATGTCCTCACCCCGCTGGCCGGCAATGCTCGCCATCCCCGTCATGGCCGGCGCTGGCTTGGTTTGTAGCACCGCGATCGCGACCGCCACCACTCCCCAGGATGACGCCTACCTCGCGCAGCTACGCGCCGTCGGTCTCAGTTGGCCGCCCAAGACGGAAGAGGCCCTCATCGGCGAGGCGCACCTCGTCTGCTACGACCTCACGTGGGGCTGGACGCCACAACAGATCGCGGACGACATTCACGCCCACTTGGACGCCAGGGGCGTGACGTTGCTCGACGTCGGAACATTGGTCAACGCCGCACACAACACCTATTGCCCCGGCAACGTGTGCGACGCCCCCATTCTTTGCACATGACGCCGTCCACCGATCATCGCTTGGATGCGGTGCCTCGACGTCGTGGGGTGCGGTGCGCCGCCAGCACGTCGGCGTTAGCTTGCGTTTGGGCCTGAGCGGCCAGAGTCGATGCCCTGTTGGCATAGGCGATTGCATCGGCCTCGTTCGCTGCTTGGGTGCCATGCGCCGCCGCCAAATGCCGCTTGGCGTCTTCGAGCCGGGCTTGGGCCTGGGCGCCGATGCTGTCGCCATGCCTGGCGGCGTAGTCGGAGATCTGGCGCACTCTGGCCTCCGCGGTGGACAATGCCTGCCCCAGCGACCGATCGCTCCCCTCGATGCTCACCGGTCCATCGCGATGCGCGGCGCGCCGGCGGCGGCGCGCGCGATAGAGCACGAGAACCACCACCAGCACAACGATGACGGCCACCGCGACGATGGCGGCGATCGCGATCGGCGCCCAGTTGCGCTTCGACGAGGTTGCCGGGGGGGCCGATTTGTCCAGTCCGTCGGCCGCGGCGACCGCAGCGATGCTCCATTCTTTGGCGTTGATCGCCGGTTCGATTTGGTTGCTGCGCAAGGCGTTTAACTCGGCCGCCGGGAGGCCCGGCACGTCGAACACGTACGACTTGGTGTTCGTGGCCACGGCCAGCAGCGCGTCGTGGTCGCCCATGCCGCTGGCGCTGCGGGTTTGGTTCGCCCAGTTCTCGGGCTTGAACCGGGAGAAGTTGTCGACGTAGACCACCCACAGTTGGATGTGCCGGTCGCGGTACAGCCGGTCAATGGCCGAGCTGACCGCCGCACGGCCGGAGTCCGTCAACGCTCCCGTGTTGTCGGTGATGTGATCGGTGACTTTGGACGGCGGTTGCGCGCCGGCCGGGGTTGCCAGCAGCAACCCCGCCGTGAGAATCGCCAGGACCGCACCGAACCGGCGAACAACGCGCATAGGGGTAATGTAGCCCGCCGTCGGCCGAGCCGAGCGCACCATCACCTGCCGTCGGCGACTGGCGATGAATGAACTAATTTCCCTTGGGTGACGTTCTCAGCTGCTGGCGCAGTCGCGCGTTGGATCGCCCCTCTCCTCACGGTTGCGGCCGTTGTCGCGACGAACTCCCTCGTCGACCCGGCCGTGCGCTTGGCCGACGACGCCAATCCGTTGGCCGGCATGCCCTTCTACGTCAATCCGAATTCGGCGGCTATGCGTGCCGCGCAGCATGCCGATCCGCCGAGTCCCGAATTGACCGCCATTGCCAACACGCCGCAGGCGTACTGGATCGTCCCGGGCTCTTCCGCCGGGACGGTCGGGAAGTACACCGCCGATGCGGCGGCCGCGGGGACTATCCCGGTGCTGGCGATCTATGGGATCCCGCACCGCGACTGCGGCAGCTTCGCCGCGGGTGGCATGGCGACGGCCGACGACTACCGCGCGTGGATCGACGGCATCGCATCCGGCGTCGGCGCGACGCGCACGGCGATCGTCCTCGAACCCGACGCGCTGGCCATGGCCGACTGCCTGTCGGCAGATCAGCGCCAAGAGCGCTACGACCTGATTCGCTACGCGGTCGACACGCTGACGCGCAATCCGGGCACGGCCGTCTACGTCGACGGTGGTCACTTGCGCTGGCACAGCGCCGAGGACATGGCCGCCCGGCTCAACAAGGTCGACGTCGCCCGCGCGCGGGGTTTCAGCCTCAACACCGCGAACTTCTACACCACCGGCGACGAAATCGGTTACGGGGAGACGATTTCCGGGCTCACGAACGGTTCGCACTACGTGATCGACACGTCACGCAACGGCGCCGGACCGGCACCCGACTCCGGGCTCAACTGGTGCAACCCCAGCGGCCGCGGACTGGGCACCCCGCCCACCACCGCCACCACGGGCGCGCATGCCGACGCCTATTTGTGGATCAAACGCCCGGGTGAATCCGACGGGACCTGCGACAAAGGTGACCCGCCGGCGGGCACCTTCGTGAGTCAGTACGCCATCGACCTGGCCCACGCGGCCGGCCACTAAGGCGAGGCGTTCGACCGACGCGAGCAGTGTTAGCGTCATCGGCGTGACCCTCAAAGACATCGCCCTGACCACCCTCGATGGCAAGCCGACCACTCTGGCCGAATTGTCTGACGGCGCAACGCTGATCGTGAACGTCGCGTCCAAGTGCGGACTGACTCCGCAGTACACGGCGTTGGAGAAGCTGGCCACCGACTACGCCGATCGCGGCCTGACGGTGGTCGGCGTCCCGTGCAATCAGTTCATGGGCCAGGAACCCGGCACGGCCGATGAGATCCGGCAGTTCTGCTCGATGACCTACGGGGTGACGTTCCCATTGCTGGAGAAGACCGACGTCAACGGCGACAACCGCCACCCCCTCTACGCCGAACTGACCAAGGCCGTCGATTCCGATGGCAAGGCGGGCGACATTCAGTGGAACTTCGAGAAATTCGTGGTCACGCCCGACGGTGAGGTGGCCAATCGATTTCGGCCGCGCACCGAACCGGACGCGCCCGAGGTCATCAGCGCCATCGAGGCCGTACTGCCCCGATAGGCGGCTTCCCGTCGCGTCGACCACGAGAAGCAAACGGCGGACCCCGCGGCTCTCCCCCGCACCCGTCGGATTCGCCGATGGCCCAACTATCCGCGTCACCGACAATGCGCAACGGTCCTGTGTCGCAAAGGATTAAATGTCTGAGCCGCGGCGCCACAGCCAAGCAGATCTGATCCAATCCAGTCATTGACGATGACAAAGAAGTGTTGGCTTCCCATTCCCCGGTTCTTTAAATAAAGTTATCGGTCCGAGCCGCCCCGTTGAGCTGATGGGAGCCGCAGATGTCGACTTTCCTGATCGCAGCACCCCAGGCCTTGGCCGCGGCGTCGGCGGATTTGACGGCCATCGGCGAGGCGATCAAGGAGGCTGCCGCATCGGCGGCGCCGTCGACCACGGGGATTGCGCCAGCGGCCGCCGATGAGGTGTCGGCCGCGATTGCGCGGTTGTTTGGCAACTATGCGCAGTCTTATCACGCGATGGGCGCCCAGGCTTCGACGTTCCAGGAGCAGTTTGTTCGGGCGTTGAGCGTGGGTGCGGGCACATACGCCGCCGCCGAGGCGACGAACGGATCCTGGCTGCAGATCCCGGGGCTACAGGCGGTGGAGCACAACCTGCTGGCCGCGGCGAACACGTACAGCTTGGCGTTGACCGGACGCCCACTCGTCGGCAACGGCGTCAACGGGGCGCCCGGGACTGGCGCCAACGGGGGCGCCGGCGGGTGGTTGCTCGGCGATGGCGGGGCCGGCGCCTCGGGCGCGGCCGGTAGCGGCGGCGGCGCGGGTGGGCCCGCGGGGCTGATCGGCACCGGTGGGGCCGGCGGTGCCGGCGGCACCGGCGGCGGGGCCGAGCCGCCCCGTTGAGCTGATGGGAGCCGCAGATGTCGACTTTCCTGATCGCAGCACCCCAGGCC